>JAVMKH010000034.1:0-36061 GCA_031732935.1 Candidatus Contendibacter sp.
TCCGCGCCGGCCAACTCAAATCCGCCCAGTTGTCCGAGGTCAACCCCCGCAATGGAAACCAGTCCAGGTAGCGTCCGCCGGCGAACACGATGATCAACAGGATGGCGAACAGGAACGCCGGGATGGCGTAGCCGACGATCACCGCCGCGCTGCTCAGCACGTCGAAACGCGAGCCGTCGCGCACCGCCTTGGCGATGCCCAGTGGGATCGAAATCACATAGATCAGCAACGTGCTCCACACCCCGAGCGAGATCGAGACCGGCAGTTTGTCCAGCACCAGGTCCACCACCGCCCGGTCGCGAAAATAGCTCTTGCCCAGATCGAAGCTCAGGTAATCGCGGATCATCCGCCCGAAGCGCACGTAGGCTGGCTGGTCGAAGCCAAATTGACGGTTGAGTTCGGCGATAAAGGCCGGATCAAGACCCTGCGCGCCACGATACGCGCTTTTACTGGCAGCGCCTTGCGTCGCTGCAACGCCGCGCCCCACCTCCGCGCCCTCGCCGCCGCCGACCCGGGCGGTGGCGGACACGGCAGTATCCTTGAGCTTGGCCAGCATTTGCTCCACCGGCCCGCCGGGCGCGATCTGCACGATGACGAAGTTGATGGCGATGATGCCCAGCAGAGTCAACGGAATCAGCGCCAGGCGACGGAGGATGTAAGCGAACATGGGGAAAGTTGGAATGGACCTTTTAATTTGCCGTGGCGGGCGTTCAAACCGAACCACCCGAGCGGGAGCATCGCAATGGCTAGAGTACCGGCGAGCGACCGGACCCGCAATCAGGCCGCAACCGCGTTGCATGGCGAGTTCGACTCCACCACGGCTGCGTGGTTGGGACAGCAAATTTTCAGAGCAGTGGCAAACGCGGTCAATTCGGGTCGGTCGCGGAAGCGGTACAAATGCGCGGGGCAACGGCAATCGGAAGCACCGAAACGGAACGGCGGCGGCACACCGCCCAGTTCCCCCGCCAATACCGCCGCCCACAGGCATTCGCGGCGGATCGGATCATGGCTGAACCAGACGGCGTCGAGCACGCCGTAGGGCCGCAGAAAATCAATATGCCAATGCGGGCGGTCGGCGAGCCGGCGGTGATGGGCCAACCGCGCCGCCACTCCACCCGGCCCGAAGGCGCTGCCGACATAGACCATCCAGCCCGGCGCCAGCACCAGTCGGTAACGCCGGCCCACCGACACGCTATCCGTCACGGCAATTCGCAGCAGCAACGCGTAAGTGCCTGGCTGGGCTTCGGGCCGAGCAATGGGAATCATGGCTTATCCACTGCCCTGAGTTCGAGTCAAACAAAAAGGCCAGAATCGAGGTCTGGCCTTGAAGAATTCTGGCGGTGGAGTATATCGCTCCGCCCCGCGATCTGGGCGAGTACGAGTTGCGGGACCACGATGGAACGGGTATATGTCAAAATCTACCGACAAGCTCTTCGACCAACAGCAACCGGCGTACAGAAATAGGGAGCGTGAGATGCCCACCCAAGTAAAGCTCTCGCCTTTGGCCAAACAGGTTTGCTACATCCTCACCGGTGGCGATACGGCGTACTGCAACTTCCGTTTCGGCACGCAAATGGTCTCGCAAGCGAAGTTCCTGGATGTGGCGTGGTATATTTCGGTGGGAGCGATCCAGGTTGTCGAGATGCCCTCCAGCACGGGAACCGCAGCCGAATACTATCCTTGCACGGCGCACCCCGACAAGAAGGCGACGTTGCAGGTGAAGGCCCCGCTAAATCAGGCCGACCATATCACCGCATCCAACGTGATCCACGAGGCAACCCACGCGATGCAGGACATTCAGCGGTTGATTCTGGCGCAGGAGGACGCGGAGGCGGCGGCGTTCGTCGCACAGGCCGTCTACTTCCACTACCACCGCTTTCCCGAAGCACCGCTGACCGGCGATTCCCCATCCGATACCATCATGAAGGTCGCGTTTGACATCGCCAGCGCCAATGTCGGCGGCTTCATCGTCGATGCCACGGATGAAGAACGGTTGCGCAAAGTCATCATCGAGCACCCGCATTACCGGTCGAATATCGACCCGTTTTTCAAGTACCGCTTCCCCGGTGTGGCGATTCCGCCGTAGCCCATCGCCACCGCGCGGCTTTTTCCGCTTTGGCGATCAAATCAAGCGTGTTTCGGTTGTCGTTCCGGAAGCGCTCAGCCACGGAAACCCGCCTTAAACCCCTCGGGGGCATCGCAAACTTCACAAATAAAAACGCCCAGCCGATTCGGTATGGCAGTCTATCTTGTGCATCTTCTGGCGTCGCTGCACGTACCAGCATCAACGCCCGCCCTCCTCCACCGCCGCCACCCACAACGCCCGCGCCAGCCGCTGCGGCTCATCGGTGCCCAGCCGCGGGCACTAGCCCGAGGCCAGGGTGATTCGGCCGCTTCCCAGCTCGACACGTTGTAGAACCCGCCGCGCGGGGTGCGGTGAATGCCCCAGCCGTACCGCCAGGAGTTGCGGACCGGCTCAACCGCCACGATTTGGGCCAGTCCACCAGCAGGAACCAGTATCCCGCCCTTTCTCCCACTCTGTATCATTGTCGACAATCTTCCCTACAACATTGTGGCGACCCCCACAGCGATCTGTTTTATTATAAAAAAAATCTAATATCAGCGGTAGGTTACCAACAGAACCTTTTCAGGCACGGCGCTTGCTAACCATATCGTGCCGCCCGTTCTCCGGCGGTGGCGGATGAAAGCTTCGCCCTTGACCAATTTGGGGTCACCTTTGGAGTAAGATCCATGACATTCGCAAGTTCGGCCTTCGCGCTCGCATGGCGTCGAGGCATGACACGCCAACTGTTGTTGATATTGTTAATCGCGTTTGGATTGAGCGTACCATCGGCATTCGCCGAAACGATTCATGTTAACGAAGCCAACCTCGTGTTACCCAATTTCGCCGACACCGCACTCGCCCAATTCTTCGGCGGTGTCTCGGGTTGGACTCTCTTATCCTGGGGTTTGCTGCTCTGCGTCGGTGGGTTGATCTTCGGCGCGGTCATCTACAGCCAGGTTCGCCGGCTGCCAACCCATCGTTCGATGGCCGAGGTCAGCGAACTGATCTACGAAACCTGCAAGACCTACATGTTCACGCAAAGCAAGTTCTTGCTGATTCTGGAAGCGTTCATCGCGGTCATCATGGTCGCCTACTTCGGTGGGGTCCAGCATATGAACGTATCTGAGGTGCTACTGATCTTGGCTTTTTCGTTGATCGGTATCGCCGGCTCCTTGGGCGTCGCGTGGTTCGGTATCCGCATCAACACACTGGCCAACAGCCGGACCGCATTCGCCGCGCTTCGGGGTAAGGCGTATCCAGTCTATGCGATTCCGCTGCAGTCCGGTATCTCCATCGGCATGTTGTTGATCTCCACCGAACTGTTGATCATGCTGGCGATTCTGTTGTTCGTCTCGCCCGCGCTGGCCGGCAAATGCTTCATCGGTTTCGCCATCGGCGAATCACTCGGTGCCGCCGCCCTGCGTATTGCCGGTGGCATCTTCACCAAGATTGCCGACATCGGTTCCGATCTGATGAAGATCGTATTCAAAGTCAAGGAGGACGATGCCCGCAATCCTGGTGTGATCGCCGACTGCGCGGGCGACAACGCCGGCGATTCCGTCGGTCCCACCGCCGACGGTTTCGAGACTTACGGCGTGACCGGCGTCGCACTGATCAGCTTCATCATGTTGGCTGTTCCGGAAGCTGCTATCCAAGTGCAATTGCTGGTGTGGATTTTCGTCATGCGGGTCATGATGATCGTTGCCTCCGGCGCCTCCTATCTGATCAACGAAGCCCGTGCCAAGAGCCGCTACGGCGACCAGGCTCGCTTCGATTTTGAGGCGCCGCTGACTTCGCTGGTGTGGATCACCTCCGGCATCTCGCTGGCCATGACCTTCGTGGTGTCGTATCTATTGATCGGCGGCATCGCCATCGGCGGCAAGGTGTATGGCAACCTGTGGTGGCAATTGTCGCTGATCATCACCTTCGGCACGTTGGCCGGCGCGATCATCCCCGAAGTGGTCAAGATCTTCACCTCCGTCCGGTCTGGCCACGTCCGCGAAGTTGTGACCGCTTCGCGCGAGGGTGGCGCTAGCCTGAACATCCTGGCTGGACTCACCGCCGGTAATTTCTCCGCCTTTTGGATGGGCGTGGTGATCGTGAGCCTGATGTCCGGCGCCTATATCGTGTCGCAGTACGACTTGGCCGCCATCATCAACCCGGTACCGGCCAAAGCCGCCATCATGGCCGCCGTGTTCTCGTTCGGACTGGTCGCGTTCGGGTTCCTTGGCATGGGGCCGGTGACCATCGCGGTGGACAGCTACGGTCCAGTGACCGACAACGCCCAATCAGTGTACGAATTGTCCACCATCGAACAATTGCCCGGCATCGCGGCCGAAGTGAAGCGCGATTTTGGTTTCGATCCCGACTTCAAGATCGCCAAGGATCTGTTGGAAGAGAACGATGGTGCTGGCAACACTTTCAAAGCCACCGCCAAGCCGGTGCTGATCGGCACCGCCGTCGTGGGCGCGGCGACCATGGTGTTCTCGATTGTAATGCTGCTGACCGCCGGTCTGACCGAAAATCTCGACAAGCTGTCGTTGCTCTATCCGCCGTTCCTGCTCGGCCTGATCTCTGGCGGCGCCACCATCTTCTGGTTTTCTGGTGCATCCACTCAGGCCGTGTCTACCGGTGCGTACCGGGCAGTGGAGTTCATCAAAAGTCATATGAAGCTTGATGGCACCGCTGCCAAAGCGTCTGTCGAGGACAGCAAGAAGGTGGTGGAGATTTGCACGATCTACGCGCAGAAGGGCATGTTCAACATCTTCCTGGCGGTGTTCTTCGGTACGCTGGCGTGTGCTTTCATCGAACCGTTTTTCTTTATCGGTTACCTGATCTCGCTGGCCATCATCGGGCTGTATCAGGCGGTATTCATGGCCAACGCCGGCGGCGCCTGGGACAACGCTAAAAAGATCGTGGAGACCGAGTTGCGCGCCAAGGGCACCGACCTGCATGCCGCCGCCGTGGTGGGCGATACCGTGGGCGATCCGTTCAAGGACACGTCTTCGGTGGCCATGAATTCGATCATCAAGTTCACCACGCTGTTCGGCCTGCTGGCGGTCGAAATGGCGGTTGGCCTCGTGGCCCAAGGCCAACAAACCTTGGCCCTGAACATGGCGGCTTTGTTCCTGGTCGTCAACCTGGTGTTCGTGTTCCGCAGCTTCTATCGGATGCGAATTGACGTTGAAGTACCCAAGGACGAAAACGACTCGGATGACGAAGGCCAGACCGTTACGGAGTCAGCCTGATCGTCCTTCTCGCTTCGCTCGTGGCGAAGTAGGTGAAAGCGTAAAGGTCTTCGTTTCGCGAAGACCTTTTTCGTTGATTGATCCGTGGAGGCGACGTTCAGGGTATTCTCGTGAATATGTGCGACAACATCCTGTCTTGCCCCTTGCTCGCTGGTAGTACCCACTCACTCCGATACCGATTCCTGGGAACAGGCGGCGGTGTTTCGGCTGGAGCAGGCGCGGGATCTGGTCGCCCGCAACGACCATCTAAAATTCGGGGACCACTATACCCTTCCATAGGGCCTGTCGGCGGGCGGGAATTGATGATTTCCGTATCCATGACTTGCGGCATACCTGCGTCGCGTTGCCGGAAGTGCGGGATTTGTTGGGCCACGCCAGCATCAGGATGACTGAGCGGTATGCGCATCTAGCCCTGGAGAATGTTCGCGCCGCCGTGGCGGTGTTGGAAAGCGCATCACGATCTGGTCACGTGGATGCTGCCCGAAAAGCAGAACAGCGACGTTAAGTCGCTGTTGGAATTGGTGGAGCAGAAGGGGATCGAACCCTCGACCTCCGCATTGCGAACGCGGCGCTCTCCCAGCTGAGCTACTGCCCCATGATGAAATGAGGATGCAAATACTACAATCTTCACTGGTCATTAGCTAGACCCTCGCGCCCGAAAATCATGTCCCGCATCGCCATCATCCTGCCCGCCCTGAACGAGGAAGCGCGAATCGCCGCCTGCTTGACCCTCCTGCAACCGCTACGTGAACAGGATTGCGAGTTGATCGTGGTGGACGGCGGCAGCGATGATCAAACCGTGGCACTGGCCGAGCCCCTAGCGGATCGTATCATCGCGGGTTCTCGTGGACGGGCGGCGCAGATGAACGCCGGCGCGGGGCAGACTCGCGGCGACATTCTTTGGTTCCTGCACACCGACAGCCGGCCGCCGCCGGGCGCGGCCAATCTCATCCGCGCGGCGCTGGCTCGGCCGACCCAACAGTGGGGCCGGTTCGATGTGCGCCTATCCGGCCGTCATCCGTTGCTGCGGGTGGTGGAAACCCTGATGAACGCCCGCTCCCGGCTGACCGGCATCGCTACTGGCGATCAGGGCATCTTCGTGCGCCGGGAGGTATTTGAGCAGGTCGGCGGCTATCCGCCCATCGCGTTAATGGAAGACATTACCTTCAGCCGCTTGTTGAAACGCCACGGTCGACCGGTTTGCCTACGCCAACGGCTGACAACCTCCAGTCGCCGCTGGGAATCCAACGGTATTCTTCGCACGATCCTGCTGATGTGGCAGTTGCGACTGGCATACTTCCTTGGCGCCGATCCCAACCGGTTGGCCCGGATCTACTACCGTTCGTGAACACCGCCTACCCCTTCCCCAACGCTCGGTTGCTCATCTTCGCCAAGGCCCCCGTCCCCGGCCGGGTCAAGACCCGGCTGGCGGGATGGCTTGGAACGCGCGGCGCGGCGGTACTGTACCGACAACTGCTGTGCCGGACCTTGCGCATCGCTCACACCGCTCGGCTATGCCCCATCGAGCTTTGGTGCGCGCCGGACGCGCGGCATGGCTTTTTCGGCGCCTGCCGACGGGAATACAGCGCCCAGTTGCGCCGGCAATGCGCGGGCGATCTGGGTCGACGAATGAACCACGCCCTAAATCGAACCCTGGCTGCCGGTCATCCGGCGGTATTGATTGGCGGCGATTGCGCGTCGTTGGGGAAAGCGGAGTTGCGCGCCGCCTTCGATCTGCTGGCCGCTGGCCATGCAGCGGTGCTGGGACCGGCGATGGATGGCGGTTATGTGCTGATCGGCTTGAACCGATCCTGTCCAACCCTGTTCCGAGGCATCGCTTGGAGCACGCCGACGGTGCTGGCGACCACCCGCCGGCGGCTTCAGCGAGCTGGGATGAACTGGGCCGAGTTGGCGCCCGGCTGGGATGTGGACACGCCTGCTGACTTGCGGCGGCTGCGGCGGTCGCCCGCACGGTCCATTCACCGTCGTTGACCAACTCCAATAACCCAAGATGGAAGAACAGGGTTCCAAACACTACGCTAATACCAATTCTGAATAGGTTTTCGTCATTCCCGCGAATGCGGGAATCCAGGCAGCCGCTGAAAAACTGGATACCCGCTTTCGCGGGTATGACGAACAGTGTGGTTCTTGATCTGAAAAAGATAAAACCTATCGGAAAACGGTATAAATCACAAGCAATTGCCCAGTACGGGATGATTCAGTCCCCATGACGGCGCGGTATGTGGAGCGCATCTACCAGCGCGCCCTGAAACTCGATCAGGGTTCCGCGCCGCTGGGGAACTCGATCGGGGTTCCGCACCGCTGGAGGCGTCGAAGCATTAGTGGCAAGCGGAGCGGAAAATTTGGCAATAAACGCTGTTCGCACGGATTTGGCAACCCGCGCGGGAGGAATAAAGCTTGGCTCAACTGGTCATCCCCCAAGTTTGTCCCGCCTAGATCCACCGCCGCCTAACTCACCGCCGCCGTTTCCACTACCCCGTCCGTCTCATAACTGCTTGATGGCTTCTTCAAATGTGGGCAACGGTCCTTGGTTGGAACCAAGATGGGTGGAATCGATCGCCTTAAATCGCTGTGCCCAAGATCAGCACAAACTGCGTTTCGTGTTCGGATGCGGCTTACCGCCAGCTCGGCGGTCTAGTTCGGCTCAGGAACAGGAGATCAGGGAAATTGCGCCGACTCCGCCTCAACAGGCCATGTCGTGGAACGATAATCGACGCCGCCTTCCCGCGGCTCGCGTGCGTTTGGGTTTTGTCCGGTAGTCCTTAGCCAAACGGTGAAGACGACCAAACCGCGGCGCGGAAAACTCCCGACCCAACCCAAAGTTCCCACCACATCCAGACGGGACTGCCTCATGACTATTCCCACCCTGCGGTCGATGTTCAATCCAGCTTCTATCGCGATCCTCGGACAAGACCGCCAAGACGACAGTCTGGCGGCACTGCTGGTCCACAACCTCATCAAAGCTGGATTTCAGGGACCGGTGCTACCGGTCAACCCATACCGTCGCGCGGTGTCCGGAGTATTGGCGCACCGCGATGTCGCCAGCCTGCCCGAGCCGCCCGAACTGGCCATCCTCGCGACGCCGCTGGCGGAAAGCCCCGCGCTTGTTGGCGAGCTAGGCGCCAAGGGTGCCCGAGCCATCCTGCTGCTGATTGATGACGGGGCAGCGCCGACCGTCCAGGCTGACGCCGATCTGCGACAGCGGGTCTTGGCCGCCGCCAAATCCCATCGAATACGCCTCTTGGGGCCGGATCGGTTCGGCATGGCGATACCGGCATGCCGCATCAACGCCGCTCTCGGCCGCACGCCGCTGATGCCGGGTTCGGTCAGCGTGGTCGCCCAGTCCGCCACGATGATGCGGGCCATCATCCATTGGGGCCACGCGCGCAACATCGGCTTCTCTCACCTAGTCTCGCTCGGCGACCAGTGGGACGTGGAAGCCAGCGATCTGCTCGACTACTTGGCGCGGGATATCCGAACCCGCGCCGTCCTCCTTTACCTGGAGAATGTCTCGAACCCGCGTCGTTTCCTATCGGCTGCCCGGGCGGCGGCGCGAGTCAAACCGGTGATCGCGCTCAAGCCGCCGGGCGCCAGCGACACCGATGAGGCCATTTTCGACGCCGCCATCCGCCGGGTCGGCATGTTGCGCGTCGATACCATGGACCACTGGTTCAGCGCCGTCAAAGCCCTGACTCTCGGTCAGCCAAGTCGGGAAGACCGCCTGTTCATCTTGGGCAACAGCCACAGCATCGGGCTGATCGCGGGAACGATGCTGAGGGGAGCGGGCGGGCGGCTAGCGACGATCGGTCCCGCCACGCGCGACGAACTGGCCCGGCTGGTTCCACCCGGTCACACCGTCGACAATCCGCTGGATTTGGGGGATCGCGCCGGCTTCCTGGAATATGACCGGGCGCTGGAATCGCTGTTGCGAGCACCGGAGGCCGGCGGTCTCCTCGTCGTTCATGTGCCGATGTCGCCGGAATCGGACGGGCAAATCGCTCAGGCGATCATCGCCCGCACCGCCGGAAGCCGCCGCCCCGTCACGGTCAGTTGGGTTGGAGCCACCGCCGGTTCGGCGATCTGGCAATCCTTTCAAGACGCTGGTATCCCCACCTACCGCACGCCCGAGGAAGCCGTCTGGTCCTGCCTCCGGCTGGCGGAATACGCCCGCAATCAGTCGCTGCTGATGGAGACCCCATCATCCATTCCCGAGACGTTCACTCCCGACACGGCAACGGCGCGCCGGGTTGTCGCCGCCGCCCTGGCCGCCGGCCAGGACCCCCTGAACATCCAAGCAACCCGCGAGCTGTTGGCGGCTTATCGGATTCCCTCGGTCGATACCCGCTTTGCCGCGACGCCGGAGGAAGCGGCCCGGCTGGCAGCCGAACTGGGCGGACGGGTGGCCTTGAAGATCTTCTCCTCGCGGATCGCCAATCGCGCCGACGTGGGGGGCGTGGCTCTGGGGCTCGAAGGATCGCGGGAAGTACTGGAGGCCGCGACCGCGATGCTGCGGCGGGTCGGAATCTTGCTGCCGGACGCCGCGATCGAAGGTTTCGCCGTGCAGCCGATGCTATCCCGGCAGGACGCTTACGAGATCGCCATCGGCGTGCGGACCGGTCGCGATTTCAAAGCCGGCGGGCCGGTGCTGTACTTCGGTCATGGCGGCACCGAAATCCGGGTGATCGACGATCTGGCTTTCGCCCTACCTCCGCTCAATATGCATCTGGCGCGGGAATTGATGGCGCGGACCCGGATTTACGCGAAGTTGCGCGACAATCCGGGTCGCCCCGTCGATCTGGACGCGCTCGCCGTAACCTTGATCAAGGTCTCGCAAATGGTGATCGACTTGGGCGAACTGATCGAACTGGACATCAACCCCTTGTGGGTCAACCGGATCGGCGTTCTGGCCCTGAACGCCCGTGCCCGGGTCGCGCCGGCGTCGGGCCCGGCCACCGAGCGGCTGGCGATTCGCCCTTATCCCAAGGAACTGGAACAACCCGTCGAGTTGCTGGATGGGCACTCCTTGCTTCTGCGGCCCATCTTGCCGGAGGACGAGCCCGCCCTCCAAGCGATGGTCAGCCGGATGCCCCCCGAGGATATCCGTTGGAGATTTTTTCAATCTTTCAAAGAGTTACCACGGGATATGGCGGCCCGACTGACCCAGTTGGACTACGACCGGGAGATGAAGCTAGTTCTGGCCGGGCCGGAGGTGGCCGGCCAGGCGGAACTGTGGGGAATGGCCGGCATCAGCGCCGATCCCGATTTGGAGGAGGCCGAGTTCGCCATCGCCTTGGATCGCCGCTTGGTCGGTCAAGGATTGGGTTCGTTCCTGATGCGCCGGATTATCGCTTACGCCCGACAGCGGGGCATTCGGGAGATCTTCGGCGAGGTGATGGACGACAACGAGCCGATGCTGCGGCTCAGCCGGGCGTTGGGGTTCACCGCCGAGCCTTATCCGGGCAATCCCCACCTCATCCTGGTCCGGCTGCCCATCTCGCGGGAATGAGAATCGTTGCGCCGGTCGAGCCAATCGTTTTTTTGACCGCTATCGCCGTTTCCCAAATCGCGAGCGGAAGGGATACAAACGGCCACCCGTCGCGGCGGGCAACGAGAGCTTTCCGGGCGTATTGGGACTCACTGCGCGGTTTGGGTCCAGGCCATGCGGCGGTCGAGCGAATCGACGCCAGCTTACTCGGCAATGAGCGGGCCAAACACCGCCAGCGCCACCGCCTCGAATTCCGCGTCCAGCGGATCGGCATCCCGGAACGCCAACCGGTAATAGACGTTCTCGCGTTCCGGAGTGCCCTGTTGGAAATCGTCGCCTTCCCACTGGCGCCGCGCCGCTCGCAAGGCTCTATCCGTATCCTGATTCTTGTCCTTGCCGAGCATTTCGACGTAGGCCAACGCGCTTCTGGGGAAAAAATGCAGCAAACGCCGCGCCCCCCGCCAGTACCAGTCCAGCAACATCCGCAGATGCGTGGCGGCATCCTCGACCGGCTCCAGCACGACTTCCTTATCCTCCGCCACCCAGCGACTTTGGAGCGTCGTTTCCGCCGGGGCCGCAACGTTCAACGCCAGGTGATACAGCCACAGATTCAGATAGTCGTTGGCCTTGATCGACGCCAGTCGATACCCGACCCGACCCGCCAGCGTCATTCCGGTCAGCCGCCCGCTCAATTCAAACTCACCCAGCTTCAGCTCCAGATCCACCGGCTCCGGCTCCCGGCGTGGCAGCACCCGCCCCAGACGCCCAGCGAATCGCGTGACCCGCGCCTGGGCCTGGGCGAATACGCAGTCGCCGACCTGACCGTGCGGCAACGCCCCGCTCCCCCGCGCCACCGCTCGAATCTCGGCCACTGGTCGGCCTTCCCGATGCAGCTCCAGCATTTGCCCGAGCAACTGATGATTAGCCAACCCATCCAGCACGAACGGCTCGCGGGTCTCCAGCTCCTCCTCGCCCTCGTCGGGCCGAATGCCGAGCCGTTCCCGCAACAACCAGCGGGCTGGATTGCGAAAGAATCCCACCAAACCTTCCAGGGTCACCCGCCGCAAGGTCGGTTCCGGCTCCGGCAGTTCCGTGGTCAGCAAGGGCGCGGGGTCGCGATCGCCTCGACCCGCCCGGCGACTGGCCTCGGTCAATTCCCGCGCGTAACTGAACAGGCGGGCGTCACCGCTGAAATACTGGCGGCTGAATGCTTGCAACGGATGGCGCGTCACCAGTTGCTCGCGAGGTCGGCCGCTGTCCGGGCGATAAAAACCCCGATCCACCGTGTCCAGCAACTCGCTGATCAGCACCGACGGCGGCAACGGCGTATTGTCGCGGATGCTCTGACCGACGTAGCTGAGGTACAGGCAACGCCGGGCCGACAGCAGGGTTTCCAAAAACAGATAGCGGTCGTCGTGGCGGCGGGCGCGGTCGCCGCGCCGGAACCGGGTCGCCATCCGGTCGAAATCGATCAGCCGATGCGGGCGCGGATAGGCATCGTCGTTCAGCCCGAGCACGGCCACCACCGCAAACGGAATGCTGCGCATCGGCACCAGGGCGCAACAGGTCACACCGCCGCTCAAAAACCGTCCCGCCGGACTTTCGGCGGCGTTCAACCCAGTGCGCAGGGCCGACATCACCACCGCCAACCCCACCGGTTCGGTAAAATCCGCCTGTTCGGCGTTGGCGCGCAGCGTCTCCAGCGTGGCGCGAATCCGCTGGATTTCGTTCTCCTCGCGGTCGCGAGGCGCGAAAAACCGGTCCAATACCCCATGCAGGCTCTCCACCCAAGCCGCCAGCGACCGGGGTTCCCGCAACTGGGCGTCCAGCCCGAACAGCGCCTCGACGAAAGTCTGCCATTGGCCCAACACCCGCGCTTCGCCGCCTTCCACCTCGTCATGGGGCAGAATGCCGGCGTACAAGTCCCGTCCATGCCCTGGCAGCGCGTAGCCGAGCAATAACCGGTCCAGCCCCATCCGCCAGGTATGCTCGGCGGTGGCCGGCAATTCCCAGAGGGCCTTGGTCCCGGCGTCGAGACCCCAGCGAATGCCGGCGTCTCGGGTCCAGTGGCGGATTCGAGTCAAATCGGCCTCGTCCAACCCGAACCGCCGCCGTACCGCCGGCGGTTCCAGCAGGCTCAGCACCTGGCTGGCGTCGAACCGCCCACCTCCCAGTTCCAGCAACGCGAACAATCCCTCGACCAGTGGCTCCTCGGCCAGCGCCCCCCGGTCGGCGATGCTGAATGGAATCCGTCGCTCGGGCGGCGCGCTGGCGAACACCGCCTCGATCAACGGCCCGTAGCGGGCGATGTCGGGCGTCATCACGATCACATCGGCGGGCCGTAACGCCGGGTCCGCCGCGAACAGGGCCAACAACTGATCGTGCAACACCTCGACCTCGCGCATCGGGCCGTGGCAGGCGTGAATCCGAAGGGAACGATCATCGGGCCGCAGCGGCAATGGCGGATGCTCGTCACCGCCCCGTTCCCGCAAATGCAGGATGTCGGCCTGCAATCGGCGCAGCAGATCGTCGCCCTCCGGCTCGACGAAGCCGTCCCACTCAATTCGGGGATACGCTTGCAACAGATCGATGAAATCCCGCCCCTGCTTGCCCAGCGAGGCCAGCAGCGGATGACCAATCGTCAAATACGCCTCGTCGGGATCGACCTCCTCCCCCAGCCGGGCCAGATCGCGCTCGGCTTCAATGTCGCCCCAATATTCCTGGCAGGGGTTGAGCAAGAACAGATGGATATCGATGTGCCGCGCCAACGCCGCCAGCAACTCCACATCCAGCGGCGGCAGGGCGGACACGCCGATCACGCTGACTCGCTCCGGTAGCCGGTGGCGGTCGACATCACCGCTGGCCAGGCGCGCGTGGAATTGCGCCTGCACCCGCACCCGATGCGCCTCGCCGTCGCGCGCCAACCGCCGCCACAATTCCGCTTGCCAGTGATCCTCCTCGCCCGCTTCCCAGCGGCCAATCCAGTCCGGCCGATAGACCAGATACTGGTCGAAACAGTCGGCGATGCGGTCGGCCAGTTCGTAGCGGCGGAATTCGTCGCGCCCGTCGCCCAGATAGGCCCGCACCGGCGCGAGGCATGGCGTCTCCTCCATATCCCGCAGCAACGCCATCAGCCGCCAGCGCAACACCGGCCGGTCGAAGCGTGACGTCGGCGGCAATTGGCGTAATACCAATCGGGCCATTGTCCATAGAAACGTCGCCGGCAACTGGAAGCTGAGATTGGCGCAGACCCCCAGCCGCCCGGCCAGCCGCAGCGTCAACCAGCGCGCCAAACCGCTGCCCGAGGCGACCACACCTTCGCGCGCCAATGGCGACCGTAAGGGCTGGCGCAGCAGCTCGGCCAGTTGGTCGGCTAGAATCTCAAGGCGATTGCTCTGGTAGCTGTAAAAGGCCATGGCGCACCGAGATGGATCAGGTTTTCGATCCTGGCCGGCCATGGGCCGCCAGCCGGCGTAAGGCCGCTCCCAGTCGCGGGTCCGTCAGCCCGCAAGCGGTGGCTTCCAACAATTCGGCATTGCGCCGGGTCAGAGTCAACCGCGGGCGCCGGGGTTGGGGAGAAATCGCCACGGGCACCACGCGAATCCGCGGCTTGGGCAGCGTCATGGCAAGCTGCTGGCCCAACGCCTGACCAATGGAGGGCAGGGCATAGCGCAACCTGGTGGCCCAAGCCGCTGAATCGGCCCGCACCTCCCAAGCCTCCGGATCGAGCCGGACCAACACGGCATGATCGCGCAAATACGGTGGCAGATAGGCGTGAAAAATCCGACTGAGCTGGATCAGCTGGTCGGCCTGCGCCATGATCTGCCCCAGCTTGCCGCGTGGACGGCGTAAGATCTCGCCTACCGTCGGAATCGAGTCCGCCCCGCGCGGAGGCGACGAATCAGCCATTGGAACTTGGAGCGCGGGTAAGGGCGGCGGCGCAGCTGCGTCCAGCAACCGAACATAGGCGGGCGTCGCCTCGGCGACCGCGGCCGACCGCGACGCGGCGACCGGCTCCGGTTCCGTTTTGGCTCTCGGGCCGTAACCACGCAACATTTTCAACAAGTGCGTGGTGTGGCGATGGGCCGTCGCGCGGGCATCGGCATCAGCCATGATCGCTTCCTCCCTCATTCATATCGCACTGCCCACCTTCATCCACTCCGCCTCCAGGCAGGCCAACTCCTCCGGTGTATTGACATTGCGAAACCATTCCGGCCCATCGGAAAATTCCACTCGGACCGGCCGATGCCGCCGCAACCAGCGTCCCACGCCACTCTCCCCCGCCGCCAGCCAGGCGGCCAGATCACCGCGCAAATCCACCGACAACAGCGCGAACACCGGCTGCCAACCCCCTTCGGCGTCGACCACGCCAGCCGCCGCCCGCGTTCCCGCCAACGCCACCAGCATCCGCACCGCGTAGTCCGGCGGCAACAGCGGCGAATCGCAGGGCGCGGTCAGCACCCAGGGCGTCGTCGCCACGCGCAGCGCCGCCAGCATGCCCGCCAACGGCCCGCGAAAGCGCTCGTTCGCGTCATCGCCGACCACCCGGCAACCGAACCGCCGGTACATTTCCTGATGGCGGTTGGCGCTGATCAGCAGCTCCGCGACTTGCGGCTTCAACTGGCGAACGCCGTGGGCGATCAACGGCTCGCCCGCCAGCGGCAACAGACCCTTGTCGCGCCCGCCCATGCGTTCGGCGCGGCCGCCCGCCAGGAGGACGCCGGTCACCAAAACGCGAGGATCGGCCATCACGCGCTCCCAAGCCGTCGCCACGCCTCCAGACTCTCAAACCAGCGGCAGCGTCACATGCAACACGCCGGGGTCGTCCGGCGTGGCGTGAATCTTGAAATTGAGAGCGCGGTTGAGCCGCAACATCGGCTCGTTCTCCCGCAAAACCTCACCGTACAGTTCCTTGATTCCGCAACTTTTGGCGTAATTGATGATATAGCGCATCAGCATCGGTCCCAAGCCCAGACCGGTCATGCGCCGGTCCACCAGGATGGAATACTCGGCCTTCTCCATGTCAGGGTCGGCGTTGCAGCGCACCGCCCCCCAAATCGTGCCCTTGCCGGGCAAACTGTCAAGTTCGGTGACGATGAACGCCATTTCCCGCTCGTAATCCAGTTGGGTCAGCCGCGCCGCCATTTCGTGCGGCAATTCACGCAACGGTTGGAAAAATCGCATTCGCACATCCTCCGAGGGAAGACGCTTGACCAGTTGGCGCAGTTCTGGCTCGTCCTCGGGCAGGATCGGCCGGATCAGGAAGGCGCGACCGTCCGGCAAATCGTAGCGCCGCTCCAACTCCTTTGGATAGGGGGAAATTGCCAGCCGTTGCACCGCCGGCATCGTATTGGGTTCGATCAGGATGTTGGCGTCCAGAGCCACCATCCGGTCCGAGTAGACCCAGATCGGATTGATGTCCATCTCAACCACCTCGGCCAAGTCGACCAACATTTGCGAAACCTTGATCAGGGTCAGGGCGATACCATCCAAATCCACCGGCCGGCCGCGATTGGTGCTGATCTGGCGGTACAGCCGGGTGCGCGACATCAAATCGCGGGCGAGCTGCATGTTCAGCGGTGGCAAGGCATGGGCGATGTCATCAATCACCTCGGCCTCGGTGCCACCCTGGCCGAAGAAGATCACCGGCCCGAACCGCTGACCCGTCCGCACTCCAATCATCAGTTCGTAGGCGCCGTGCCGGGACTGCATCGGCTGCACCGCAAAGCCGTCGATCACCGCCTCGGGGGCCAGTTCGCGCACCCGCTCCAGCATGCCATTGGCGGCCACCAGCACCTCCAGCGGATTCTTCAAGCCAAAGGCGACCCCACCGACCTCGGACTTGTTGACGATATCGGGCGACAAGATCTTGAGCGCCACCAGCTCGCGCAACTCCAGGGCGATTTCGGAAGCCGCCGCCGGGGTCGCGGCGAAATGGAGCGGCACCGTCGAAATCTGGTAGGCATTCAGCACCTGGCTGGTTTCGTAGGCGTTCAGCCGACGGCGGCCGGCGGTCAGGGCAATCTGAATGATGCGGCGGGTGGTCTCGACATCGGGGGTGAATTGCTCCGGGATCGAGGGGGGCGTTTCCATCAGCAATTCCTGGGTGCGCCGGTGCTGGGCCAGACACATGAACGCTTCCACCGCCTCGCCGGGCGCCTGATAGGTGGGGACATGGGCCTCCTTGAACCGATTGCGCGCCGCCTCCACCGATGATTCGCCCACCCAGCAGGTCATGATCATCCGTCGGCTCTTGGCGCGCGCGACCACCGCCTGGGCGCAATCCAGTGATCGGTTCACCGAGGCGGGGGCATGGACCACCAGCACCCCATCAGCACCCGGTTCCTGAAGTAGCAGATCCAGGGTCTTGCCGTACTCCTCGGGGCCGGCCATATCCCCTAAATCCACCGGATTCTCGATGGGATAGCCGGGCCGGCAGGCGCGCGCCAGTTGCTCGCGGGTTGCCGCGCTGATCTCGGCCAGATGGCCACCGTGCCGCAACAGGGTATCGCTGGTCAACAACGCCAGGCTATAGCTGTTGCTGATAATCGTCAGCCGATCGCTGTGAACCGGCTTGGTGGTGGCGAGGGTCTCGGCCGCGCCGAACAACTGCTCGATGTTGTTCACCCGCAGGATGCCGGCGCGTTGGAACACCGCGTCGTACACCGCGTCCTCGACTGGGCCGGCCCGGAAGTCGCGCGGCTTGAGGACGATCACCGGCTTGACCCGGGCGGCGGCGCGGGCGGCGGACACAAACTTGCGGCGGTTGCGGGTGTTCTCCATATACATCAGGATGGCGCGGACCTGACTGTCCCGCAACAGATAATCCAGCAGGTCGCCGAAATCCACGTCCCAGCGCACCCCCACCGAGATCACGTGCGAGAAACCGATGTTGCGGCCCGTGGCCCAGTCGATCACGCTACGCATGATCGCGGCCGATTGGCACAGCAACGCGATGTGACCCGACAACGGCCGGGTTGCGTTCAGACTGGCGTTGACGTGGGTCGACGGCACCGCGTAACCGAGGTGGTCCGGCCCCATGACGCGCAGCAGATAGGGCTTGGCGGCTTCCAGGATCCTCTGCTTCAGGGACTCCCCTCCGTCGGGATACTTGGGCAACATCTCCGGGCTCAACAACGCCGGCTTGACACCGCTATGATCTTGCAACACATCCCGGCTAAGCAGCAGCGCGGCTCGGGTCCCGCGCGCGCCTAGTTCGCCGATCAGAGTCGGAGCTTCTTCCAGCGGCGTGGTCAAAATCGCCAGGTCCGGGGTCACGGGCAGACTGGCGATGTCCTTGTAAGCCAGCACCCCGGACACGGACTGTTGGTCCGGGTTGACCGGCATCACCGGCCCCTTGAAGCCGCCTTCGATCAGATTGAACTCCACGGCGGCGTCGGAACCGGCGGTGGCTTTGCCGCGACCGATCACCGCGATGGAGCGGGGCTTGAACAGATACTCAAGATTGCGAATGGTCATGATGCTTCTCGGGAAGGGCAAATCGTCGGGAGCGGCCGACGGATCGAGTCGAAGCGGTCCCATGGTAGCGCGATTCGATCACGGCGGTTCGACTGGTGGTGATAGGCTTGGCGATTATCCGGTTTTTCCCCAACAATAGAACTCCCCGACGACAATGACCCAAACGCGAGGACCGGCATGAACTGGACGACGATTCCCAAGACTCTGGAACCGGGCGAACCGGTGCCGAATCCGGCCGATACCCCCCCTTTTTCCTGGGAGGCGGCCCGCGCCGAACTAGAGGGTTTGCCCGGTGGCGGCCTGAACATCGGCCATGAGGCGGTGGACCGGCAAGTTCGGGCCGGTCGGGGCGATGCAATCGCGCTGCGCTGGCTGGGTAAGGATGGGGCACGGCGCGAGTTCAGCTACGCCGATCTGGCCCGGCTCAGCAACCGCTTCGCCAATGGGCTGAACCGGCTGGGCATCCAGCGGGGTGATCGGATCTGTATTCTGGCCGGACGGATTCCCGAACTGTATATCACTGCCTTGGGCGCGCTGAAGATCGGCGCGGTGTTCTGCCCGCTGTTTTCCGCCTTTGGCCCGGAACCGGTGCGGGTGCGGCTGGCCAAAAGTCGAGCCCGGCTACTGGTGACCACCACGCTTCTGCATGAGCGCAAGGTGCGGGCGCAACGCCACGACCTACCGGATTTGGAACACGTGCTGCTAACCGACGGCGGCGGCGCGGAACCGGGCGTTCGTTCGTTCCATGCCCTGCTGGACGTTGAATCCGACCGGTTCGCCATTCCCTTCACCGACCCGGAGGACTGGGCGCTGCTGCATTTCACCAGCGGCACCACCGGCCCGCCCAAGGGGGCGATTCATGTTCACGACGCGGTGGTCGCCCATCGCCTGACCGGTCGACGAGTCCTCGATCTGCGCCCCGGCGACATTTATTGGTGCACCGCCGATCCGGGATGGGTCACCGGCGTGTCCTACGGCATCATCGCCCCGCTGACCAACGGCGCGACCCTGGTGGTGGACGAGGCGGAATTTGAGGCCAACCGCTGGTACGCCATCCTCGAACGGGAGCGGGTGAACGTCTGGTACACCGCGCCGACCGCCATTCGCCTGTTGATGAAGGCCGGGGGCGAGCTGGCTCGAAGCCATGACCTGAGCGCGTTGCGCTTCGCCGCCAGCGTCGGCGAGCCGTTGCATCCCGAAGGCGTGGCCTGGGGCCGGAAAACTTTGGGTCAGCCGTTTCACGATACCTGGTGGCAGACCGAAACCGGCGCCATCATGATCGCCAACATCCGCGCGCGGGACATCCGGCCCGGTTCCATGGGGCAGCCCCTGCCCGGCATCGAGGCGGCCATCGTTCGGCGGACGGAAGACGGCGTGGATCTCCTTGGTCCGGGCGAGGAAGGCGAGCTGGCGTTGCGGGTCGGCTGGCCCTCGCTGTTTCGCGGCTATCTGGACGACCCGGAACGCTATCGGCAATGCTTCGCCGCCGGTTGGTACCTGACCGGCGATCTGGCCACCCGCGACGCGGACGGTTATTACTGGTTTCTGGGCCGCGCCGACGACGTCATCAAAACCGCTGGCCATCTGATCGGCCCGTTCGAAATCGAGAGTGTGCTGCTCGAACACCCGGCGGTGGCCGAAGCCGGCATGATCGGTAAGCCGGATGATTTCGCTGGCCAGATCGTCAAGGCGTTCGTGGCGCTTAAACCGGGTTACGTACCCGACGATGCGCTACGCAAGGAATTGATTGGCTTCGCCCGTACCCGTTTGGGACCGGCGGTGGCTCCGCGCGAGCTGGAGTTCGTGGCGGACTTGCCCAAGACCCGCAGTGGCAAGATCATGCGCCGCCTGTTGAAAGCCCGGGAGTTGGGACTGCCCTTGGGCGACCTGTCGGCACTGGAAACCGATGAAGCACGAATCCCATGACCATCGCTTTATTGGGTTGCTGGCAACCGTTTGATTCTTAACTTCTTATCGATTTATTGATCGGCGGCCGATCCAGGGCGGTCCAGGACCACCCCACGCGTCTTGGTCGAGGAGAATTCGTTGCGAACGACCGCGCGCAGCGTCAAGGTGGATTAAGGATATGCTAACCCTGTGCCGTCTCATCCTGATCCTACCGACTGGCGCGTCTTCCTATGCGGCAACTCACCGATGGTGGCGAGCGCCAAGTGCAAAGCCTATCTGAAGGAGGCAAGCTTGGCCGACATCCATGCCGACCCGTTCAAGGTGAACGACCGACGCCTCAAACCCCGCAGTTAATCCTGGCTTTTCTTTATCAAAGTCAACCACATAAGCCAGAAAAAAGTTAGTTGTTTTATTCTAACTTCCGCCAGTAAAGTAAAGTTTGAACCCCCGTCATGTCGGCACGAAAATCGCTTGATTTTTGCGGGATGCTACGGCAAACTGATGTTGCGGCGCAACATGCCGATTTTGACGCAATTTCTGCCGATGCAGTGACAGGATTTTGAGCTTGAACAACCCCAGGAAAACCCCATGAACGCCACGAGCCAAACGCAAATTCGCGAGACGATCTTGCACGTCCTCGGTGATATCGCGCCGAACGCCAATGTCCAGGCCATCAACCCCGACATCAGCTTTCACGACCAGATCGAACTAGATTCGATCGACTTTCTGCGCTTGATGATGAGTCTGGAAAAAGAGATGAACGTGACCATCTTCGACTTCGACTACCCGAAGCTGTCCACGTTGAAAGGCTGCGAGCGCTACCTGAGCGAGCGCTTGGCGGCGACAGCCTAACTGGACGCGCCCGCGCCCGTTCCGCAGCAAGCTCTCCATCTCGAACTACGTGGGCGTCCGCGCGGCGGGTGGCCGGCTTGCCGTCATTCACCTTCACGAATACCAGCGGAAGCGGTTTTGCCAACGGGCCGGCGCTTTTTTGAGCATGTAGGTTTCGTCCCGGCGGCGAGGCCGACGCGCCCAGCGCTCGGTCGATCAGGATAACACCCCTAAAAAAACCGATCCTTTTGGGATCGGTCGCTTATCGAGTAGATTGGAATGTTTACTCCAATCTGGAAAGTTAGGATCAAGCGTGCGCGACAAGGTTTTTTACCCCCTTCGTCACACAATCCTCCTTTGGTAGTTTTTGGCCGGACCGCCTATTTTCAGCTTTAGTTATTATGAAGCCGCTTCGAATCTAGAAAACCCTATCCCTTACAAGGGCCATCCGCAGCGCTCAAGCACCCGCCGGTGACAACAGGCGCATTATACTGGCCGCGCCTGATTCCGCAACTTTATTCATGTCAAGTTCCCGCCTTGATTTTCCCGCTCGACAGGCAAACCGCATCCCAACGGCAATCCCAACCCGAATCCACGGCTGCCTTCAGTACAACATTAACGAGACACACGGGACTGGTAAAGCGCCTCCACCATTACCGCCAATCCAGTCAACGCTAGCGCGGCGACAATAACCGACAACGAAATCAGGGCATCGCTCAATCCTTCGGGACACAGCAGCAACATCAAGCCCAGCCCCGTCATCATCGCGCCCGACAGCAACTTCAGCCGCCGCCCCTCGCGCTCCTGCAATTTGCGCGAACCCAGAGTCCAGACGAACACCAGCACGATCACCAGTAGCGGCAGCACGTAAATCACGTTGTAGAGGGTCAGATAGAAGTAGTAGCCGCCCGTGGACAAGGTACGCAAAGTCAGCACGCGGGTGTAAAGCATCGGGAATCCGGCGGTGCAAAGCAGCTCATAGCCGTTGGCGACGATGGCCAGCACCACGGTTCCCGCCAGTAATGTCGGCAGCCGCTCGGCATCGACCAGGCCCCGCATCCGCTTGAACAGGCCGGGCTTGGCCTCACCCGGAATGCTCAACGATGGGCCGTGCCGAAACGCAAAGTAATCCTTGATGTTCAACCCGCCCATGACGACCGCTAGCCCTCCCGCCAGCAGGGTCATGATCCGCAGTTCGCCCACCAGCAGGAACACGTTCAACCAAGCGGCCATGAAACCGAAATACACCAATCCCGAGCACGACACGAACACCCCGCCGATTAGCAGCATCCGTCGTCGGTCATGCGCGTGGGTCAGTAGACTAAGCAGGAACAGCAGCACGAAGAAGGCGCAAGGATTGAAGGCGTCCAACCCGGCCAACACCACAGTCAACATCGGCAGCGACAACGCGCCTGGGTCCACGCGCCCCATCAGCGGTAATTCCAGCAGCGGCGCGGTGACTGGAACCGGTTCGGTAGCGGTTGGTTCATTGAGGCGGCGGTAACACTCCTCCAGTTCCTGGCGCAGTTGCTGGCCGGTGGTTTCGGGACGGTCGAAACCGACCCTCATCCGCCCGCAGAACAGGAAGGCCGGCACCGAACTGGCCGCCTCGCCCAAGGTCGCGGCCATTCGCGTATATTGCACGCTTCCAGCCATGTCCCGACCAAGATCGTAACCGTGCACTTCCAGCCAGGGGTAATCGGCCAGCAATGCCTTGACGAAAGGCTGGGCCTGCCGGCAGTGCGGGCAAGTCCGCGTCCAGAAAAAATAGAGGTGAATCCGTGGTTCGCCGGTTGAGGTTCGGGTCAACCACCACTCCACCGGCGCGAGTGAAGCCGCCCAGGCGGAAGCACCGGAACTCCATGCCCAAACCAGCAGCAGGCCAAACAGCAACTGGATCGGCCGAAACCGCCCCATGGCGACGGAATTCAGGGTTCCAGCCGTTCCAGCGACCAACCGCCATCGGTTCGTCGCCGATAGCGCAGCCGGTCGTGCATCCGGCCATGCCGACCCTGCCAGAATTCCAGCATCTCCGGTCGAACCCGGTACCCTCCCCAATGGTACGGCATCGGAATATTGTCGTCCGGATATTGCGCGTTCAACACCTGGAACCGCTCATCCAGGACTTGTCGGTTGGCCACCACCTGACTCTGCCGTGACGCTAGCGAACCCAATCGGCTTTCGCGCGGCCGGGTTCGAAAATAGGCCTCGGACTCGGCGGGCGGAATCTTGTCGACAGTTCCCTCCACCCGAACCTGCCGTTCCAGTTCCAACCACGAGAGCAGCAGCGCGGCGTGAGGGTTGGCGGCTAGTTGCTGGCCCTTGTCGCTACGGTAGTTGGTGTAGAACACGAAGCCGTCGGCATCGCATTCCTTGAGGAGCACCACTCGCGCGTAGGGGCGACCAGTCCGGTCAGCGGTGGCCAACGCCATGGCATTGGGCTCGGGCAGTTGCGCGGTGATCGCTTCCCCCAGCCAGCGTTGAAACTGCTTGAGAGGATCGGGGTCGACATCAGCCTTGGTCAAGGCTCCCCGGGCATATTCCCGACGAAGTTTGGCGA
Source organism: Candidatus Contendibacter sp. (assembly GCA_031732935.1). Classification (GTDB taxonomy): domain Bacteria; phylum Pseudomonadota; class Gammaproteobacteria; order Competibacterales; family Competibacteraceae; genus Contendibacter. The sequence goes on from JAVMKH010000034.1 coordinate 23,598, forward strand.
GGGATTGATTCATGATGGTTCCAGCTTTCCGCTACTGAACGTTGAGGATCGACCGATTATAACCCTTTCGCCCGCGCCGTTTGCTCATGATCCGCGATCATCGCCCCGGCGATCGCGCGCGGGGTGCTAACATAACCGTGCCGACCGCGTGGTCGCGCCCTGGTTCAACGCGCTTTCGACCACACTCGCCCCTGGCTCGACGTTTGGGGAAAAGAAAATCCAGAATATTCCTTAAGGGAGAGACCCTGATGAATCATGCAAAAAAATTGCTGTCACTGATCGCGTTGGCCACGCTGGCCAGTCCGACGGTGCTGGCAAAGGAAGGCCCCGACCAATATCCCAATGGCGCCGAAAACTTCCTGGCGGGCGCGCTGCCGCCTCCCGGTAACTACTTCATCAACTACCTGGGTTACTACGACGGGGAATACCGCGACTCCAACGGCGACAAGGTTCCGGGCTTGCAGGTCAGCGCGGTATTCAACGCCCTGCGCTACATCTACGTCAGCAACCACCAGATTTTGGGCGGCTCCTTCGGGATGCATGCGATCTTACCGTTCGTTTACCAGAGCTTGGATACGCCCTTCCCCACCATCGGCAACGACGATGTCTTCGGCCTCGGCGACATGATCATCGGCCCGTTGATCATCGGCTGGCACTTTCCGCCGGAATGGCACGTCACTGTCGGGCTAGACATCAGCCTGCCGACTGGCAAGTACAGCAGCACCGATCCAACCGACAGCATCGGCGCCAACTACTACAGCTTCGAGCCGATCCTCGCCTTCACCTACCTGTCGCAGGGCGGTTTCGAGGTTTCGGCCAAATTGATGTACAACATCAAGACTCGCAACGACGACACCGACTATGAATCGGGCGACGAATTCCACATGGATTATCTGATCGGCCAGCACTTCGGGTCATGGGCGGTGGGGATCGGGGGTTACTACCTCAAACAAACCACCGACGACACCCTGAACGGCCAACAGGTCGGCCCGGATGGCAACCGTGGACAGGTCTTCGCTTTCGGCCCGGCAGTGAAATATGACTATCAGGGGATGAGCTTCGTCGGTACTTGGGACTACGAAACCGACGTTGAGAACCGTTTCCAGGGTAACAAATTCTTCCTCAAGTTCATCACTGCTTTCTAGGGATAGCCGCTGGCTTCATCGGTTCTCCTCCTAGTCGCACGGGGAGACCTGGAGGAGACAGGTCGACTTCAAACTCCCCAATCAAACCCACCTCCTCTTGTCGTCCCCGACAAATTTCTTCTGCATTGCAGCAAAAATCATCTATACTCATTCGTGGTTGAGTGACCGTTTCGACCCTCGAAACCACCGGTCATCAACTAATATAATCTAGCGTGGCAGTCGGATTTCTCGGGAACGATATCCGCGTAAAACCAACAATGAGCTAGAGCATCGAGCAGGCGCGTTCGACCTGCGATGGCTGTTTGATTACAGGTGAGAGGTTAAAACCATGCGTGGCACACACAAGCTTCAACACCCGTTCATTTGGTTCGAACGCGGCGGTTGGTGGTTCAAGGTATTCGGCGAAGGCTTCGGTCCCTATCCAGACTTGGTCGAGGCCCATTACCACCTATTGGTCATCCAGGGGTTGAGCCGGCAATTGCGCACCGTCTTGTCCAAACAAGCCTGAATCCAACGCCCATCGTCGCCGGGGAACGGAAACGCGGAAACCGGCTTATGATCGACGAGGCATTGGCAGCCCGGATTCACGTCGCCGTCACCGAGGCCACCCGACAGTATTTGGCCGAGCGCCGGGCCCGGGTAGACGCTTTCGCGCGGCGGCACTACTCGTTTCAGGGTGCGCTGCGCATTAACCGCCATGCACTCGGTTTGGATTTGGTGCGCACTCCCCTCAACATCCTCTGGACCATTCCGCATTTGGTGGCGCGCGGTGGCGCGAAGTTGGGCCGCACGCTTCGCCTGGAGACGCTCGCTCGCTGTCTCGGCCGTCTACCCCTCGGTTTCAAAACCGACGTGGAACGTGAAATCGAGTGGCTGATCTACAGCGAACTGCTGGAACTACCCTTCGAACAGGCGGGACGACATTGTACCCGGGACGCGCTGCTGGAAACGATCCTGGCGCACCCAACCATCAGCCAGCTACTGATTCCCGAGCTGCTCCGCCTGGACGAACTCGCGCAGCACCGGGATTTTCGGCGGCGGCTTGAAGACTATCTGCTCACCTACACCAGCAACCGCGCGGCGGCGGCCGATTTGTCCGGCTCCCTGCTGAGCCTAGCCGCCGGCGCCGCCACCTTCAAGCAGTTCACTCCCGGCACGATGGCGATTGGCGGCGCCGCCGCGACCGCCATCGCCAATCAACTGGCCATCGCCAATTTCGTGCTGGGACCAACGCTTGGCTCGCTCTATTACAGTCTCTTTCCAGCCGCGGTCTCCACCGGTCTGCTGGTCGCCACCACGGGCGGATTGCTGTTGGCGGTGGGCATGTTCAGCGCCGGCGCCGGGGTGATCACCGATCCGCTCCAACAGGCGCTGGGACTGCACCGGCGCAAGCTGATGAAATTGTTGGACGCGCTTGAACGGGAATTAACCGGCCAGGGCTGCGGTTACCACTTGCACGATGCCTATGTCGCGCGCGTCTTCGACCTCTGGGACTTGCTGCAAATCGCCACCCGCACCCTGCGTTGAAGCGCGCCTCAAACGTTGCCCACGCCTGGACGAAAAGGCCGGGCGAGGCCCGGCTGTGCAAAAAATCACCAATCCACTGTCAATCGGCCATCGCCTGGGGCCGATCCACCAGTTCGACATACGCCATGGGTGCGTTATCACTCTGGCGAAAGCCGCATTTCAAAATGCGCAGGTAACCGCCGGGCCGCGCTTGATAGCGTGGTCCCAGCTCGTTGAACAGCTTGGTGACCACCTCCCGGTCGCGCAGGCGGGCGAACGCGAGCCGACGCCGGGCCACGCTGTCCTCCTTGGACAAGGTGATCAGCGGTTCGGCCACCCGCCGAAGTTCCTTGGCCTTGGGCAGCGTGGTTCGGATTAGCTCGTGGGTGAACAACGAGGCGGCCATGTTGCTCAACATGGCCTTGCGATGGCTGCTGGTGCGACTGAGCTTGCGACCGGCATTGCGATGGCGCATGACAATGATTCCTTGAAACTCAAATGAAAAAGGGCTAGGCGAGGGGAAGACGGATCACGCCGCCCCCTAATCGTTCTCGGCGTCCTCGCCACCCGTCCCGGCGCGTTGCCCCAGCCGGGAAAAGGACGGCTTATCTGTCTCCGCCGTCTCAAGCGTTAGGCTCGCGCGCCGCGCGGCGGCCCGTTCCTCGGATTGCTCCAAGCTCAGACCCGGCGGTGGCCAATTCTCGACTTTCATGCCTAGCGCCAACTTGAATTTGGCCAATACATCCTTGATCTCGGTCAGCGATTTCTTGCCAAGATTCGGGGTTTTCAGCAACTCCGCCTCGGTCCGCTGCACTAGATCACCGATGTAATAAATATTCTCTGCCTTCAGACAGTTGGCCGAGCGCACGGTCAATTCCAAATCGTCCACCGGCTGCATCAGGACCGGATCGATATCCACCAGCGGCGGCGGGGTCGGCTCGTCTCTCTTGCCCCGCAGATCCACGAACACCGACAATTGATCCAGCAAAATCCGAGCCGCCGTGCGAATGGCATCCTCGGGATCGATGGTGCCGTCAGTTTCCAGCATCAGCACCAGCTTGTCCAAATCGGTTCGTTGTTCGACGCGGGCGTTCTCTACCCGGTAGCTGATCCGCTCGACTGGACTGAAAGAGGCATCCAGCCGCAGACGCCCGATCGGCCGACTTTCGCCGTCCGCTCCTTCCCGCTGGGTAACCGGCCAGTAACCGCGTCCGCGCGCGACCTTGAGCTTCATGCTCAACTCACCGCTCTTGGTCAGATGCGCGATAACATGCTGTGGATTGATGATTTCGACAGCGTGAGTCCGCTCGATGTCAGCCGCCAGCACTGGCCCCGGCCCCTTCTTAGTCAACGACAGCGTGGCCTCAAAAGCGCCCTCTTGCAACGTGACCGCCACTCCTTTCAGATTGAGCAGGATATCGATCACGTCTTCCTGCACCCCCTCAATGGTCGAGTACTCGTGCAGCACACCCTCGATCTCGCACTCAATGATCGCGGCGCCAGGGATCGAGGACAACAAAATCCGTCGCAAGGCGTTGCCGAGCGTGTAGCCAAAACCCCGTTCTAGCGGCTCCACGGTCACCCGCGCCCGACGCGGATCGAGTTTTTCCACTTCGACACGGGTCGGTTTCAGCAAATCAAATGCGCCCACCATCCGCTTGCCCTCGGCATCGCCTACTTGGAATACAGTTCCACGACCAGAGATTCGTTAATGTCCGCAGGCAGGTCGGTGCGGTCGGGAATCCGCTTGAACACACCGCTCATCTTGCCCACGTCCACTTCGACCCAGTCCACGAAACCGCCATGGCTCTGGGCCAGTTGCAGTGCGTACTGGATGCGGGTCTGGGTTCGGCTTTTCTCGTAAATCGCGACCACATCTTCCGACCGAACCTGATAGGAGGGAATATTGACCCGCTGGCCATTGACGATGATCGCCCGGTGCGAAACCAGTTGCCGGGCCTCGGCGCGGGTACTCCCGAACCCCATCCGATACACCACATTGTCCAGCCGGCACTCCAGCAGTCGCAACAGATTCTCGCCGGTGGAACCCTTGCGACGGGCGGCTTCCTTGTAGTAATTGACGAACTGCCGCTCCAGGACGCCATAAATGCGGCGCAACTTCTGCTTTTCGCGCAATTGCAAGCCGTAATCCGACAACCGGGGACGGCGGGCGCCATGTTGGCCCGGCGGACGCTCCAGATTGCACTTCGATTCCAGCGCCCGCGCCGCAGACTTTAGGAACAGGTCCACGCCTTCCCGGCGACTGAGCTTGCACTTGGGACCAAGATATCTCGCCACAATGAAACTCCTAAGCTAGACGCGACGGCGCTTGGGAGGACGACAGCCGTTATGCGGAATCGGCGTGACATCCATGATACTGATAATCTTAAAGCCAGCGGCGTTCAAGGCGCGCACGGCGGATTCCCGACCCGGCCCTGGACCGTTGACGTTGACTTCCAAATTCTTGACGCCAAATTCCTTGACCGTCCCACCCACCCGCTCGGCGGCGACCTGCGCCGCGAACGGTGTGCTTTTGCGGGAGCCTCGAAACCCAGACCCCCCCGACGTGGCCCATCCCAGCGTATTGCCCTGACGGTCCGTGATGGTAATGATGGTATTGTTGAACGAGGCGTGGATATGGGCGATACCGTCCACGACGTTTTTCTTGACGCGCTTGCGCGTCTTGGTAACCGGTTTTGCCATGCTCCGACCTATGCCAGGGGAATTTCGAGGTTTTCCAATTACTCACTTGCGGATCGCGCGGCGCGGACCCTTGCGTGTCCGGGCGTTGGTACGGGTACGCTGGCCACGCACCGGCAAACCACGCCGATGACGCAAGCCACGATAGCAACCCAGATCCATCAATCGCTTGATGCTCATCGACACCTCGCGGCGCAAGTCACCCTCCACGGTGTACTTAGCCACTTCAGCGCGCAGAGCGTCCACCTGAGCCTCGCTCAGATCGCGGACCTTGAGGCCTGGGGGGACATTGGCCGCCGCGCACACCCATTGGGCGCGGGTCTGGCCAATGCCGTAAATGGTCTGCAGCGCGATTACCGCATGCTTGTTGACCGGAATGTTGATGCCTGCAATACGGGCCATGCCTTCCTCCCATCACGCCGGGCGCTCGCTACGCAAAGAAGCGAGAATTTAATTCAGCCGGCGACGTAAATCAATAATGACCATTGTTCCCTTAGCCCTGCCGCTGCTTGTGGCGAGCGTCCGTGCAAATCACTCGAACCATGCGATCACGGCGAATGATCTTACAGTTGCGACAGATTTTCTTTACCGAGGCACGTACTTTCATCAATGGGTTCTCCAAACTCGAAATACCGCGCGAGCGGTGGCGTGCGGTCCAATATGGATTGCGCTCAACGCAACAGACCATGGCCCTTGAAACTGCTCTTCTTCAGCAAGCTCTCGTACTGATGCGACATCAGATGCGCCTGGACCTGAGCCATGAAATCCATGACCACCACCACGATGATCAACAGCGAGGTGCCGCCGAAATAGAATGGCACCTGCCAGTACAGGATCAGGAATTCTGGCAAAAGGCAAACGGCGGTGATATATGCAGCGCCTACCAGGGTCAGCCGGGTTAGCACCTTGTCGATGTAGTTCGCGGTTTGCATTCCTGGCCGGATCCCTGGAATGAACGCGCCGGATTTCTTCAAGTTGTCGGCGGTTTCCTTGGAGTTGAAAACCAGCGCGGTATAGAAGAAACAGAAGAAGATGATCAGGCCAGCGTAGAGCAGCACATACAGCGGTTGCCCTGGCGATAGGGCCGAACTGATGTCGCGCAGCCACTCCATGTTTGGGGCATTGCCAAACCAACTACCCAAGGTCGCTGGAAATAAGATCAGGCTGGATGCGAAGATGGGCGGAATTACCCCCGACATGTTCAGCTTCAGCGGCAGATGAGTAGTTTGGGCGGCATACACCTTGCGGCCTTGCTGGCGTTTGGCGTAGTTGACCGTGATCCGACGCTGGCCCCGCTCGACAAACACCACGAATCCGGTGACCAGAATGCTCAGCGCCAATAGAAACAGCACCAGCATGACGTGCAGTTCTCCAGTTCGAGCCAACTCCAGGGTGCCGCCCACCGCATGGGGCAAGCCAGCGACGATACCGGCGAAGATCAGCATGGAAATACCATTACCGATGCCGCGCTCGGTCACCTGCTCGCCCAGCCAGACCAGGAACATCGTACCCGTCACCAGGCTGATCGTTGAGGTCATGATAAAACCGACGCCAGGCGCGAGCACCACCGATTGGCCGCCCGCCATTTGATTTTGCAGCGCAATGCTGACGCCAATCGCCTGGAATGCCGCCAGCACCACCGTTAGATAACGAGTGTAGCGAGTCAGGGTATGACGGCCCGCCGCCCCACCCTCCTTGCGCAACTGCTCTAACGACGGCACCACCATGGACATCAGTTGCAGGATAATCGAGGCGGAGATATAGGGCATCACCCCAAGCGCGAACAGGCTTAATCGCCGCAGCGCCCCCCCCGAGAACATGTTAAACATATCAAGGATGGTACCGCGCTGCTGGTCGAACAACTGCGCCATAGCATGTGGGTCGATGCCCGGCACCGGGATATGCGTACCGATGCGAAACACCACCAGCGCCCCCAGCAGAAACAGGAGGCGCTGACGCAATTCGGTCATTTTGCCGAGATTCGGCAGGGCGGCGGCCATCGCGGTTACTCTTGAATGGTCCCGCCAGCCGCCAACACCGCGGCCCGGGCGCCTTTCGTCAGCGCCAGGCCGCGCAGGGTTACCGGTTTTTCCAGCTTGCCGGAGAGAATCACCTTGGCCTTCTTGGCAAAGATCGGTACGACATTGACCGCCTTGAGCGCCGCCAGGTCGATGACTTCGACGGAGAGCTTGACCAGATCGTGCAACCGCACTTCGGCGGTATACTTGGCGGTCATCGAGCGGAACCCGCGCTTGGGCAAACGCCGTTGCAAGGGCATCTGGCCGCCTTCAAACCCGACCTTGTGGTAACCGCCAGCCCGGGCGTGCTGGCCCTTGTGGCCGCGCCCACCGGTCTTGCCGAGACCAGAACCGATGCCGCGCCCAACCCGCTGCTTGTTCGGCCGACTGCCCGGCGCCGGTTTAAGGGTATTGAGTCGCATGGCTTCAAGCCTCCTCGACTTTCAACAAGTATGACACCTTGCGAATCATGCCGCGATTTTCCGGGGTATCGATCACCACCGCGCTGCTGTGCGTCCGCCGCAATCCCAGCCCACGCACGCAGGCTCGGTGCGCGGCCAGCCGGCCATGCGTGCTTTTGACCAAGGTCACTTTCAGCTTGCTGGTCATGGTCTCAACTCCGAATCCCGTCCACGGTCTTACCACGCTTGGCGGCCTGGTAATCGGGCGACTTCATGGTGCTCAAACCGCGAATGGTGGCTCGCACCACGTTGATGGGGTTACGCGAGCCGATGCATTTGGCCAGCACATCCTTGACGCCCACAACCTCAAACACAGCGCGCATGGCGCCGCCAGCGATGATGCCCGTGCCCTCGGAAGCTGGCTGCATGAACACCCGGGCCGCGCCGTGCGTGGATGTTACTGGGTATTGCAAGGTCGTGCCGTTCAGCGGCACGCCCCGCATATTCTTGCGGGCCTTGTCCATTGCCTTCTGGATCGCCATCGGCACCTCGCGGGCCTTGCCGTAGCCCAGACCCACCCGGCCGCCGCCGTCGCCCACCACGGTCAACGCGGTAAAGCCGAACTGTCGGCCACCCTTGACCACCTTAGCCACCCGATTGACCGCAATCAACTTTTCCTGCAAGCCATCGCTGTTTTGGGAACCTTCCACGTTCGTCGCCATATCTACTCCTTAAAATTCCAAGCCATTCTCACGGGCGGCGTCGGCTAACGCCTTGACCCGGCCGTGATATTTGAAACCAGAGCGATCAAACGCCACCCGAGTTACGCCCACCGCCTTGGCCTTCTCGGCGATGGCCTTGCCCACCGCCTTGGCCGCCTCGACATTGCCAGTGCTTTGAAGGGTCTGACGTAACGCCGGCTCCAGGGTGGAAGCGGCGGCCAAGGTATGGTCACCGGTCGGTGTTGGGCTGATGAGTTGGGCGTAAATATGAGACGGCGTGCGATGCACGCACAACCGGTAGGCACCCAACTCGCGAATCTTGTGCCGAGTTCGCAATCCGCGCCGCAGACGCGCGGCCTTCTTACCGGCTGCTTTCTTGTCCATGGCGGATCCTTATTTCTTCTTGGCTTCTTTGAGGATGATGGTCTCATCCGAGTAACGCACGCCCTTGCCCTTGTAGGGCTCGGGCGGCCGATAGGCGCGGATCTGGGCGGCAACCTCACCAACCCGCTGCTTGTCCACGCCGCGAACGATGATCTCGGTTTGGCTGGGCGTTTGGATGGTGATGCCTTCCGGGACCTTGAATTCGACTGGATGGGAGAACCCCAGCGTCAGATTCAACACCGAGCCCTGCGTTTGGGCCTTGTAACCGACGCCGACCAGTTGCAGCTTGCGTTCGAACCCTTGGGTGACGCCGATCACCATATTGTTGAGCAGGGCACGCATGGTGCCAGTCATGGCCCGATGCTTGCCGTCATTCGTGACCAGACGCGGGGCAACCTTGATCTCGTCGCCCTCCCGCTGAACCACGACCCATGGATGCACACGCAACTCGGCCGCGCCCTTGATACCTTTGATGGCGACATCTTGGCCTTCGATGGCGACACTGACCCCCGCCGGCACGGGAATCGGTTTCTTACCGACACGCGAGGTGCGGATCTTCCGTTCCTTGATAACGCTTGCCATGGAATCACCCCCTACGCCACGATGCACAGCACTTCGCCGCCGTGACCAACAGCGCGAGCGGCGCGGTCGCTCATCAAACCCTGGGGCGTGGACACGATGGCCACGCCCCAGCCACCCATGACCCTGGGCAATTCATCCTTGCCGCGAAACACCCGCCGGCCAGGACGGCTGACCCGTTCGATCCGATCGATCACCGGTTGGCCTTCGAAATACTTCAGCGTGATCGTCAACTCGGCCTTGCCAGGGGCGGTTTGCGCCACCGTGTAACCAGCGATATAACCCTCGTCGCGCAACACCTGGGCAATCGCCGTCTTCACCTTGGAAGACGGCATGCCGACCTGGGCCTTGGCAGCGGTCTGGGCATTGCGGATGCGTGTCAGCATATCCGCGATGGGGTCCGTCATACTCATCGATCAAATGTCTCCATATGGTCAGTCTCGAAGCCGCCAGCGAGGCAAGCTTCGAACTTAAGGAGGCCGTGGGTGACCCGGTCAGCGGTTTACCAACTGGCCTTGCCCAGACCGGGCACGTCGCCGCGCATGGTGGCCTCACGCAGTTTGTTACGGCCCAAGCCGAACTTGCGATAAAAGCCGTGCGGTCGGCCAGTCAGCCGGCAACGATTGCGCAGTCGAATCGGGCTGGCGTCGCGTGGCAGCGCCTGTAACCGTTGCTGTGCTTCGCGCCGCCGCTCATCGCCGGTGGCCGGGTTGCGAATGGCTTCCTTCAACTCAGCCCGCCGGGCGGCATACCGTTCGACGACGCGCGCCCGCTTGATCTCACGATTGGTCATGCTCAGTTTGGCCATGGCCTGGTCCTCAGTTTCGAAACGGAAAATCGAATGCCGTCAATAACGCGCGCCCTTCCGCATCAGTACGCGCGGTGGTGGTGATGGTAATGTCGAGGCCACGAATGGCGTCGATCTTGTCGTAGTCGATTTCCGGGAAAATAATCTGTTCGCGCACGCCCAGGCTGTAATTGCCGCGGCCGTCGAACGCGCGGGCGCTAAACCCGCGAAAGTCACGGATGCGGGGAATGGCGATATTGATCAGGCGATCCAAAAATTCGTACATCCGGTCGCGTCGCAAGGTCACCTTGCAACCAATTGGCCAACCGGCGCGGATCTTGAAGCCGGCGATGGACTTGCGCGACAGCGTCACGATCGGCTTTTGGCCAGCGATCTGAGCCAGATGACTGACGGCGTGCTCCATGATTTTCTTATCGGCCACCGCCTCGCCAACGCCCATGTTCAAGGTGATCTTGGTGATTCGGGGCACTTCCATAATGTTGCGATAGCTGAACTGCTCGCGCAACTTGGGCGCCACGGTCTCGCGATAGTACCGTTGTAGTCGAGCCACAGGTCTCTCCTCAAACATCCACGACTTCGTTGTTGGATTTGAAGTAGCGCACCTTGCGGCCATCCTCCAGCACCCGGAATCCGACCCGGTCGCCTTTCTTGGTGAGGGGGTTGAACAGCATCACGTTAGACACGTGAATCGCCGCCTCGCGCTCAATGATACCGCCCGCCACGCCGCGCGCCGGATTGGGCTTGGTATGCCGCTTGATCAAGTTGACGCCAGCCACGATGACTCGCTCGCCGTCTTCCACCACCCGCATCACCTTGCCGCGCCGGTCCTTGTCCTTGCCGGCGATGATGATGACCTCGTCATCCTTTCGAATTCTGCGCATTGCCGCCTCTACCTTCACAACACTTCGGGGGCCAGGGAAATGATCTTCATGAACCGCTCACCGCGCAGCTCGCGGGTGACCGGCCCGAAGATGCGCGTACCGATCGGCTCCAGCTTGTTGTTGAGCAGCACCGCCGCGTTACCGTCGAAGCGGATCAGCGAGCCGTCGGGCCGGCGCACGCCCTTGCGGGTGCGCACCACCACGGCGTTGTAAACCTCGCCCTTGTTGACCTTCCCGCGGGGGATGGCGTCCTTGATGCTGACCTTGATGATGTCGCCAATCTGCGCGTAGCGGCGATGGGAGCCGCCCAGCACCTTGATGCACATCAGCCGGCGAGCGCCGCTGTTATCGGCGACTTCCAACATTGTTTGCATCTGAATCATGGTTCTACATTCCGTTCACGGATGAGGGAAAACACCGTCCACGCGGACAGTTCCAGCCCACGGGGACGGTCACTCCGCGCGCTCGACCACCGCGACCAAGGTCCAGGATTTAGTCTTGGACAGGGGTCGACACTGCTTGATGGTTACCAAGTCGCCCATGTGGCACTCGTTGCGCTCATCGTGAGCATGCAGCTTGGTGGTCCGGCGCACATACTTACCATAAACGGGATGCTTGACCAGCCGTTCGACCGCCACGGTGATGGTCTTATCCATTTTGTCGCTGGTCACGCGCCCGCTCAGGGTGCGCTCCACCCGGGTGTCCATCGTCATGCCTGTTTCGCCTTCTCGCCTAACACCATCTTGACTCGGGCAACATTGCGTCGTGCCTGCTGAAACAAATGGGGCTTGGTGGCCTGATTGGTGGCTTTCTGCATTCGCAGGTTGAACTGTTCGCGCAGCAGAGCCAGCAGCTCCTGCTCCAGTTCGCCCACATTTTTCTGTCGCAACTCGCTCGCCTTCATCACATCACCGTCCGGGTTACGAAGATTGTCTGCACTGGGAGCTTGGCCGCCGCCAGGCGGAACGCCTGTCGCGCGATGTCCTCGGTCACCCCTTCCACTTCATACAGGACGCGGCCTGGCTTGACCGGCGCCACCCAGTACTCGACGCCGCCCTTGCCGCTGCCCATGCGCACTTCCAATGGTTTCTTGGTGATGGGCTTGTCGGGGAAAATGCGGATCCACACCTTACCGCCGCGCTTGATGTAGCGGTTGATGGCGCGGCGCGCGGCTTCGATCTGGCGAGCGGTCAGCCTCCCACGCGTGGTGCATTTCAATCCGTATTCGCCGAAACTCACCTGGACGCCGCTGGTGGCGACGCCCGTGTTGCGCCCCTTGCGCTGCTTGCGGAATTTCGTTCTTTTCGGCTGTAACATGTT
>JAVMKH010000035.1:0-35791 GCA_031732935.1 Candidatus Contendibacter sp.
CGGCCGGGTATCCCAGTAGTGGATGTGAACGGTGTCCGCCCAGTAGGCGGGTTTCTGAAAATAAACGACGAGATCGGGCATGACAGGAATCCGAGCGGGGTAGGAAGAAAGCCAAACAGGCTCCAAAGCATAGGCCACAATTGAAGCGGTAGCCGACGTGGCCGCTGATCAGATCCACCTTACCCCATTGCTGTTCATCCTGGTCACTGATTTCGCGAATTTTGCACATTGGTTACGAACGCCAGAAAGGTTTGGTGCCTTCCTGGAGCGCATCGACCCGGCTGATGCCCACATCTTTCAACATGGCGTCGCTCAAGCTCAGCAAGGCGCGGCGCTGACGACGGATTTCACCCCAGTTCCGCACCTGGTTGCGTAGCTGGATCAGTGCGCGCACGAGGCGAGCACGAACGTTCGACAGGTTCTCGGCCGGAACCTCCACTCTCAGGATCGCGCTGCGCAACATGGTCTTACCCTCCAAAATTGTTTGACGTGACCAGGATGCCGGCGCTTTATTGATTCGTCCAACGAATAGATATGATATGATCAATCAATTTATGTGATGATTTGAAGTGGTGCCCATGGCTATTCAACTGGATCCTGATTTGTTGCGGACTTTCGTCGCTATCGTCGACGCGGGTGGCTTTACCCAGGCTGCGAAACGGATTCATCGCACACAATCCGCGGTTTCCATGCAGGTACGACGCTTGGAGGAAACGCTGGACCGAACGTTGTTTCAGCGAGACGGACGCGGCGTGCAACTGGCTCCCGACGGCGAAGCGTTGCTGAGTTACGCACGCCGCTTGTTGAAACTGCACGATGAAGCCGTGGCGGCGTTGACCCGACCCGATTTGTCCGGTCTGGTGCGCATCGGCACGCCGGATGATTACGTGGATCGTTTCTTGCCGGATATTCTGGCCCGGTTCGCCCGCGCCTTTCCGCGCGTGCAGGTGGAGGTCAATTGCGAACCCAGTGTCCATTTACGGCGGATGCTGGTTGAAGAGCAGCTTGATCTAGCCTTGATTACGTGTACGCCAGGCGCGGAAACCGGCGAGGTTCTGCGGCGCGAGCCGGTGGTGTGGGCCGCCGCCGAGCGCCATTTGACCTACGAAGAGGAGCCGTTGCCGCTGGCGCTGTTTCAACCCGGTTGTTTTTTTCGCGACTGGGCCATGGCCGGTTTAAACAGCCTGGGCAAGCCGTACCGGATCGCCTACACCAGCGCCAGTATCAGCGGCATCCTAGCGGCCGTCACCGCCGGGCTGGCGGTGACGGTGTTATGCCGTAGCGTGCTTCCGGTCGGGGTGCGGCCATTGAGCGAAGTGGAAGGTCTGCCACCGCTCCCGATGGCCAGTATCACTTTACATCGAGGTAAGCCGGTTTCGGCGGTGGCGGAATGCCTGGCCAGCTATATTCGCGAGGGCTTCGGCACGGACCGATCCTTACCCGCCACGCTGAGCTTAGGGCAACTCCTCTCAGAGGCGGCTGTTTAAACCGCGTCCAAGTACAAGGCGCACCGCTGAGCGCGATCGAGATTGCAGCGGTGGGTGCCGGCCACCCAGGCCGGTCGAGTCGATGCTTACTGAGGGCGGGCGTTGTCCAGCGCATACGCCCGCCCAACGAAGGCATTGACCGTCGTCAACGCCATTTGCGCCGCCCAAACGTCGCCCAGAGGTTTGAGCCAGATCGAGCGGATCTCGCAATCGAGAGTAAAAGCGATACGGCAGCCCCCTTCGGGCGCGGGCGCGAACGACCACTGGATGTCGAAGCGGCGAAAACCTCGATCCGCCGACGTCACAACGATGGAATGCGGTGGATTCAGTACGGTGCGGGTGCGAAACCGATAGGTAAGCAACCCCAGCGCCAGCACCTGCTCGGTTTCGTAACCGTCAGCGGCGCGGTGAACGATCCGCGCCTCGCGCATCAACGGCAAAAACTCGGGATAGCGTTCCACGTCGGCGACCAGGTCGAACATCCGCTGGGGAGCGATGGACACCACGCGGCTTTCGTGATGATGGGATGCCTTGGCCATCGCGTTGTACTCTTTAGTTGTGGTCGCGACGAGACGGGATATGGCTCCCATTGTACGCCTTTTGCGTCCATTCTCCGAACGTTGCCCATGCGACAAGCGCGGTCGAACTCAAGCGGAGCCCGGCCGGGTGAAACCGGGTGGGTCACGCGGCGCGAAATCGAACCTGACGGCATGCGCCGGGCAATCGGTTGACGCTTTTGCTAGAGTGGTTCACTGTGAACCCCCAATGCCGGAATTGCGCGGATTGGTGCAAAATCTTGCATATCGGCGGTAATGGGCGTTTGTAAATCGAGAACATGAAGACCATGCAAGTACGTATTTATTCCTCCGAATTGGCTCATGGCCTGTTCGTCGTTCTGCCGGCCTCGGCCGATCCCGCCTCGCTTCCCGCGGCGGTGAAGCGTCTTTTGAGCGAGAACTCCTGGATCAAGGAGCTTGAACTGTCGGTCGACAAGCCCACCATCGGTCTCGATGTCCGTAAAACGCTCGGCGACATCGAGGCACGGGGTTATCACGTCACCAAACCGCAGTTTCTAGAGGAATAATGGAATTGCCCAACCCGGCGGCGCCAGGATCCAGAACGGCGCGGGAGTCGCGCCCGGCATGCTGGAGTTGGACGGGCGTGTCACGCGCGGTCCAATATTCGGTAATTCCAGCCAGGGCGGCGCGCAGCCTTGAACCGGTGCCCGCGTGAACGAGACGGTGGCCCTGTCGCAGGATGGCGATCTCGCGCGCCTGCCGCGCGGTCATGACGCCGCGCAACTGGGCGCGACGGATTCGGAACGTGGTGTTCATCGCATCCTCTCCCAAGCGAGTTGTCTTCCATGGATGAAGGACCGCCACCTAGCGGGCGACGCCAGGTCGGTCAAGATAGAATGAGCACGATACGTGCCATGTCGTATGGCGCGGCCCCGCCAACTGGATTTCCCGGTTCGAAGTTTCCGCCCGCCAAACCTCCGCCGGCTTTAACCGACGACCCGTTTTGTCAGGAACTTGAAACCAATTTTCGCGTACAGTAAGGCATGACCAAGAAAATCATTTTTACGATCGTGGGCCTGTTGCTTCTTGTGGGAGCGTTGGCCGGACTCAAGCTGTCCCAGTTTCAGACGATGATGGCGCAGGGCGCTCAATTCACGCCGCCGCCGGAGACCGTCACCACCGCCGAGGTCAAACCGGACCGCTGGCAGTCGACCCTGACCGCCATCGGTTCCGTCGCCGCCGTCCAAGGCGTCACGGTCAGTGCCGAAATCTCGGGCACGATCAAGAGCATCGGATTCGAATCGGGCGTGACCGTCAAGGCGGGCGAGGTGCTGGTGGAACTCGATACCGCCATCGAGCAGGCGCAACTGCGATCCGCCGCCGCCGCCGCCGATCTGGCCCGCGCCAACCTGGAGCGCGCCCGCGCCATGCGCGGCAAAAACATGGTTTCCGCCGCCGATTTCGACGCCGCCGAGGCCCAGGCCAAGCAGACGATCGCGCAAATGGACAACCTCCACGCCGTCCTGGCCAAGAAAACCATCCGCGCGCCGTTCGCGGGCCGGCTGGGCATGCGCCAGGTCAATCTCGGCCAGTTCCTCGACAACGGCGCGGCCGTGGTCAGCTTGCAATCGCAAGATCCGGTGTACGTGGATTTCACCCTGCCCCAGCGCTATCTGGCCCAACTTCGCCTCGGCATGACGGTGCGAGTCGCCACCGACGCCTTTCCCCAGCAACCGTTCGCCGGCAAGCTCACCGCCATCAGCCCCGAGGTGGACAGCGTCACCCGCAACGTCCGCCTGCAAGCCACCCTGACCAATTCCGACGGCCACCTCAACCCTGGCATGTACGTTGAGGTCACCGTCGTGCCGCCGGACACCGAACCAGTGCTCATGATTCCGGCCACGGCCGTGCTGTACGCGCCGTATGGCGACTCGGTGTTCCTGATCGAAGAGAAAAAGGACGACAAAACCGGCGCGGTCGGCAAGGTGCTGAACCAGAAATTCGTGCGGCTCGGTCCAACCCGCGGCGATTTCGTGGTGGTGACCTCCGGCCTCGAAGCGGGTCAAACCGTGGTCAGCACCGGTGTGTTCAAGCTCCGCAACGGGATGCGCGTGGTGGTGGATAACGCCTTGGCGCCCCAGCCTCAGCTCGCGCCCAAGCCGGCCAATTCCTGACCCGGCCATGAAATCCTTCACCGATCTGTTCATCAGCCGGCCGGTGCTGGCCATCGTGGTCAACCTGGTGATCATCATCGCCGGTGTCCAGGCCATCTTCACCCTCAACGTCCGCCAGTATCCGCGCAGCGACAACGCCAGCGTCACCGTCACCACCGCCTATGTCGGCGCCAGCGCCAACCTGGTGCGCGGCTTCATCACCACGCCGCTGGAACGGGCCATCGCCGCGGCGGACGGCATCGAGTACCTGGAATCGCAAAGCGCGCAAGGCTTGTCCACCATTCGCGCCCGTTTGAAGCTGAACCAGGACGCCACCAAGGCGCTGGCTGAAATCGGTTCCAAGGTGGATCAGGTGCGCGGCGATCTGCCGCCGGAAGCCGAGGTGCCGGTTCTCAACATCGAGTCCGCCGACAGCGAATTCGCCTCGGCCTATCTCAGCTTCAGTTCCGACGTGCTCCAGCAGAACGAAATCACCGACTACCTGGTGCGGGTGGTGCAGCCACGCCTGACCGCCATCGCCGGCGTGCAACGCGCCGACATCCTGGGCGCGCGCACCTTCGCCATGCGCATCTGGCTCAAGCCCGACCGGCTGGCCGCGCTCAACCTCAGTCCGGTGCAAGTCCGCCAGGCACTGGCCGCCAACAATGTGCTGGCCGCCGTCGGCCGCACCAAGGGTTCGTTGATTCAGGTCAATCTCACCGCCAACACCGATCTGCGCTCGGTCGAGGAATTCAACAACCTGGTGGTGCTGGAAAAGGACGGCGCGCTGGTGCGGTTGAAGGATGTCGCCGATGTGGTGCTGGGGGCCGAGGACTACGACGCCGAGGTGCGCTTTTCCGGGCAGACCGCTGTGTTCATGGGCATCTTTCCGTTGCCCAACGCCAACGCCATCGACGTGATCAAACGGGTCCGGGTCGAAATGGCGTCGATCGAGAAGGAACTGCCGAGTGGCTTGCAGGCCGTCGTCGCCTACGACGCCACCAACTACATCAACAACGCCATCGCCGAGGTGGTGAAAACCCTGGCGGAAACCCTGTTGATCGTGGTGATCATCATCTTCCTGTTCCTGGGTTCGCTGCGCTCGGTCCTGGTCCCAGTCATCGCCATTCCGATCTCGCTGATCGGCGGCATCTTCCTGATGCAGTTGTTCGGCTTCACCATCAACCTGCTGACCCTGCTGGCCATCGTGCTGTCGGTCGGGTTGGTGGTGGACGACGCCATCGTGGTGGTGGAAAACGTCGAACGTCATTTGCGCGAAGGGCGGACGCCGTTCGACGCCGCCATTCTCGGCGCCCGCGAGCTGGTCGGTCCGATCATCGCCATGACCGTCACCCTGATCGCGGTCTACACCCCGATTGGTTTGCAGGGCGGACTAACCGGCTCGCTGTTTCGCGAGTTCGCCTTCACCCTGGCGGGCGCGGTGACCATCTCCGGCGTCGTGGCCCTGACCCTGTCGCCGATGATGTCGTCCAGGTTGCTGAACGCCGAGGACGAGCGGCACTGGCTACCCGCCCATATCAACGCCGCGTTCGAGCGCCTGAGGCGGTTCTACGGCCGCCTGCTCGACGGGGCGCTGAGCGCGCGGCCAGCGGTGTATCTGGCGTGGGGCACGCTGGCGGTTCTGGTCGTACCGATGTGGCTGTTCTCGCCCGAGGAACTGGCGCCGAGCGAGGATCAGGGCGTGATCTTCGGCATCGTCGAGGCGTCGGCCAACTCTACCCTGGATCAGACCAGCACGTTCGCCGCCGCCGCCAATCAGGTGTTCCTGGGCGTGCCCGAAACCGAATTCACCTTTCAGATCACCTTTCCCACCTCCGGTTTTGGTGGGATGGTGACCAAGCCCTGGAACGAGCGCGAGCGCACCGTGTTTCAAATCCTGCCGGAAGTGCAGCAGAAGCTGCAAGCCATCCCCGGCATCCAGATGTTCCCGGTCACCCCGCCGGCGCTGCCGGGCGGTGGCCAGTTCCCGGTCGAGTTCGTCATCGCCTCGACCGCCGACACGGGGGAAATTCTCGCCATCGTCGAACAGTTGCAGCGCAAGGCGATGGACAGCGGAATGTTCGCCTTTCCGCCCATCATCGACGTCAAGCTGGACCAGCCCCAGACGGAAGTGGTGATCGACCGGGACAAGGTCGCCGCGCTCGGCCTCAACCTACAACAGGTCGGGGCCGATCTGGCCGCCGCCATGGGCGGCAACTTCGTCAATCGTTTCAGCATCGCCGGGCGCAGCTACAAGGTCATTCCCCAAGTGACCCGGAGCGACCGGCTCAACCCCGAGCAACTGGAAAATCTCCACGTGACCGGCCCGAACGGCCAGCTCGTGCCGCTGGGCGCGGTCGCCACCCTGCGTCAGAGCACGCAGGCGCGCTCGCTCAATCGCTTCCAGCAGCTCAACGCGGTCAAGCTCAGCGGAGTGGCCATCCGCCCGCTCGATCAGGCATTGCGTTTTTTGGAGGACGAGGCCGCCAAGTTGCTGCCGAAGGGCTACGTGGTCGATTACACCGGCGAGTCGCGCCAGTTACGATTGGAGGGCGGCAGCCGGTTCTTCGCCACCATGGGCCTGGCCATCGTCATGATCTTCCTGGTGCTGGCGGCGCAGTTCAACAGCTTCCGCGATCCGCTGATCATCCTGCTCGGCTCGGTGCCGCTGGCGCTGTTCGGGGCGCTGGTGTTCACCTTCCTGAAGATTCCCGACCCGAACACGCCGTTTCCGCTGACCGCCGGCTGGACCACCTCGCTCAACATCTACTCCAAGGTTGGCCTGGTGACCCTGATCGGGCTGATTTCCAAGAACGGCATCCTGATCGTGGAGTTCGCCAACAAGCTCCAGCGCGACGGCTTGGCCAAGCGGGCGGCGGTGCATGAAGCGGCGCTCATCCGGCTGCGGCCGATCCTGATGACCAGCGCCGCCACCATCGCCGGTCACTTGCCGCTGACCCTGGTGACCGGGGCGGGGGCCGCTGCTCGAAACTCTATCGGCTTGGTGTTGGTGGGCGGCATCGCCATCGGCACGCTGTTCACCCTGTTCGTGGTGCCAGCGCTGTATGTACTGTTGGCCAGGGATCACGCCCACGACCGGGAGGCCGAACAGGCGGCGGCGCTGACTCATACCTGAACCGTTACCTTGCGCCAGCGAGAACCCGATACTCTTCCAGCCGCGCCCCAAACCGGCGCAGGTCGGCGGCGGCCAGTTCCCGTCCGCGCCACTCCGGCGGCAGTTCCAGGCTCAGGTGCAAATATCGTCCGCCGCGCTGGCATACCCGCGCCGCCAGGTGAATCGGCAACGTGCCGATGACGACATCGCCGGGCTGGACGGTTTCGGGATCGAGATGGGCGATCGCCGCGTCCACGGCGACGCCTTCCGCCGCCGCCCACTCACGGGCGCCAGGATGGCGGGAGACGAAGAAGGTGGTCATGAATAGTCGGCTTCGATGGATGCCGGGAACAATGGCGCGAGGCAACTGTTGGCTATTGCCCCATTCGGATCAAAAAAATACAGATTCCCAGTTTGATCGCATAGCCAAAATTCCCTAGCGCCACGCTCAAAATAGAGCGCCTGTTTTGCTCGCATTTCCTCCGCCGTATTGGAAGGCGAAAGAATCTCCACCACGATCTCCGGCGCTTCCAGATAAGGATTGGCGCGCTGGTTCCGCTTGAAAAACGCCGTGCTACCCCAGGCGACATCGGCAACCTTGACGCCTTCGGCGGTCTGAATACCGCATTCCACCAACGGCTCGCCGCCGTCGAGTAGTTTAGCGAGCCAACGAATGATGCGCGCCCGATAAAGACCGTGCTGATTGGTCGCCGGACTCATTTCGATCTTGCCCCAGCGGTTGGTTTCAAACTTGAACGGCATGTCCCGAAACAACGGGTTATCGCAGATTTGCTGCCATTGCATAGGTGTGTGCTCCGGTACTCTTCATTCAATGCAAACCCTTATCCAGCCGATCAATCACATAACGCCCATCTTCATCATAATGCCCAAATAACCGCTTGGCGTCCTGATCGGCCCAAGCGTCGCACTCATGGGTGCTGCCTTTATAATCGCCACCTTTTATCAGCTTAAAATCCAGCGAGCGCGGATTATAGCTTTCACCCTCCTCCAGGCGTCGCGCCAGTTGATCGAGGCGTTCGTTGACATGGCGTAACCGGTCCGGTGCCAAACCGTCTAGCGTCTGCTGAAATCGAGGCCCCAAGACCAACTTTGGTGTGATTGGCTCCAATAACCCCTCTCTATAAACCGTGCGATATGCCTCCTGCCAAACTAGTTCGCCCCACGGAGAAAATACCGCTTGCCCATCGAGTGCGTTTACCAGCGATTCTGGCACGTCGGCCACTTCCGCCTCGCGGACTAGCAACCCCGCCGCGATTCGCCGAAATACCGCGAGATGCCGGCGCAAAATGGCTTCGGAATCGAGTTGCACCGGCAGGCGTGGCAAGCGCAGCAATTGCTCGGTGCGCTCGAACACGTAGATGCTTTCATCGGCATAAATCATCCCCAGGGCCTGCATGAAACCTTGCACGCTCTTGAAACCGCCGGTGAGGTTGAACACCACGCGATGGCCGGCGTCCCGGTAGCCTTTGAGGGTCTCGGCGCACCAGGCCACCAGATCGGACATGGCCCAACGAAAACTGGCCGGGTCGTCGGTTCGCAAATCCCGCACCCGTTTGACTTCAACGAGATGACCGTGGCGGTCGAGGACATCCGCCACGATGCGAGCTGTGGCTTCACCCAGCCAGGTATCCGTCGCCAACAGAACATGCTGGTCGCGGGCGACGCCGGGATTGCCGCCATAAAACCGGATCACGCCGTTCAATTCGGCGCTGAGATCCATCAGTCGTTTCAAATCGGTTTCCCGCGCGAATTCCTCGCGTCGCGCATCCAGGTGTTGCTGGATGCGCTGGCGCTGTTCCAGCGGCACATCCTCCGCTCGGGGGTGGTTGGCAAAGTCCGTCAACAGGTTCCGCAGGTCGGGGCCGACGTTGTTGGTCAGCAGACTCGTGCCACAGGTGGAAACGATCAAGCACGGTTTGGGCATGGCGAATTCCTGTGATGGTTGTTGGCAGCGGTTGATCGGTATGATTCGCACGCTTCAAGCAAGATAATCTCGTGGTGATTCATGATCGCCCTTCCAATTCCAGCAGTAGCCAACCAAACGGCAGCGCCAAACTCGCACCTTCCGCGTTAGATCGACAGCGGCACAAAGTCCGGCTGGAACCCTCCTCGCCGGGTTTGAATGGCTGTTTCTTCTGGGCGTTCCAGCCTTGGCGCAAGTGATCGACCGATAGGGATTCAAAATGACTGAACCGTCCAATTCGAAGCAACAGACCACGTTCCTGAATGCTTTTAGTGACCAATACCTTGTCGGCATTGATCTTGATGAGTCCTTGCGCTCCAAAAACACGTTCCGGCGGCTGGGCTTCAGCGAAGAAGCGTCGCCGTTCCGCCAGAATGCGCCCGGCGTAAAAGCTGATGCAGGCCAACCGGATCATCTCGAAATCCAGTCGCCGGCCCACCTTGACCCGCGCATCTCCAGCGGCCAGTTCGTCCAGTTCCAACTCCACCGCAAACCCGCCATCCTCGATACCATCACCCCGGCTTAACAACCGCTCGAAGTGCATCTGAATCCCCTGGGTGTCTTCCTTGCCGTCGCGTTTCACCGGCCAGACCTTATCGACTCGCGTCCGGTTAGCTGGCAATTCCGCATCGGCTACCTTGATCAGCCGGAACGGGTCTTCCTGAAGTTGCCGAAACTCAAAATTGAGCGCTTCGGTTTCCAGCGCCTTCCAAGCGTTTCGACGTTGGCTCGAATTTTCCAACAGCGGCGAAACCGCCTGTTTGATGCTAGTCAGATGTTTCTGCGTAAAGGAGTTGACTACTGCGGTGCGGATCGCGCCCTTGAGCGCCGAACCGGGCAAATAAGGTTGCCCAGTTAGCGGATTGCGCACGAAACCCTGCACGGCGCGCTGGCGCACCACCGGATCGAGTGGATTGCCCACGGCTTTCAGCAAGTCGGCTTTCGATTCCGCCCCGATCTGAATCCGGCAGCGATGGTGGCGAAGTTGAACGCTCTTGCGCAGGATTTCCTGAGCGGCCTGAAAATCGTTGCGGTCCAGCCGTTCCTCCAGTTGCCGCCGGGTTTCCGGCTTCATATCCCGCAAGGTCGCGGCCCGGTTGAACTGGATCAGATGATCGCCCTCGATCAGATAGTCCTCGGGAGCCAGGGAACTGCCATCGCCGACATGAATCGGGGTCAGCGGCGTGGCGCGGAATCGATAGACGGTCATCGCGGCATTCCTCAAGCAGCGGTAAACGGCAGGGAAAGATGCCAGGCGTTCTGGCGAATTTCGGGATGATGGGGATGCGTCCCGGCCAGCAGTGTCCCGAACGGCCCAGCGTCGGCGGGGCTGAACGTTGCGCCGGGCCGGGTCAGCAACAGCGGATGCTTGAACGGCGACCTTTCCCCGCCAGCGTGCAGCCCACCCAGCTTGCCGTAATGGGTATGCAGCTTGTAAAACGGCGCGGCCATGTTGGCGGTCAGCACACCGTGCGACAGGCTCAGCCGGCGGTTGCCGTCGTGATCGAACAGGCGCGGGTCCGCTGGTTCCACGGTCGCGGAAAACCGGCCCCGTCCCAGATTGGCGTCGCGGCCAAAACCGAATTCGCCGACCGCATCGAATAGCACTTGCAATCCTTCGCCGCCGATCTCGCCTTGGGCGTACACATCCATCTCCGCCGCCGCGTCCCGCCGCCATTCCTCATCCATGAAATACAATCCGCCCGCTTCGGGCGTCGTGCCCGTCAAGCGGTCGATGGTGTTATGCGCTTGACGCACGGTCAGGGACAAGGGGCGGGACCGCTGGCGCGGCTGGGCGCGTTCGGCCCGTTCCCGTTCCGCCGCTCGCTGGCGCAACCGCGCCTGCAAACCGGCTTCGCTCAGGCCAACGCGCAATTCCAGAAAATCCGCCACCGGGATGAAAGCGGTTTTGCGCAGTTTTTTGTCCTGTTGTAATCGTTGCAGAAAATCCCGGCGTGATTCGCCCGCCGCCGGTTCCGGACGGTCGCCGGGTTGCAGCAACGGGCGCGGCAGAAAGTCGTGCGGCAGGGCGTCGGAAAGCAGCAGCGGCGATTCCGGAAGCGCCGCCAGCCACGCCACCAGCGCGGCCTCACCCTCGTGCAGCCGCTTGGCCCAACACAGATGGCCGAACAGGGTGCCGGAATGCAGCGGCGTGGCCAGCGGCCCGCGCAGGCGCAGGCGAATCCGATGGGCGGGCATGATCAAACTCCCGCCAGCGCCGCCGGTTGATCGGGGTCGAGGCGGACGATGGCGTCGAAACCGGTCTGCACGTCCCGTTCGTCCACCTTGAGGTTTTCCACCCGCACCCGGCCATAACCGCGCGAGCCGGAACCGCCCAGTGCATCCCGCTCCAGCAGCTTCAATCCTTCCAGCACCCGATTGAGGCAGCCCCGGTCGATTTTGCCGCCGTCGCCGTTCCAGTCGAACACCTTGAAAACCATATCCAACTCGAAGCGTGCCCCGGCAGATACCCGTTCGGTGCGGCGAATGCCACCATCTTTGGCTTTACCCTGAATGCGGTCGATAGAAACTTCCATCTTCTCTTCGGTGAACGCCAAACCCTGGTCGCGGATGGAATCGGCCCAAGCTTTTTCCAGATAGGCGTCGCGCACCAGCAACCGGGTGGGGCCGCCGCGCCATTGCTTGTGGGTGGTGCCGAAAGCGCGCAGGATCGGATCGTCGGGGCTGTATTCGCCGTTTTTACTGCTACCCCACACGCTGCCATCGTTCTCGATCCGGTTCAACGCCCATTCCAGCAACGAGCGCAGCTTGCCCTTGAGGCTGGAGCCGGGAATGTAGGGTTCCTGGGTGAAGGGATGCTTGACCACAGGCAGATCCAGGCCGCCGATTTCGATGGCGTCCTTGCCCGCGCCGATGTGCAAACCGCTGCGTAGAATCAGCGTGGCGGTGATGCGGTGAGTGGAGAGAAGGCTATGCGTCATGTCGTTATCTCCCAGCGCGATTACTTGTTCTCGCCATAAAACTTGTGAAAGGCCACCACAGCCTGAAAATGCTTGCAGAACGCCTCAAATTCACGGGCGTTGTTCACCGCCGCGACGTGGTCGATAAAGAACTGTAATAACGGAAGGGGAACGGTTTTTGGGTTGCGACCATTAGCGTAAACCGCCTTGGCTTTGAGCATCTTGAAATCAGCGCGCAAGTCATTGAATACGGCCTCCTTGTCGCGGCCCTGGCGCTGTTCCGCCGCCAACCGTTGGCGCAAAGTCAGCACATCGTCGTAAAAGCGCCGCAGTTGAGTCGTGGTGACCTGGCTCAGCCGCTGGGCCAAGTCCTCGGCTTGATGGTCCATCAAAGTCGGAACCAGCGAGCCGTCCGGCTGGAAGTAGATGACCGGCTGCGGCGTCGGCAAACTCTTCGGTTCGGGTGGATTGCCGCCGAAACCGCCGCTCGGTCCACGTCCGCCACCGCTAAAACCGCCGCCCGACCCGCGCCCGCCCTGGCCGCTACGTTGTTGATAAGGCTGTTGCGCCATCTTGGTATTCTCCTGTGGTGATTAACGATTGCGATACAAGGCGATACTGACCGGGATGCGCGGCGTAACCCACTCCGCTTGCTTGCGGATGTCGGCATCCAATCCCAGCAATTGGTTGAGCACGGTCATCACCGTTTTCTTTTCCGGTTCTGGAATGACCCGGCTATCGCGGACATTGCGCGCCAAGTGATAAGCCCAGCGCGCCCGCCAGTTAGCGTGAACCAGGCTAAGGCTTCCCCGTTCGTCCGGCTGCTCGGCGCGGCGGCGTTCCTCGGCGAAGTGCAGCACCTTGTACACCAGCGCGGTATTCAACCAGCCGGCGCGCAACCATTCGTTCAAGGTCTCCGCCTGTCGCAATAGCGCAGGTAACTGGTCCCATGTCACCGGTTGCTCGTCCAGCAAGCCCACCCGATCCCGTCCGTCATCCTTGGCCTGCTCCAACCGTTCCTCCGCTTCCCAAACCGTGCGGTTGAGCGGCTGATTCGCCTTGCACAGCGCCAGCCCGGCGGACAGGGTGATATTCGGGTTGCCGCCGACATAGCGCCGGAATTGTTCCCGCAACTCGGTCGCCAGCATGATCGTTTGCCGCCACGGCCCGATCAGCAGCAAGTCGTCGCCACCGGCGTAAACGGTATAGGTTTGCGGATAGTCCCGGCGCAGCCGCTCTTGCAGATAGCCGGTGAAGAACAGATCCAGCATCCGCGACAGGGAGGCGAAACGGCTGAGGGTGGCGCGATCCTTTTTTGAGTCACTGGAATCGTGCAGCCCGAAGCCGAACAGAAACCCCAGCCGGTCCACGTCCGCCTTCAACACGGCCAGAAACGGCTTGCCCAGCGGCGAACCGTCGCGATCCAGTTCCAGTGCATCCTGGGCCAGATGCTCAAAGGTTTTCAGTTCGCCCGCCGCCACTTCTTGCGCCTCATCGCTCAAGCGGGCGTAGAGCGGATGACTGGCTTCTCCTTCGCCCAGACGTGGAACGTAGGCGGCCACGAAGCGCAACGGCCACGGTCCGGCGAGCGTATCCCGTTCGCCCCGGTACAGGCGGAATCCACCCAGCAGTCCCTTGGTGGAACGCGGCGGTTCCTCGTGCAGGGCTAGCCAGAGCTGGCTCGGCAGTTCCACCGCCCAGTCGCCGGACCGTGGTTGTGAAGCTTGCCAACTGACCGCGCCTACCTTGGGCAGCCAGCCGCCCACGCGGTGTTCGTCGTGGCAGACCTCGCAACGGCGGGCGTCACCGTCTCGATGCCGGGCCGGGCGCTTGCCGCAGGCAGTGCATTCCTCCTGCTCGTAGTCCACCGTCCACACACCAGTCTTGCAGTACCGCAAGGCTTGCTGCTTGACGGTATCCAGCGCCCGATTCAGTTGCGCCTGCACCTTGGAAAACTGATTGGCTTGCAGGCCATTCCCGCCGAACGCCGGCGACAGCGCCAGGTTCAGGGCCAATTCGCCCAAATAGCGCTCGCCCAGCCAGCCATCGAGTTCCGCTTGCAGGGCGGCGACCTGCTCCCGAACCTCGGGCAAAGCCGGCAGCAACAGCACGAAACGCCCGCCGGCATTTTGAATCAGGTTGAACGCGGGTAGATCGAATGCACGGCGGCAGCGCAGCGCGGCGGCTTCGACGGTCATCCCCAGCAGGAAGGAGCGGGCGCGGAGAATCTTGTTGACGCCCTTGACCTGCTGGTTGGCGAGCAGAAACAGCGTGTGCTGAATCCCAGACAGGTCGCCGGCCAGCAGGTAAAACTTTTCCGTTGCGCGGTCGCGGATCGCTTTTTCGTCACCGAGCGTCCCTTGAGCCTCGTGCCAGCGATGCAGGCAGGCGGCGATAGCGGCGACGGTGCGGTTGTGATCGTGCAGCGATACGTCGGGCACATCCACCGTGGACGAAGGAATGGCAAAGGTGAAGCGTTCCGACAGCGACAGTAGTCCCTCGCAGAACAACTCGATATTGTCCAGCACGCACAGCGTCTTGAACTCGGCGGTGAAGCAGTCCCACAGATTCCGATAGCGCGTCTGATAATTACTGGCATCGAGCTTCGGCTCGGGCAACAAGCGCTCGTCGGGAATCAGTTCCGCCAGTGGTTGCTGACATGGCGACGGATCGCCCAAACCCAAATCCACCGAGCCGAAGATGCTCCGCAGCGGGGTTTTGATGAAAGCGTCCCAGCCTTTGTGCTCGGCTTTGGCTTCCGCCGCTTCGTAATCGCGCGGCTTGCGGTCCATGCCGGAGGACAACCGGTCGGCTTCCGCCGCCAGCCAGCCGAGTGCTCCGAACGTCTCCGGCTTGTGGTGAAAAACCGCCATGTCGCGCACCCGGTCGCGGTTGATTCCGGGAGGAAAATGCAGACTTTCCTGTTCCATCCAGTGAAAGAAGGCTTCGGTCCAGAGAGCGTGCTTGTGGGTGTACCCACCATGTCCATCAGGGGGCAGGATCACCGACTCACGCGCTCGGGGTTGCGGGTCCATGTGGCTCACCGCGCCATGGGCACGCTGCATGAACTTGCCGATGTCCTGGAAAAAGCCGCCGAGGGCGGTTTCCAGCAGGTTGGGTTGTTCCGTCATGGCAATGCTTCCTGGTCAGGTTGCTCGAATGAAAAGTCTGGGGAATAAGCAGGGAGGTGTCCGCCCCGGCAAGCTTGCCGCTTCACTCTCCCTCCAAAGCCGCGAACCGAATCCGGTGCGGTTCCAACCCCAGGGCGTGGCCGGCCAGCCTTTGAGTCCCCTGCCGCTGAGGGGAGTGGCGTGTTGCTGTCGACCCGCCCAGCACCCGGCTCAGTTCCCGCTTGAGCTTGCTGTTCCGCTCCTCGAAGAACTCCTTGGTGATGCCCTCCGCGCGCCGGGCTGTGATCAGCGGATGCTCGTCGTTGGCCAGCGGATCGTTCAGCGCCGCCTGGTGCTCGGCCAGGAACGCCTCGACTTCAGCGGGGCCGATCCGCTTCCAGTGCAGCGGCGGCAGGCCCGCCAGCGCCCGCCGGGCGAACCAGGCCAGCCAGGCAAAGCTGATCGGGGTCAAGCGCAACACGGTTTCACCGCAGCGTACCCGGCAGGTCGCGGAGTCCAGCGTCAAGCTGGGCGCGGCCAGGTTGCGCTGGGCCTGGCGCACCACGTCGCCGAAACTCGCGCCCGCGCGCAGCAACGCTTCGTGCAAGCCATCACGCAGGCGGACGAATGGGATGTCGGCCAGCATCACCGTGGCGGCGCTGGCGTCGAGCGGGCGCTGATCGGGGCCAGTGGCGAAAATCACCCGTTCCACCGGGGCTGGATAGAAGAAATTCGGATTGGATTCGAATGGACTGGACACCAATACATGCGACAGCCGGTCTTGCGGCCGACCGAACAGCGACAGCGCATAGCCGAGATAAAAACCCATGGTCTTGCGCCCGCCGGCGATGGACGCATGGATCGCGCCGTCCGGGTCGGCGGTCAATTCGCGCACCTGATTCGTGATGGCGTCGGCAATCGCTTCGTTGTCGGCCACGCCGCGAATGTCGTCCAGCGGGCGGCCATCGGCGGCGCGCAGGATATGCAGGCTATCGAGAGTGAAGCGAATGTCGGGCAGGCCGTAGTCCCGCCGCAGCCGGTGGAACCAACCCGGATCGTCGCCGAGCAGGGTCAGTCGCGCCCGTTCCGCGCCCTCGGCGGTGGTCAGCAGGTGGATTTCCGTCGGCACGAAGCGGGGTTCGCCGGTGACCGTCAGGGCGTACAGGGTCTCGGTGACGATCTGTGGCGACAGGCCGGCCACACAGAGCAGAATGCGACGAGAGTATTGTTCCGGGTACATGGCGAGATTTTCCTTTCAGCATAGCCCACATTCCGTGACAGTAAACCCGAAATGACAAAAAGTCCCATCCGGCAAGCTTGCCGATCAAGCCATCACCAGCCGGTATTGTCCCAGCCCCATCACCGCGCCCTTGCCGGCATGGGTCCATTGGCCGAGCCACAGATACGGCCAGAATGGCTCCAATCCGGCTCCATCCAGGTCGACCGTGCCGACCAGCCCGCCCATTTGCAGCAGCGCGTCCTGACGCGACGAGTAACGGACCCATTCGTGCCAGCGTAGCCGCGCCGCCCGGTGCCGAACCAGCCCGCCCGCCCGACTCAGGGCCGCGAAGTCGGCTTCCAGCGGCGTGTCGGTGTGAAAGGTGGTGAGCAGCGAGATCCGCCGCAGCAGATTGGCAAACAGCGCGCTGAACTGGAACGCCTCGGGTCCGACCAGCTTTTCGGCCTGCCGTATTCGCAGAGGGGTTTCCAAAACCAGCGTCAGCCGCGTCGGACAGGGCGGCGGTTCGGGAATCGTGGGCGGTTGCGGTCGCAGGGCTTCGCCGGGGCGATGAATCGAATGCCAATCGCCGTCCGTCGTTTGTTGAGCGACCTGGCTCAATTCCAGCCGGCCATCGCTCCGACCGATGCCGCGCCGGCCCGCTTGGTCGAAAGCGTGCAGTACATA
Source organism: Candidatus Contendibacter sp. (assembly GCA_031732935.1). Classification (GTDB taxonomy): domain Bacteria; phylum Pseudomonadota; class Gammaproteobacteria; order Competibacterales; family Competibacteraceae; genus Contendibacter. The sequence continues at coordinate 17,195 of JAVMKH010000035.1, forward strand.
GGGCAGGTGCCGGTTGCCGTGTCCGAACAACACCACATCCACATGGACCATCGCGCCGGCGGCGTGCGCTCCACCCAGCCCTGGCCGCAGCAGGTACGGATGCGGGGCGGTGGGATATTTGCGCAGCTTGCCGGCGGCGGGATCGGGCGGGGTCTCAAACAGGTAGGGGTAAACGCAGGAGCGGTACAGCAGACAGGTCGGGCACGCCGGTTCACGGGTCACGCAGACTAGATGCTTGAGGGCGCGGCCGAACACGCCACGCCAGGCGGAGCCGGCATGGGCGGGCAGGCGCGCGGCCTCCTGGGCAATGAAGTGGAGCCGGTAGAGGGCCAGCGGTAACCGAAGCGGCGAATGGGCGGCGTGCTGGGTATCGGGGGGAGTGGCGGGCATGGGCGCGATCCTGATAGGCAATATGCCAAATCATGCCATGCCTGGAAGGAAAGGGTGGGATTGGCAAGCTTGCCGGCGAGCGGGACCAGTCTTGATCCCTTCTTCATCAGGGCAGGATTTCAAAGAAAAAAGGTATGCGCTCATGAATACAATAAAAGAATGTCTTAATCCCTTCTTCATCAGGGCAAGATTTCAAAGACTCGGTCTACGCCGAAGCCAGCCCGAATTGGTCTTAATCCCTTCTTCATCAGGGCAAGATTTCAAAATCCATCGCGGGGTGGAGCAGTGGCAGCTCGCCGTCTTAATCCCTTCTTCATCAGGGCAAGATTTCAAAACATCAGCAAAAACGGGAAAATCGTGGCTGACCACCGTCTTAATCCCTTCTTCATCAAGGCAAGATTTCAAAGCGCTATCCGGGACGCGATGTTTAATTGGCCAGCGTCTTAATCCCTTCTTCATCAGGGCAAGATTTCAAAGCGCTATTTTCTCTATGACGACGCCGTGCCCGAGGTCTTAATCCCTTCTTCATCAGGGCAAGATTTCAAAGCCATTCGCCAAGGGAGAGCCTCACCTTGACCTCAAAGTCTTAATCCCTTCTTCATCAGGGCAAGATTTCAAAGAAACGAGCTGGCTGAAAAAAACGTACTGACGGTTCCGGTCTTAATCCCTTCTTCATCAGGGCAAGATTTCAAAGATATTTCCGCGATTTTGTCGGTAGTGATCGCCGCAGTCTTAATCCCTTCTTCATCAGGGCAAGATTTCAAAGGCTCGACGCGATGCTTGAGTATGACCGCGACCTTGAGTCTTAATCCCTTCTTCATCAGGGCAAGATTTCAAAGGAGTGGGCTTACTGTTATGCAACAGATGTTATGTCTTAATCCCTTCTTCATCAGGGCAAGATTTCAAAGCTGAAAGAGGACATAACAATGCACCGCATCGACAGTCTTAATCCCTTCTTCATCAGGGCAAGATTTCAAAGGCTGATTTTCGCCAGGGTTTCATCAGTCTTGTCTTAATCCCTTCTTCATCAGGGCAAGATTTCAAAGCGAAAATCCGCAAAGAGATGATGGAACGGTGTGAGTCTTAATCCCTTCTTCATCAGGGCAAGATTTCAAAGGGTATTCATCTTATGCGAATGCGAGGGAGCAAACGTCTTAATCCCTTCTTCATCAGGGCAAGATTTCAAAGGATGGTGGGCCGAACCCTACCGACAAAAAATAATCGTCTTAATCCCTTCTTCATCAGGGCAAGATTTCAAAGTTTCAGCCCGACCCGCAACTGGAAGAAGCCGTGCGCGTCTTAATCCCTTCTTCATCAGGGCAAGATTTCAAAGCTATCCCTTGAGGCCATATTGAACGCCGACCAGGAGTCTTAATCCCTTCTTCATCAGGGCAAGATTTCAAAGGGTTGTTGCGCGACGAGCAGGGCAACGCGGTTGCGTCTTAATCCCTTCTTCATCAGGGCAAGATTTCAAAGTTTGAGGCGGCAGGAATAGAGCCGAGACGAGCAGGTCTTAATCCCTTCTTCATCAGGGCAAGATTTCAAAGTCATCGCTGTCGGTGAAAACTGCGAGTTGACCGGTCTTAATCCCTTCTTCATCAGGGCAAGATTTCAAAGTAAAAGCCGCCCGGAAATGGGCGGAAGAATTTGGTCTTAATCCCTTCTTCATCAGGGCAAGATTTCAAAGTGAACACCGCCGCGACACCAGCGGCGACGGAACGTCTTAATCCCTTCTTCATCAGGGCAAGATTTCAAAGGCTGAACACCGCCGCGACACCAGCGGCGACGGAAGTCTTAATCCCTTCTTCATCAGGGCAAGATTTCAAAGACCGGTCGTGGAAAAGTCGTGGCTGAACACCGAAGTCTTAATCCCTTCTTCATCAGGGCAAGATTTCAAAGACACCGAAGAGACCACAACGGCGACGGAACCCGCTGTCTTAATCCCTTCTTCATCAGGGCAAGATTTCAAAGGCCGCGACGCCAAAAATCCTTTCTGAACAACGCCTTAAAAAGGGGGTTGCCAGAAAATTTGTTGCGCGAAAAGTTATCATTTTTGCCATATCGCAACAACTGTTGTTCAGACACCAAGTCGGCTGAAACACCCGATAAGTATAGATCAAAATCCATGCAAGTTCAGAGCGTTAGACAGCGACATTCACAGCGCTGCCAACACCCCCTCGTCAACATCCGTGAGGGTTAAATCCAATCCAACACTGTGCAGGTTGAAATTTCCATCGGTTTCATAAACCTCCAAATCCCAACCAGTCTCCCGCCGGTAAACCTCCACCCGCCACACCTCCTGCGCCACCAGCACGTATTCCTCCAGGCTCGCCAAGCGGCGATACGCATAAAACTTATCCGAGCGGTCGTTGCGTTCAATCGAATCCGACAGCACCTCGACGATGAACTTCGGCTGTTCGACCACATCCGGGTCGTTATCGCCGGCCGCGCAGCTAACCACCACGTCGGGTTTACCATGCGACAACCCCCAGCCGCCCCATGACAACCCCGCCGCTACGTGACAAACCAATCCTCTTGCCGGGCTGGCCGCGCCGCGTCCGCCCCCAACCGCAACACGTTATGCCCATCGCGGATCAACAAAATGTCATCGGGAAACATCTGGGGACCCATTAATACCACCTCCGCCCGCTCCGGCAGTGGATAGCACCGCACGTCGTCCTTGCGCGGGTCGATAATCCCCTCCAGGCCGCGCAGCACCCCTTCCAGCGAATGCTCGAAAAAGCTGCCCACGAACACCGAATACTGCACCCGCCAGGCAACCTTCTCCAAATACCGCGCTACCCGGCTCAACCGTTTCGGGTCCTCGGCAATGTCGTAGCAGATCAGATAAAGCCGTCGTTGCCTCGCCATGACTCAAATCTCCAACCATTGTTGCAAGCAGCCCAGCAACAGCCGCCCGAACTGAAACACCTCTTCGCGCCGCGCCTCGACCAGCGCCGTCAACTCCCGCTCGTCGTCCCAGGCTGGTCCCGGCCGACCCCCACCCCGCCCCGCCGTCAACAGCGGCGCCACCAGCGCCCAACCCAGCAACTCCGCCACATCGTCCACCAGATGCAACGGCTCCAAATGCGCCAACCGCTCCGCGTTCAATCCCGCTTCCACCAGTAATTGCGCGCTCAACCCAGCCAACAACCCATGCAACCGCCGCCAGACCGTCGCCTCCAGCACCGCCCCCGCCCCGGCTGGCGCCAGGCCGCGCCACGCCAGCACCGGACCGGGGCCCGCGCCCGCCCGCCGTAACTGCTCCGCCAACGCCCGCCGGGCGCGGCCCCCCATCTCTTGCCGCCAGTCCGCGTACCGGTCCGGGCCATCGGCGCGACGCCGATAGGCGCGCAACCGTTGATACAGATCATCGTCGCTGGCCGACGGGCCAAACAGATAGCCCCGCACCCCGCCGTCTCCATCCAGGAACACCACCGGAATCCCGGCATCGGCGCAGGCTAGCAGCGCGTCGCAGGTCCAGCGCACTCCACCCTTGCTCAATACCCGCGCCAACCGTGCCAACGGATAAAACACCGCCGCCCGCTCCGGCTGCCGGACCCGCAGCGCCGGCCCGTCCAACTCCACCGCCAACCCATTCCTCCCCTGCAAATACAACGGTTTGCGCGATCCTTCCTCATGCTCGTCCAGCAGACCATGGAACTCAGTCCCCATCGTCCCCGCCCTCCGGCAACGCCGGCGCCCGCCCATTCAGCCCGTTCGCCAACCGATAGCTCTCCCGCCGCAGATAACGCCGCAACGGCGGAACCCAGCACTCATAACCGGCGTAAAACGCCTGCCGGCCCGCCTTGTCCAGCAAACAAGCCCCTTTATCGAACACGAAATCCTCCACCCGCAACCGCCGTTCCCGAAACAGACTCCATACCCACCCGTCCAGTCGGGGCCGCAGCGGCTCGATCAAATCGCAGGCCAGCGACTCGCGGCCATACGCCGGTTCGTGAAAGAAACCGAGCAACGGATCGAGACCGGCGCCATGAGCAGCCCGCACCGCCTCAAAATGCAACAGCGTATAGCCCAGCGACAGACAGGCGTTGACCGGATCGCGCGGCGGCCGCCGGTTGCGCCCGGTGAAGTTCAGCGAGGGTGCGAACAGCGCGACCAGCCCGGCGTAATGCGCCGCCGCTCCCGCGCCTTCCAGCTCCAGCACCGTGGCCAGATCCGGCGCGTCCGCCAGCGTCGGCAACAACCCGCGTATCGTAACGATGCCATCGTGCAAGGGCTTGCGAACATCGGGACGCTGGGCCAGGGCGGTTTCCAGCAACCGCCATTGCGCTCGCAGCTTGCCGGCGATCAGCGCGCGGGCCAGCGGCAGCCGGGTCGCCGGGTCCAACGCCAGTTGATACTGCGCCAGCCGGCGACGGGCGTCGCCGTGGCCCGGCCCGAGCACAATCGCGGTGCGCCGGCTGTGACGGGCGCTCAGACACACCACGCTGGTTCCTTGCGCCGCCAGCGCCCCCAGCACTCCGCTGTCCAACCGCACCAGCCCCCGCATCACCACCCGCTCCAGCAGCGCCAGCGGCACGCCGCGCGGCCGGGCGTCCGACTCCTCGATCACCAGCCGCTTGCCGTCCAGGCGCAGGTTTAGGTTGCGACGATCCAGATACAACGTACCCATGACCCACCTCTCAGCCCACGTAATAAAACGCTGGATCGCTGGGCCGAACCGCGATGCCCAGTCCGCGAATGTTCTTGGCGTCCGGCAGCGGCAGCAACAGGAAACGATCCTCGCGCGTGTCGAGCACCCCGCGTACCTCGTCCAGCAGCGCCCGCCGTTCGCGCGCGGTCAAAAAACACTCGAACACCGACTTTTGGCCGCCACAGGCGTAACCCTTCAGGACGCGCAGCGCCGCCCGCAACCGATCAGCATCGGTCACATCGTAGGCGGCCAGATAAAGATCACGCTGCGGCATCGGCTTGACCCTCGCGGGATAACCGTCCGGGTTATACGCCAACGCGCGGGCGCGGGCGGGATCGGCAAGCTTGCCGGCTCCCATGCACAGATGAACCCGGATCAAGAAGAACCGCTAATACCGTTTCTCGATAGGTTCTATGCAAAGTCGTAGGGTGGGTTAGGGCGTCAGCCCGTAACCCACCGATTCAGCTTTGATTTCAGCGGGTTACGCTCCGCTAACCCGCGCTACACCTTGCCGTGAACGGACTAAAACCTACCAGGAATTCGGTATTAAGTTCGCTCGTGCATCGCCGCGCCCGCCAAACCGAGATTCTTTTTAGACAGTATTGCTGTCTTAATCTAGTGTGCTAAAATCTCCCCCATCACACCACGGGCAGCGGGCGCGTCGCGCCGCGAAGGGGGAACGATGAACGAGCGGGTTAAGCCACAAGGCTGTGTCCTGCGGGCCACCGCGATCAGCGGGCGGCTGCAGGGTCTGCTGGGCGAAATCACCATCGCCCAGACCTACCGGAACGCCGAACCGGTCAACATCGAGGCGGTGTTCACCTTCCCGGTGCCGGTCGAGGCGGTGCTGTTGGGCGTGGATATCCGCATCGACGATCGGGTGTTGCAGGGTCGGGTATTGCCCAGGCGTCAGGCCGAGAACGCCTACGAGGACGCGGTCAGCGGCGGCGACGGCGCGATCCTGCTGCAAGAAGCCGGGCGGGGTCTGTACACCGTCAGCGTCGGCAACCTCCTGCCGGGGCAGACCGCCCAACTCCGTTACCGCTACGCGCTGCTGTCGGTCTGGAACGGCGACACGCTGCGCCTGCAATTGCCCACCACCCTCGCCCCCCGCTACGGCGATCCTGGCCAGGCCGGTCTGCAACCGCATCAGATTCCAACGGTGGATCTGGACGCCGAAAATCGCTTCAGTCTGGAACTGGAACTGGGCGGGCCGCTGCGTCGGGCGACCGTGGAATCGCCTTCCCACCGGATCAATGTCGAGGTCAGCGCCGATGTGTTACGGGTGCGGCTGGTCGGTGGCCCGGCGCTCATGGACCGGGATTTCATCCTCAACATTCAAGGTTCCGCCGAGGCGCGGGCGGCGCTGGGGCTGTGCGCGCCCGACCGGGACGGCTGGGTCGCGCTGGCCAGTTTCCAGCCGGAATTGGCGGGCCACGCCGACGTTGGCGGCCGCGACTGCGTGCTGGTCGCCGACTGTTCCGGGTCGATGGCCGGCGATTCCATCGCCCAAACCCGTGATGCGCTGCTGGCGATTCTGGACCGGCTGCAACCGACGGATCGTTTCAATCTCATCGCGTTCGGCAGCCAGCCGCGCGCTTTCTTCAACAGCTTGCATCCCGTCAACGACCAGGGCCTGGCGCAGGCCCGCGCCCTGGTGGCCGGGTTAGACGCCAATATGGGCGGTACCGAGATCGGCGCGGCGTTGCAACTGGCCTATCGGCAACGCCAGGGCCAGCCGCTGGATATTTTGCTGATGACCGATGGCGAGGCGTGGAACGCCGAAGCGCTGGCGGTGGAAGCTCGCCAGTCCGGCTGCCGTATCTTCGCGGTCGGGGTGGGCGCGGCGGTGGCCGAGGGCCTGGTGCGCGGCCTGGCGGAGGCGACCGGTGGCGCCTGCGAGTTCGTTCACCCCAACGAGGACATGGCGGCGCGCATCGTCCGCCATTTCGAACGAATCCGCGCCCCACGCGCCGAGGCGGCGATGACCTGGCCGGCCGAACCGACCCGGCGACTGCCGGAGCAAGTTGAACGAGTGTTCAGCGGCGACACCCTGCATTTGCTGGCCTGGCTGCCGACGCGACCCGAAGGGCCGGCGACGCTGAATCTGACGCTGAACGACGGTCGGCGGTTGAGCCAGGGCGTGACGCTGGAACCGTGGCCGGTAACGGAAACCGCCGATACGCTGCCCCGGCTGGCGGCGGCCCGGCGCATCGCCCAGTTATCGGCCGAGGCCGCTGCGGCGCTGGCGGTGGACTATCAACTGGTCACGCCGCATACCCATTTCCTGATGGTGGACATGCGCGACGAGGATCAAAAGGCGACGGAATTGCCGGAACTGCGCACCGTGCCACACCGGCTGGCGGCCGGCTGGGGTGGCGTGGGGAGCGTGGTGGCGGCGGCTCCTTGCATGGCGGCAATGGAGCCCCCGGCTTTCGAAAGAACGACTTTGCTGCGACGTCAGCCGTTGCCGTCCTCCCCGCCGGCCCCGCTGGCCGCGCCCCCACCCATGCCCGGAGCGGCGCAACCCTCTCTGTCCGGCGGTGCTCGGGCGATGTTCGACACCTTGCGGGAGATGGCCGCGTCGGCGCCCAAGGCAGCGCAAAAATCCCTGTTGGGCCGGGCCAAGACCCTGCTTGACGCCTTGCGGAAGGAAGCTCCGCCTCCAACTCCGCCGTCGGCGACCACCGCCGGCACGCCCGCCGACCTTACCCGCTGGCTGGAAGCGAACGCCGCGCGGCTGGCCGATCCGAAACAGCCGTTGCCCACGCTGGCCGAACTCGCCCATGCCGGCCTGCCGGGCGATCTGCTCGCGCGGTTGCGGGAACGGGTCGCCCAGGGCGAAACCGAGGATGCCGTCGTGGCGGCGCTGCTTCATGCCTTCCTTCAGCATGGGCCGGAATGCCGGTTGCCGCGCAACGCCAGCCGCGCCATTCGCGCCCGCTTCCGGAAACAGGTTTCGGCCACGCTGGCGGCGGCGGTCGAACCGCTGGTCAAGACCTGGTGCGCGACGGGGTAAGGAGCGATGGACGAAACGCTGGAACCCACCTTCGGGATCGAGGAACTGTGCGGTCTGACCGGCGTCACCCGACGCACCGTGCGGTTCTACACCCAAAAGGGGCTGCTGGACCCGCCGGAGGGTGAGCGGCGCGGCGCGTACTATACCCGCCGCCATCTGGAGCAACTGCTGCTGATCCGCAAATGGCAGGCGGCCGGTGTGTCCCTGGAGCGCATTGGCCAACTGCTGCGGGGCGAATGGGTCGAATTGCCGCCCGCGCCGGAGCCGGGAACCGTCGAGGTTTGGAGTCGGGTGACGCTGCGGCCGGGGCTGGAAGTGCATTTGGAGCCGGGCCGGCTGGGTTTGACGCCGGAAGAAACGCAGGAGTTGATTCAGCGCCTGGTGGCGGTGACGAGCCAGGGGTGAGCGCGCGAACCACCGCGCCGGCGGTGATCAGGGCTGGACGGAGGACGAGAAGTCAATGCCCAGCGCCGCCAGCGTCCGTTCCGCCGCCAGCACGCCGCGATAATTGGCTTCCTCGAAGATGGAATAGCCGCTCAGGTCGGAATGGGCGAACAGCACCCGGTCCTGGCGATTCAGCAACCGCTGGCGGGCTTCGCCCCAGACGAAGCCGGGGCGGGGCCGAACCATGGCGTGCCCCCAGCGCATCAAATCCAGCCGGTTGACGAGTTGCCGAATGTCGGGATGCGGCCGGGACAGATCGCGCAGGATCATCTCCGCCCACACCGCCCACGGCGTGGTCAGCAACCGTTGCCGTTCCCGCGCCGGTGGGCCATCGCTGAGGGCGTGATACCAGGTGAACACGGTTTGCTCCTGGTGGGCCGCCAGATGCTGGTGGGTGGCGACCACGTAGCCCAGCGCCTCGCTGTCGTACAGCACGTTGTCCCAACTCAACGGCGCTCCCCGACGCTCGGCCGGGAAGCCGCGCAGGCTGAGATTGGCCACCAGCCAGGGCGCATACTGGAATTCGCCGATGGCCGCCGCTCGCTCGGGCGACAATTCCTGAAATACCCGAGGCGCCTGAAACACCGGCGCGGCCCAGATCACGATCCGCGCCAATCGCCGCGTCGAGCGATTTTCCGCGGGATGGTAAGCGTCCACCAACACCGCCCGATCCAGTTCCGACAACCGCCAGGCGACGGCGCCAGTGATCAGATGGGCCACCAACCGCTCCCGCAGTTTTTTTACCAGCCAGCCGTTACCCTCCGGCCAGGTCAGCACGTCGTCGCCGTCGGCGTCGCGCGCGGGGGCGTCGCGGCTGGCGAAGTAGTGAATCCCCATCCAGGCCGAGGTGTCGGCGTGTCGGCAGCCGTAGTCGTCGCGGCAGGCGTAGTTGACGTACCAGTGCAACGGTTCGGAATCCAGCCCGTGTTGCAAGAGAAAGTCGCGCATCGACAGCCGGTCCAGCGCCAGCAGGTCGGGATCGCGGGCGCTGAGGTCGCCGGGAATGGCGAACGCCTTGCGTTCCTCCATCCCGCGCCGCCGTTGAAAATCATCCATCAGGTCGTGAAAGCGGCGGTATTGGTCAAGGTCCCGCTGGCGGACGCCGACCTGTGGCCACAGGCCATCATGCCAGACGCCGTGGGCGTAGAGCCGTTCCTGGGGGGCGAAGTTGATGTAGCGCTCGTCGTAAACCGGTTCGGTGGCGTAAGGATCGCCGCGCAATACGCCGAAATCCGCCAGCAATTCCCGCACCGCGCGGGATTCCTGGGTCGGGAACGGCAGATAGTGCGCGCCCCACGGGTAGGCGGTGATGGCATTCTGGCCGCTCCGCGCATTGCCGCCGACCTCCGATTCCAGTTCCAGGATCACGAAATCGGTGAACCCGGCCCGCTGCAACTTCCAGCCGGCGGACAGGCCGGCGATGCCGCCGCCGACGATGATCACCGGAGTTTTCAGCGTCTCGGTCGGTTCCGGAAAATCCAGAGTCCACAGTCGGTGACCGAGAGCGTCGGATGCACCGATGATTTCGCCTTCCGGCAGGGATGGTGTGTCGGCGGAATGGGTTCGCCGCCAAGCGTAGATCCCGCTGACGGTCGCGGTGGCGGCGGTTCCCAGCGCGAGCAGGAATCGGCGGCGGTTCATGAAGACGTCGGAGCGTCCGGCATGGTCGAGGTCATCCCGCGAAAAGTTGGGCGGTAAGCCCTAAGCGCGGGCCAGCATCAGCCAGGCGGTGGCGAAAGCCTCGGCCGGCAGCGGTCGGCTGAACAAATAGCCCTGGGCCAAATCGCAGCCCTGCTCCAGCAGCAGGCGGCGCTGGTCCTCGGTTTCCACCCCCTCGGCGACCACCGCCAATTCCAGGTGATGGCCTAGCGCGACAATGGTGGCGGCGATGGCGCGGTCGTCGGGATCGGCCACCAAATCGCGCACGAACCCCTGGTCGATCTTCAACGTGGTCAGCGGCAGGCGCTTGAGATAGCTCAGGCTGGAATAGCCCGTGCCGAAATCATCCAGCGCCAAACCCAGACCGAGTCGTTCCAATTGCCGCAGGGTCTCGATCGTGTCCGCGTTGGCGTCGAGCAGGGTAGACTCGGTCAGCTCCAGCTCCAGCGCCTGGGCCGGCAGGTCGTAGGCTTCCAGTAGGCCGTGAATGCGGTCAGCCAGCCCTGGCTGGCGGAAGTGACGGGCGGCCAGGTTGACCGCCACGGTCAGCGGCGACCCGCCCTGGCGCCGCCAGGCGGCCAGTTGTCGGCAAACCTCGACTAGCATCCAGTCGCCCAGGGCCACGATCAAATCGCTGGCTTCCGCCACCGACACGAATTGCCCCGGCGGAATGAGGCCGCGTTCGGGATGCTGCCAGCGCACCAGCGCCTCGGCGCCGACCAGGGTTCCGTCGCTCAAGCGCACCTTGGGTTGGTAATAGGCGCGCAATTGCCCGGCGGCGAGGGCCTGACGCAGTTCCGCCTCCAGCACCATCCGCGTCAGGGTGGCCGCGTTCATCGCCCGGTCGTAAAACACCCGGGTATTGCGCCCCGTGTGCTTGGCTCGGTACATGGCGGCGTCGGCGTTCTTGAGCAACTCGGCGAAGTCGGCGCCGTCGTGCGGGTACAGGGCGATGCCGGCCGAGGCGGTCGCGTTCAGGTCGTGGCCGGCCACGGCGAACGGCTGACGGAACGTCGCTAGCGCCTTGTCAGCCACCCGCAGCGCCCCTTCTTGATCGGCTTCCGGCAATAACAGCACGAATTCGTCGCCGCCCAACCGGCACACCGTGTCCTCGGCCCGAACCAACGCCTGGAGTCGGGTCGCCACCTGCGCCAGTAGGGCGTCGCCGGCGGCGTGACCGAGCGCGTCGTTCACTTCCTTGAACCGGTCCAGGTCGAAGAATAGCACCGCCACACTGTTGCGATGCCGCGCCGCCAGGGCCAGAGCCATCGCGGCTCGCTGGGTCAGCAACGCCCGGTTGGGCAGATCGGTCAGGGGGTCATAGTAGGCCAGGCGCTCGATGCGTCGCTCGGCGGCTCTCTGTTCCGTGACGTCGGTGGCGACGCCCACATAGTGGAGAATTCGACCACTCGCGTCCCGCACCGCGCACAGGCTGGCCAACGCGGCGCGGCGTTCGCCGTCCCGGCGTCGAGCCCAAAATTCGCCCTGCCACACGCCGTCGCGCGCGACGGTTCGTTCCAAGGCGGCGAAATAATCCTTTGACTGGTGCTCGGCCCAGAGCAGGCGCGGACTTCGCCCCCGCACCATGGTTTCGGCGTAGCCGGTGAGCGTGGTGAAGGCCGGGTTGACGGCCAGGATTCTATTCTTGGCGTCGGCCACGAAAATGGCTTCCCGCGCCGCCTCGAACACCGCCGCCGCCAACCGCTGGCGAGCTTCCGCCTGCCGCCGGTCGGTGACATCACGAAAATTGAAGATCAACGCGCCCACGCTCGGTTCGGCGAGTAGGTTGCTGATGGTGCTTTCCAGCCAGCGCCAGGAACCGTCCTTGTGGCGAAAGCGGTACCGAGCCGAAACCACGCAGCCGGGCTGCCGCAGGAGGCCGCTCAACTGGGACAATAGGAGCGGCAGATCTTCGGGATGCGTCAATCGGTCGGGATCGAGAGCCAGGGCTGCATCGGGGGTGTAGCCCAAGAGGCGTTCGACGGCGGGACTGGCGTAGCGGATGGTGTCGTTGAACAGCACGATGCCGTCCGGAGCATGTTCGATCATCGCCCGGAAGCGCCGTTCGTTGGCGCGCAGGGCCGCTTCCGCCCGCAGTCGCACGTGCGTGTGGCCAAGCGCGACCGCGGCGGTGCGCAGCATGGTTTCCTCGACCGGGGACCAGATTCGGTCGGTATGGCAGTCGTCGAAGCCGATGAATCCCCAGAAGCGATCATCGATCTGGATCGGCAGCAGCAGGAGCGAACGGATGGCCTGCGGTTCCATCATTGCGCGCACGGCTTCGGGCAGCTCCCGCACCAGGCCCTTGATGGCCGCGCCGTTGGTCAAGGTGGCGTCCCAGCCGGGAAAAACGTCGTAGGGCATGTTTTGCAATTCGGGATTGTCGATCTGCGGAGTCGCCCCATCGGCGCACCATTCGTACCGCTGACTCGCGAGCAGCGCGCCGGTGGTCGGGTCGGCGTGATTTTCGAAGATGTACGCCCGGTCGACCCCTACCGCCTGGCCCAGCGTCGCCAGCGCCGCGCCGATGGTTTCGCCCAAGTCGCGCCCGGACAACAGCAGGGCCAAGGTGTCAGCCGTGGCCCGCAGCACTCGGTCGCGCTGGCGCAGTTCCGCTTCGGCCCGCCGGCGTTCGGTGACGTCCTGCATGACGAACAGCAAGCACGATTCGTGGTCGATGGCGAGGGGTCGGGCGGAATACTGGCCAGCGCGCACGACGCCGTCCTTGCGCCGGAAACTGAAATCGCGGTACAACACCTGACTATAAAGGCGCAGGTCATTCACCAGCCAGTCCCGGTCGGCGGGATCGCCCCACAGTTCCAGGTCCAGCGTGGAACGGCCGACCGCCTCGGTTCGCGCATAGCCGGTGACGGCTTCGAAACCGGGGTTGACGTCCAGCAGCAATCCGTCGCGCAGGCGGGAGATGATCACCACATTCGGGGTAGTGTGGAAAATCTTGGCGAATTTCTCCTCGGATTGGCGCAACTTCCGTTCGGCCTGGTGACGGTCGGTGACATCGCGGCCCACGACCACCAGACTGTGACGGCAACCCTGGTCGTCGAATCGCGGAATCTTGATCACGTCGAAAATGTGCTCGATGCCGTCCGGCTGAGGGATGTGTTCATCGCTCCGCGTGGGTTCGCTCCGTTGCCAGGCGATGGCATCCGTTTCCTCGCACCGCTGGAACGCCTCGCGGCATGGCGGGTTGTACTCGGCCAGTTCCGTATCGGTCTTGCCTTGATAGGCCACACCTTCCAGGCCAAACAACTGGATCGCGAACGCATTGGCTTCCAGCCAGCGCCCGGCGCCGTCCTTGAAGCATACGACATCGGGCATGGCGTCGATCAAGGTGCGCAACTGCGCCTCGCGCGCTTCGAGCGCCGCCGCCACCAGCCGCTCCGCCCGCTGCCGCCGCGCAATGAGCGCGAACAGGTACCTTGCCAGCAGCAGCGTAATCGCACCGCTGGCCAGTTGGACCGTGAGGTCTTCCGGCGTGAGCAGGCCCCGCCGGCGCAGGTCCCAGACCAGGCCGGCACTCAGGGTCAGGCCGATCAGGACCGCCAGGGTAGCGGCGCTCCAGGCCGCCGCGCTCCGCGCATCGTCGCGCCGGAGCCGGTTTGACCACACGGATTGACCCAGCAGCAACGCCAGAGCGGCCAGCCCCAGGACGCCTACCAGGGCGCGGCTGGTCTGCCGCGCCGTCGCCGAGATCGCCTGCCGGATGGGAGTGCGCAGCAGGGCCGCCGGTTGGCCGGTCAGGTCCAGGAGAACTTCGTACACGAATCCAGTCCCAGTTGGACCCGGTCGCGGTTCGGGCGCGCTGGCGCGCGAGGTCGTCAGGTAAGCGCGTTCCGTCGGCGTCAGGCGCGGATCACCCGCCGGCAGTAACTCGAACGCCACCTGGGTCTGTTCGGTCAGCGTCCGCTGCAACGAGGGGTCGAGAAACCGGCCGAACACCAGCAGGCCGCGCGCTGGTCCCATGCCCTGGGTGGTCAGGATGGGGCGGGTTGCCAGCAGCAGTAAACCGTGTTCGGTCGGCAACAGGCCGCCGCGCGCCTGTTGCCGTTCCAACGCGGGTCGCAGCGTGGGCCAGACGGCTGGTGGGTCGCTGGCGAACGCGGCCGGGAGCACGGCGCCGCCCAGGTCGGAATCGTAACCATCGCCGTACAGCCGCCGCCCCTGACGGTCGAGGAAGACGCAGAGATTCAGATGAGTGCCTTTTTCCAGCACGCGCCAATTGCCGAGATTGGACTGGATGAAGCCTGGGTCGCGGCTGTCGACGAAGGCGTAGGCGTCATCCCAGTCAGCCCAGTCGCTCAATTGGTGGTCCAGTTGCCGTAACTCGCCCTCAAGCGCCGCCCGGGCGCGGGCGCCATCCTCCAAAGCTTGAGCCTGCTCCAATTTCACGAAGGCCGGTTGGACAATGCCCTGGTCCACGCCCCAAATCGCCAGCAGCACGGCGGCGAAACCGGCGATGGCGGCCAGGACGGCGTGGAGATTGGTGCTCATGACGAAATCCTTATACCGTTTTCCGATAGGTTTTATCTTTTTCAGATCAAGAACCACGCTGTTCGTCATACCCGCGAAAGCGGGTATCCAGTTTTTCAGCGGCTGCCTGGATTCCCGCATTCGCGGGAATGACGAAAACCTATTCAGAACTGGTATTAGGCTATTTCCAGCAAAGACCTTGCCGACATCTCATTCCCACGCTCCAGCGTGGGAGCCAGACCGGGTCGTTTCATTTTTGGAAATCGCCTTAGGGCGCGGTCATCGCCGCCGTCCGGTCCGATCCACGCAATTTCGCCGCCACGTCACCGAGCGTTGCCGGCCCTGGTGGAGCCCGATCCTGGTTTCGGCGACTTCCGTACCCCGCGCGGTACCCAGCTAATAGCTGGATTTCAGTAGGCCATCATGGATATTGATGGATAAAAATATCATATAAAACGCCTGGTTGCATGGCTAACTTGGACTTCCACGGACAATGGTGGATGGGTTGGGCAAGTTAAATCCGGATCGGCGTGACGATCATCTGGATTTCCCGCAAGTGCAGGCGGCGTTGCATGGCGATCGCCGTGTGATTGTGCAGCCACGAGATCAACCAGCTTTCGTCGTCGAAGATCAGCTTGCTGCCCAAGCACACGCTGTTGGGATATTCCTCGACGACCTTGACCACCAACCTCTCCAGTTCCGCCTCCACGTCGGCGCCATAGGCGGCGTGGGAGGTGGCCGCCTGACCATGGCTGTGGCAGTAGTTGACGTAATAGCGCAGGGCATTTTCGATCTGGTACTGCAACGAACGCAGCGCGCCCTTGCCGCCGTAGCTCTCCGCGTCCACCTCGCCGACGCTCAGAAAGATGAAGTTCTTGAAATGGCCGGCGAACACTTCGTTCAGCCATTTGAGGGTGTACATGCCAAGACCACGATTCTTGCCGACCAGAAAGATCGCTGTGGGCAGATCCGGGTTCAGCGGCGGCGCCGGCAAGTCCTCGCCCCAGCCCGGACGCGGCGCGTAGAGGGCGTCGATGGTGCGCAACTGCTGGCGAACTCGTTCGTAATGGCGCTTGACCAACGCGCAGGCGCCGATGATCAGGCCCGTGATCAGGATGGTGAGCCAGCCGCCCTCGGTGAATTTTTCCACCACCGTCACCACCAGGATGCCGCTGGTGACCGCGAAGCCCAGCAGCGACAATGCCAGCCGCGACTTCCAGTGGGTCTCGTCGTAGCGGCTGGTCCACCAGTGCCGGCATAAGCCGAGCAGCGACAGCGAGAACGTGATGAACACATTGATGCTGTACAGCACCACCAGCACTGACACATCGCCCTTGGTCCACAGCAGGATGCCGAGCGCTCCCAGACCCATCAGAAGGATGCCGTTCTGGGTGACCAACCGGCCGGACAGGTTACGAAACTGGCGTGGCACCCAGGAATCGACCGCCATGTTGGCCAGCACTGTTGGCCCGCCGAGAAAACCGGTGTTGGCGGCGACGAACAACAACCCTGCTTCCAGAAACAGCACCATCGCCAGCAAGCCGTGACCGAGGATCGGGTCCAGTTGCCAACTGTCGATGATGGCGTTGAAGGTGACCGCGTTTAGTGTCTGATGGGCGACCGGTTGCACGTTCCAGAGCAGGTACAGCAGGATGACACCGCCGGCGGTGAAGCTGAGCGAGCTGGCCATGTAGAGCATGGTGTACCGGCCGGTGCGAACGCGCGGCTCGGTCAGCATGTTGACGTTGTTGGAGACCGCTTCCAGGCCGGTGTAGGTGCCGCCGCCCAACGAGTACGCGCGCAAAAACAGGGCCGCCGCGAACGCCCAGCCCATTTGCTCGGTCAGTTGACGAGTTTCGTTGATGGTGTCCGGAATCAGGCGGGGCAGACCCTCGGCATGCGCGATCACGCCGTAGACGATCAACAGGGCATGAGTGACGAAGAAGCCGAGAAAGAGGGGCAGCAGGACCTTGATGGATTCCTTCATCCCACGCAGGTTGAGCAGGATCAAAAGGATGCCCAACAGGATTTCGGTCATCAGCTTGTGGGACTGGGCGCCGGGCGGCAGCAAGCTGAACAGCGCGTCCACGCCGGCGGCGATGGAGATGGAAATGGTCAGTACGTAATCCACCAGCAGCGCCGAGCCGGAGACTAGCCCGGCCTTGGAGCCCAGCAATTGGGTGGCCACCTTGTAGCCACCGCCGCCCGAAGGGAACAGCTCGATGACCTGGTTGTAGGCCAGGGCGATGATGAATACGGTCAGGAAGGTGGCGGCGGCCAGGTACAGACCGAAGTGGGTGTACTGACCCAGCGCCAGAAAGGCTTCCTCGGGGCCATAGCAGGCGGAGGACAGACCGTCGGCGCCAAGGCCGACCCAGGCCAGGAAAGCGACCAGGGCCATGTTATGGCGGGTTTCGGGATGGAGCGGGTCGTGCGGTTTACCAATGACTGCTTCCCAAAGCTTGGCGAGGAACGGCATGGGAGATTCTCATCATTATTCTTAACGCCGGTTACTATCCCACAACCGAAGTGCCATCGCCATTTACGAACAGCATTCCGGTCCTTGCTCCTCCAACCGAAATCTCTCCTCACCCCCTTGGCGCGAGGGAGAAAGTCCAGCCGATCACTCGCATTTCAGGACTACCATCGCCTTACGCCGTGACCGGGATTCCCGCTATTCCTCGATTCCCGCCGGGCGTTTGGGGGTAGCGTTGGCCGCAAGGGGTTTCGATCTGGCCCAGCGATGGTTTTCCCGCTCGATCGCCAGGCCTTGCCAGAGCAGGAACACCGCTGGAATCACCACCAGGGTCAGCAGGGTAGCACTGACCATGCCGCCGACCATCGGCGCGGCGATGCGGCGCATGACCTCCGAACCCGTGCCGGCGCCGTACATGATCGGCAGCAAACCGACGATGATGGTGGCCACGGTCATCATTTTCGGCCGCACCCGCAACAGCGCTCCCTCGATCACCGCCTCGCGCAATTCGACCAAGGTGACGGTCCGACCTTCGGCTTGGGCGATTTCCTTGCGCCGGGTCAGTGCCTGATCCAGATAGACCAGCATCACCACGCCCGTTTCCGCCGCCACGCCGGCCAGGGCGATGAAGCCGACGCCGACCGCCACCGACAGATTGTAGTCCAGCCAATATAGCAGCCAGACGCCGCCCAGCAGGGAGAACGGCAAGGTCGCCATGATCAGCACCGCTGGACCCAAGCGGCCAAAGCTCAGATAC
The DNA here is from genome assembly GCA_031732935.1 of Candidatus Contendibacter sp. GTDB lineage: Bacteria > Pseudomonadota > Gammaproteobacteria > Competibacterales > Competibacteraceae > Contendibacter. The sequence continues at coordinate 35,085 of JAVMKH010000035.1, forward strand.
AGCAGCAGGAAGATGATCGCCAGCGTTATCGGTGCGACCACTTGCAGCTTGGCCAGCGCGCGGGTCAGATATTCGTACTGGCCGGACCAGCGCAGCGAATAGCTGGCCGGCAGCGCGACCTGTTCGGCCACCGCCTTTTGCGCCTCGGCGACGAAGGAACCGATATCGCGACCTTGCACGTCCACGTAGGTGATGCCGATCAGCCGGGCGTTCTCGCTCTGCAACATCGCCGGCCCATCGGTGATTTTCACGTCGGCCACCTGGGAAAGCGGCACGGCAGCGCCAGTCGGCGTGACGATGGGTAGGGCGCGCAGCCGTTCCAGCGAGTCGCGCACCGCCTGCGGATAGCGTAGATTGACCGGATAGCGTTCCAGGCCCTCGACGGTTTCCGAGACGTTCATGCCCCCGACGGCGGTGTTGATGACCTCCTGCACGTCGTTGATATTCAGCCCCAGCCGGGCGGCGGCCAGCCGGTCGATGGCCACGTCCACATACCGGCCGCCGGCCACCCGCTCGGAGTAGACCGAAGTGGCGCCCGGAATGGCGCGGATGACCTGTTCCAGCCGCTCGCCCACTTGCTGGATGACCGCCGGGTCGGCACCAGCCACCTTGACGCCCAGTGGCGTTTTGATTCCGGTCGCCAGCATATTGATCCGGTTCTTGATCGGCATCACCCAGGCGTTGCTCAGGCCGGGCAGCTTGACGAT
>JAVMKH010000036.1:0-5779 GCA_031732935.1 Candidatus Contendibacter sp.
CCTCCGACCACCTGCACCCCATGCAGGTGCGCTACCAGGCTGCGCTACGCCCCGAGAGCGGCGGGTTGGCCGCCGTAGGAATTAATAATGTTAGTTCAGTCCGCCCAGCTTGCCAAGCATTTCGCAGTGAGCCAACGATTTTTATCCTAACGATGGCCAGCCAAGGTCACTAAATCCGTCGACTAAACGCCTTGGTGCGTAAGCTCGCGTCCCGGTTTGACGCGCATTCAGACTTCACCTATGGTTTTTGGCATGGGCTGAAAATTGGAGGCGCCGCCATGCCAGGCCAAGTCATCCTCGCGCGTGAACTCCGTCTTGGCGTGATCGAAAGCGGGTCCCGGTATTTGGCCAGGCGGTTTGGGCTGGCCGAGTCCGCTAAAACGAGTTGCGCGCTGTGAACCTGTGTTCGATCCGGTTCTACGAGGAACTGAACGATTTCCTGCCGCCGGAGCGGCGCAAGATTTGTTTCGACCATGCTTTCCAGCGGCGCGCTTCGATCAAGGACATGATCGAGGCGCTGGGGGTTCCACATACCGAAATCGAACTGATCCTGGTCAACGGCGATTCGGTGGATTTCTCCTACATCGTCCAGAATGGGGACCACATCAGCGTCTATCCCCTGTTCGAGTCCTTCGACATTCAGCCGCTGGTTCGGGTTCGGCTGCGTCCGCTGCGGGCCACCCGCTTCGTGCTGGACGTGCATCTGGGCAAGCTGGCGCGTTATCTGCGGCTGCTGGGCTTCGACACGCTCTACCGCAACGATTACGACGACGCCCAACTGGCGTGCCTGGCCAGCGTCGAGCAGCGGATTTTACTGACCCGCGACCGCGACCTGTTGAAGCGGGCGATGGTGACACATGGTTTTTTTGTGCGCGCCACCGATCCGCGTCGGCAGATCGAGGAGGTTCTCGACCGGTTGGACCTTTACCGCGCGATCCAGCCACTCCAACGGTGTGCTCGTTGCAATGGCTTGTTGGCGGCGGTGTCCCGGGGTCGGGTTTGGGAACGGCTGCCGCCGAAAACCCGCCTTTACGTTGAGGCGTTCTGGGAATGCGGACAGTGTGGCCAACTGTATTGGGAAGGCAGCCACATGCCGCATATCCGGCGATTCATCGAAGGTCTGCGCGCGCGCGCCGACAGTGAACCTTCCCTGACTGGACAAATCGCCGGGGCTGGGAAATGATGCGGGGGCGTCAGCTTTGCCCACGGGGGTGAGCTGGCGCATTCCATCGCGCCAACCACCCTCAAGGATCCGTCATGCGTTCGCGGTCATTGATTGCGTTGTTCCTGGCGTCGGGCCTGGTTTGGGCCCAGGACGCTGTGAAATCCCCCGGTTTGGAGCCCATCGCCGACGGTCCCCCGGAAGCGTCGCGGGAACAGAATGTCCCGGCTCCGGAAGTGACGATTCGCCAGCAGGGCGATCAAGGCTCCATCGAGGAGTATCGCGCCGGGGGCGTGCTGTACATGATCAAGATCAATCCCGCCAAGGGCGCATCCTACTATCTGGTCGATACCGACGGCGACGGCAATCTGGAAACCCGCTTCAACGACTTGCAGAGCGGGTTGCTGATTCCGGCCTGGGTGTTGCTGCGCTGGTGAGCGGCGCGCGGTTAGCGTGGCCGCCGCCACTCGGCGCTTTCTCGCCATAACTGGGCACGGATCTGGGTCCGCTCCGCCGTCTTGGACTTCTGGTGCGCGCCGCCCTTGCGCAGGATCGGCGCGGCGGCGACTGGGTTGCGGCGTGGCCGCTGGATGATTTTTTCCATGATGCGGTTCTCCATGACGTGAGGGTGGTCAGCCCTTGACGCACACCACCTGCTTGAGAGTATGCACGACCTCAACCAGGTCGGTCTGATGGGCCATTACCTCGTCGATGGGTTTGTAGGCGCCGGGAATCTCGTCGATCACGCCGGCGTCCTTGCGACATTCCACCCCAGCGGTCTGGGCGATCAAATCCTGGGGGTCGAATTTTTTCTTGGCCTGACCCCGACTCATCCGCCGCCCCGCCCCGTGCGCGCAGGAACAGAACGATTGCGGCTCACCCTTGCCGCGCACGATGTAGGATCGAGCCCCCATGCTGCCGGGGATGATGCCCAGGTCGCCCACGCCGGCGCGAATGGCGCCCTTGCGGGTGATGAACAAGTTCTCGCCAAAGTGATGCTCCACCGCTACGTAATTATGATGGCAATTTGAAGTAAGAATGTTGTCTTCGAGAGTGAAGGAATGGGTTCCCTCAACGATGGCGCAGAACACTTCTTCGACTCTATCGGTCGACTCAACCTTGACCACATTCCAACCGCGCCGTTCGGCGGCATCACGCCCGTTGATGAAACGCAGGCGATGATTCTCAATGAGAAAAAAGCTTGGGCAAAGATCGCCTCTCATCAGCCCGAGTAGATAAAGAGGTGTTTCCACTTTACCGAAACCCTTTCGCATTCGAATGCGAATGCCAAATGTTCCGATGCCGATGGTGGTACAGAGTTGACGGACGTATTCCAGATTGGATCGACTGGCGGAAGCTAGCGTTGGACGCCCGGTGCGATCGACATTGCCATCCGCCGCGAAATAACCCGCGAGCCAGCCATAAAGGATGTTGGGCATCGAGTCTAGCGGGGGGCGTTCGGTTTTCCATTTTGGAGGTAGATGGAGAATGCGTTTGAAGCGCGCATATTGACGCGGCGGTTCCTTATCGGCGAAGAAGGGAAGCATGGCCTCGTCCTTGATGCCACAGAAATTAGCCACTGCCCACCGCCCTTGAATGGAGCCATCGCCATAGACGAAACCTCTCGCGACCGATTCTCTATCCACGGTCATGGTATCGGCGCGCGACGGGAAACTGCTTTGTAGGCGGTCCTTCGCGCACAGTTCAGTCGTTGTCTTGCGTGTCTGTGTTCCGATTTGATTGCGAGTAATCCAGCGATGCCCCGCAGTGGCATAAATCGTTTTGAGAACACCTGACCGACTAAGGGTCACCGCCAAAAGACGTTGTTCACCGAAACTCTTGACGGGGGCTTTGATCCATTGCCCGCCAGAGGTTAATAGTTCGTGTTCGCCGCCACAAAGCTCGAAAATCGCACGGTTGCCACTCCGTGTCATTACCATGGTTTCTCCCGCGAAGCAATTGATCGCCTCCTGGGTCAGGGTGAACGGCGGCAGTGGCCGGGCCAGGGCGGCCAGGATCAGCCGCATCATCTCGCGGCGATTGGTCATGGCGTAATCCTGCGCCCAGCGCACCGCCTCCACGTAATCGTCGAAGTGTTCCGCGCCTTCCTGCAAATAGGCCAGATCGCGATCGGGCAGGTTGATCAGATGCTTGCCCATGTCCTTGCGCGCTAGGTCGATGAAGTAACGGCCGATGATATTGCCGATGCCCCGACTGCCGGAGTGCAGCATCACCCACACGTCCTGGTTCTCGTCCAGGCACAACTCGATGAAGTGATTGCCGCCGCCCAGCGTTCCCAATTGCTGCGCCCAGATCCGTTCGACGTGCTTCTGCATCTTGAGGATGCCGGGGTGCTTGCCGACGATGTGGTCCAGGCCACCGTCCAGGGCGCGAATCGCCGAGGCCGGAACGCCGGGTTTGTCGGCGTGCATGGCGAAGCCGACCGGCACCGCCGCCTCGATGGCCGCGCGCACCGGCCGCAAGTTGTCCGGCAACTGGTTGGCCTTGAGGCTGAGGCGGACGGCATTCATCCCGCACCCGATATCGACTCCCACCGCCGCTGGAATGATAGCGCCCTTGGTGGGAATGACCGCGCCGACGGTCGCGCCGATCCCGACGTGAACGTCCGGCATCGCCGCCACGTGACTGTGGACGAACGGCAGTTGCGCAACATTGAGCAACTGGTTGATGGCCTGCGGATCCACGTCGTCGGTATAGATTTTGACGGGAACCCGACCCTTGGTAATGGTTTTCCTGATCGGCATGATCGCTGCTCGCGTGATGGGGAGTCCGGCTCCTCCATGTAAAAAACCCTGGATGACGGTTGTCACCCAGGGTTTTCCCAGATCGGAAAGCAGACTCGGAAGACAACCAGTGCCTTCCGAAGACCGCCCGGAAGGCGTCACATGACGGCGTGTTCTGATATGAGCATGTGGGAACCTCCCGTGCGCTGGAGCGGCGTGATCCGCCGTCGGTTATCGACAAGAATCCTGAAGGAAGGTTCGCACTATAGGCAGCTTCCCCGCGCGTGTCAAAAGCCGCGAATCCCGGGATGCAATTCGCCAAGGGTCTGATAGATTTTAAAGGATACGCAATTCTCGCAATGGGAATCCGGGCGTTCCCGTGAAATGCCGATCGGGTCGACAATCACCAACGATGAGGAGAAGAAGCACATGCAGCGCCGTGAATTCATCAAGAAAACAGGTCTGGGTCTGGTCGCCGCCGCCGGTGCGACCACGGTTCCCGCCATCGGTCAGTCATCATCCCCGCCAGCGGCCCAACCCGCCGCCCAGCCCGTGACTCAGTCTCAGGGGCAGGGGTTGCCGACCCTCAAGTGGCGACTGGCCTCCAGCTTCCCCAAGAGTCTGGATACGATCTACGGCGGCGCCGAGGTGTTGGCCAAGCGGATTGCCGAACTGACCGAGGGCAGGTTCGAGATTCGAGTCTTCGCCGGTGGCGAGATCGTGCCACCGTTCGGCGTGCTGGACGCCGTGCAGCAGAACACAGTGGAGTGTTGCCATACCTGCGGCTACTACTTCCACGGCAAGAACAAGGCGTTTTCCATCGACACCGCCATCCCGTTCGGTCTGAACGCCCGGCAGATGAACGGCTGGTACTATTACGGCGAGGGTCTGCCCCTAACTCGCGAGTTTTTCGCCAAGTACAGCGTCGTCAACTTCCCTGGCGGCAACACCGGCACTCAGATGGGTGGCTGGTTCCGCAAGGAAGTGAAATCGCTGGAGGATCTCAAGGGATTGAAAATGCGCATTCCCGGGTTTGGCGCGGAGGTGTTCTCGGCGCTGGGCGCGGTGCCGCAGGCCCTGCCGGGCGGCGAAATCTATCCGGCACTGGAACGCGGCGCCATCGACGCCGCCGAGTGGGTCGGTCCCTACGACGACGAGAAACTCGGTTTCTACAAGGTCGCCAAGTTCTACTATTACCCGGGCTGGTGGGAGACCGGGCCGCAAATCAGTTTCTACGTCAACAAGGAGCAATGGGAAAAGCTGCCCAAGCCCTATCAGGCGGCGTTCGAAACCGCCGCCATCGAGGCCAACCTGCGGATGATGGCCGCCTACGACGCCAAGAATCCGCTGGCCATTCAGCGGCTGGTGCAAAACGGCACCGAGCTTCGTCGCTATCCGGACGATGTGTTGAAAGCGGCCTATGACGCCGCCCAGAAATTGTACGCCGAGGAATCCGCCAAGAATCCGGATTTCAAGAAACTCTACGATTCGCTGCGCGCCTTCCAGCAGATCTCCGACATCTGGATGAGTTTGCCCGAGGGCGCGCTGGCCAACTTCATGCAGGCGCAGATGCGCGCCAAGAAGTAGCCTTATAATCCATCTTGGCATCGCGAAAACCCAGTGCTGATCAGCGCTGGGTTTTTTCGTGGCCGCTTATTGGGCGGGCTTGGGTAACTGCTTGAACAAATCGGCGGCGTCTTCCTGGCCCGAGGGCGGACTTGAACCGCTGGTATCTTCGGGCAAACCCAGCATTCGTACCTGGGCCGGCTTGCCCGAATCGACCGGGCGGTCGAGGCCGACCGTCACCAGCGCCGGGAAAGCGATGATCAGCGCCACCATGATCACCTGGATCACCACGAACGGCACCGCGCCC
>JAVMKH010000036.1:6004-6771 GCA_031732935.1 Candidatus Contendibacter sp.
CATCGCCAGCGCGCCGACCGCGCCCAGCGCGCCGCCCTCGGTGGGGGTGGCCCAACCGATGAAGATGCTGCCGAGTACCAGAAAAATCAGCAGCAGTGGCGGGATCATCGCCACCACCACCCGCCAGGCCAACGCCCAGCCGCGCAGGGTGCGGGCTTCCGGCGGCAGGGCCGGGGCGGTGTGTGGGCGAAAGACGGTGTTCAACAATACCCAGCCGACGTACAGCCCGGTCAGGGTGAAACCGGGAATGAAGGCACCCTTGTACATGTCGCCCACCGAGCGGCCCAGCACGTCGGCCATCACGATCAGTACCAGCGAAGGGGGAATGATCTGCGCCAGGGTGCCAGAGGCGGCGATCACCCCAGAGGCCAGCGCCTTGTCGTAGCCGTAGCGCAGCATGATCGGCAGCGAAATCAGGCCCATGGCGATGACCGAGGCGGCGACCACGCCGGTGGTGGCGGCCAGCAGGGCACCGACGAAGATCACCGCGTAGGCCAGCCCGCCGCGAATGGTGCCGAACAACTGGCCGATGGTGTCCAGCAGATCCTCGGCCATGCCGCTGCGTTCCAGCACCAGCCCCATGAAGGTGAAGAACGGAATCGCCAGCAGGATTTCGTTCTTCATGATGCCGAACACCCGGTCCGGAAAGGCTTGCAACAGGTTGGGGGTGAGCAGGCCGAGTTCGATGCCGATCAAGCCAAACACCATGCCCACCGCCGCCAGCGAGAAGGCGACCGGATAGCCGATCAGCAGGAACACGATCAGCG
>JAVMKH010000037.1:0-6738 GCA_031732935.1 Candidatus Contendibacter sp.
GTTCGTTCCTGGCGTTGATGAAGCTGAAGGTGTGGCTGCCGAAGCCGTGCATGTGACGGTAGGTCGCCGGAATGCCGCGATCCGACATGACGATCGTGATCTGGTGCAGGGCTTCCGGCAGCGAGGTCCAGAAATCCCAGTTGTTCTTGGCGCTGCGCAGGTTGGTGCGCGGGTCGCGCTTGACGGCGTGGTTGAGGTCCGGGAACTTGAGCGGGTCGCGCAGGAAGAACACCGGCGTATTGTTGCCGACCATGTCCCAGTTGCCTTCCTCGGTGTAGAACTTCACCGCGAAGCCGCGAATGTCGCGCTCGGCGTCGGCGGCGCCGCGCTCGCCGGCCACGGTGGTGAAGCGGGCGAACAACTCGGTTTTTTTGCCGACTTGGGAAAAGATTTTCGCTCGCGTGTATTGGGTGATGTCATGGGTCACCGTGAAAGTGCCGTAGGCGCCGGAGCCTTTCGCGTGCATCCGCCGTTCGGGGATAACTTCGCGGTCGAAATGGGCGAGCTTTTCCAGGAACCAGACGTCCTGTAATAGTTGCGGCCCGCGCGGTCCGGCGGTCATCACGTTCTGGTTGTGGGCGACGGGACAGCCGGCGGCGGTGGTCAGTTTCTTTTGGTCACTCATGTTGCACTCCTGGCTCGGTTGTGGATTGGTGCGTTACGACAAGCGATATCGCCGGCAACGGGGCGGCGGCGATGGCGTCACAGTATCTTGTAAAGCAGGGTTCATTACTAATTGAATGGAATAAAAAAACCTATAGCCGATACCTATTGGGACATGGATCGACGCAGAACTTCCAAACTGACGACGAAGAACTTTCGACGGCGCGTGCTCCGGCCGACGGAGGGTGTGTTTCTGTTTCATCCCCGCGTGCTGGAACGCCTGATCCGCCGTCACGTGGGTGGCGACTCGCGGAATCTGGCCATTTCGACACTCCGCTACTATCTGATTCCACGCACGGTTCTGTTGAACGGTTTGGAGGACGAGAACCCCGATGCCCTGGCCATCATCGAAGGGCTCAACCTGCCGGATTGGGTGATTCTCTTACCCATGCCGTCGGCCCAGGAATTGGCCACCGATTCCCCCGAACGCTGGCTCCGGGGATACTGGGGACGCCGGTTCGAGGCCGAGGTGGCGCGGACCTGGCGGATGGCTCGCCACGATAATCAGGATCATGACTCGTTTGGTATCCGAGGATTGCTCGGTATGATTGGCGAACGGGCATTGCGCGAGGCGCGGACGTTGCTCGAACAGGACCGGCGGGTGGTGCTGGGTTTGGACGACGAAACGCTATGCCGTCAGTTCGTCGGCTTCATCACGTATCTCCGCTATTTTGTCCCTGGCGCGCGCGCCTACTTTTTTCCCGCCATCCAAGACTGGCGCGGGCTGGATCGCTGGCTGAAGGATGGCGGGCTGGACCTGCCACCGCCCCGGCACGGTCAGCGCTGGCCGCAACTCCTGACCCGAAGTCGCCCGGCCGGCTTTGACGGTGCGCCCGATTACGAGCCGGAATTGCCGCTCGGCCTGCCGTTCGGTCGAAACGATCCCGATTTGGTCGATGGCGCGAATACGGTCCTTCCCCTGCTGGCCAAGCCTGCTCCAGCTTTTGACGGGGAAACCCGAACAGGGGCAAGTCCAAGCCAGGTGGTGGAAAGCGACCGGGTAGCGGCATGGATCGAAGCCCGCTGTGGTGAAGCGTTGCGGCAGGCTTCCGCCCTGACCCGGAAATCGGGTTGGTTCGCCTCGGCTTGGCGCGATTTGGCCGGGCGCCTGACGCCGGTCGGGGATTGGCTGATCTCGCTGCTGGATCGCCGGTCCGCGCGTGGCGACCACGCGCCGCCAGCATGGGTTCGCGTGGTGCGCTTGGGTCTTTTCAAGCACGGAGTTCAGACCGCCTTCAGGGCCGAGATGGCCGGGCGCTATGGTGTGGCGCTTCGGTATCTGTGTATGGCTGGCCACCATTATCGGGAACTGAAGCCTCAAGCTTTACAAATCCCCGACACCGTCGTTGGAGCTTTGGGAGATTGCCAGCACGAAATCGTCGAAGCGCTGGCCCACAATCTTGCCGCGACCTGGAAGCTGGATTCCCGCTCTACCCAAGTGCTGGAGCACTTGATTGAGCGTTTGCTGGACGAACCGGCCGCCGCGCGATTTTTCAGTCCGTATTCCCGGTTGTTGCACGATCTGGAGCGCATACTGCTGGAGGGACGAACCGATTATTACCGCTTGCGGCCGGTTGCCTGGTTGTGGAACGGTGGTCGGCGATTACGGCTAGGCTTGCCGTTTCAGGGGCTGCTCAAGGCCCTGCGCGCGCTGAACGCCGCGAAAATCCGTCTTGACCAGTTGCCGTGGTCTGGAGCCGAGGTTGCCTACTTCAGCGCGCCCTTGCGGACCTTGGGCGATTTGATCGGTCAGCGACTCCGCCAGCAGTTGCAGCCGCGCTTGGGAGGATTGCTTGACGACGCTGGCTTCGTCCCGGACGGACCCCACCAGCGAGTGGCGCGGAATGTGCTCCAGGAAGATCTGTTCCAAATCATCCTCCACCGCTGGCATCTGCGCTTCACCGATTTGCGGGATGCCGTAGCCCGCGGCGAATGGCGCTTGCCGGACCTGGGCTGGGACGGGTTGTCGCGGGGTGATCGACTGGCGCGTTTCGACCGCCAGGCCAGCGCCGCGCTACCGGGCGTTTATCAGCCCGGCGAGTTTTACCTGAAAGGCTTGCAACAGGCGAGCGCCCCCTTGTTTGGCACGTCCGCCGGCCGGTGGATCACCCGCTTTTTGCTGTTTCCGTTCGGCGTCGCCTTCATCGGGTTGGAATCGTTGGGATTCTTGCTGGGCCTGGTGGCGCGGGATCCGATACGGCTGGTCAATCCGGAGTCGGTGCTGGCGGTCGGCGCTGGACTGAACGTCCTGATTCATACCGAGCGGGGACGGAAGGCGGCTGCCGCTTTTGGCCGTGGTTGCCGCTGGTTGTTCGCCGAATTTCTGTATCGGCGGTTGGCGCGTTGGGCGCGCTGGGGACATGCGGCCCGCTGGTTTCGCTATCCCGTGGTTCGACAAGGTTCCCGCTACTTGCTGGAGCCGTTGCTCATCGGCTTGGTGTTCGCGCTGCCGCTGATCGGCATTGCGGGCGGTCTCGGTTTCAACCCCGACGGACTTCCCACGCTCCTGCTGGTGCTGGGTTTCATCCTGGGCGGTCTTTTGCGCAACAGCCAGTCCGGACGCCGGTTGCTGGACAGCGCCATCACCAGGTTCATCGCCTTCTGGCGGCGGGTGCGTCATGCCCTGCTTGTCAGTCTATTCCGTTGGGTGATCGATCTGTTCGGCTGGCTGATGCAGGACATCGAACAAGCTCTCCACCGGGTGGACGAGTCGGTCAGCCATCACCGCGACGAGGGGTGGGGCGTTACGACGACCAAGGCCCTCGTCGGTCCGGCATGGCACGCGTTCAGCTATCTCATTCATTTCTACGCGGCGGTTCTGGTCGAACCTCAGATCAATCCGGTCAAGCACTTCCCGGTCGTTATGGTGGCTGACAAGCTAATGCTGCCCTTTTTTCCCACGTTGACGACCGCGCTGCTGGCGCTGCTGGACCCGATTCTGCCACGGTTTATCGGCTTACCGCTGGCCACCGTGACCGTGCTGTTATCGCCCGGTTTGTTCGGATTCCTGGCTTGGGAACTGAACGAAAATTGGACGCTGTATCGCGCCAACCATCCTGACCGCATACAACCGGCGCACTTCGGACCCCACGGGGAAACGCTGTATACCTTGCTACGGCCCGGCTTTCATTCGGGCACGCTACCATCGGCGTTCGCCGAGCTTCGAGAGGTGATCGGCCTGGAAAACAAATACGAACGGCCCTATCCCCAACGTTTACGCCAGGCCGAGGCACGTTTGGGCGAGATGTTGGAGTCTCTTCGGGCATTCGTGACCCGTGAACTGATTTGCGCTTTGACGGAACGGTGTCGGGCGGTGGGTTACGAACGGGCCGAGGCGGCGGTGGAACTGGAAGCGGCCACGGCCGCGCTCGATGTACGGGTGGCGCTGTATCTCCTGGGTCGGGAAGGGACTGTGGATGAACCAATAACGCTCGATCTTCGCTTCGATCTTCGGGCGGACGAAATCCAAGGCGTTGTGGCCTTGACGGGGCCGGCCGCGTTTCTCGACGGCGAGGGAAAGGACTGGCTGCGCGCGGAGGCGGCGCGCTTCATGGAGCGGGCAGCGGTGCGGTCATGATCCTGACAGCCTCTGATCGCGCGTTTCAAGAATGCTTAAATCGCCACCACGCCAGCGGCGTTCTCCGCCCCGACCGTTCCTCGCTGCTCCCAAATCACTTCCGCCAGCACCGCCATGCCGCGTTCCAGTTGTTCGAGCGTGGCATGACTGAAATTGAGGCGCATGAAGGCGCCGTGTTGCGAGCTGGCGCTGGCGAAGAACGCTTCGCCCGGCATGAACGCCACCTTGCGTTCCAGCGCCCGCACCAACAGGGCCCGAGTGTCGCCGCCCTTCTTCAGGCGTGCCCAGAAGAACAATCCGCCGTTGGGCATGGTCCACTGCGCCAGTTCGCCGAGGTGGCGGGTCAGCGCCGCTTGCATGGCGTCGCGCCGCTCCCGGTAAAACGCCCGCAGTCGCTCCAGATGCGCCGGATAGTCGCGGGAGCTTACGAAGCGAGCGCACCACCACTGGCCGATGCGGTTGGTATGCAGGTCGGTGGACTGCTTGAGCCGCACCAGATAGGGATGCACATTTTCGGACGCGGCGATATAGCCAACCCGCAAGCCGGGAATGCCCGTCTTGGAAAACGTACCCATGTACATCCAGGTATCCTTCTCCCCCAAGCGGGCGCAGAGCGGGGTGCGATCCACCGGTTCGTAGACCAGTTCCCGGTATGGCTCGTCCTCCAGCAACGGCGTTCCAGTCTCGCGCAGCACCGCCGCGACCGCGGCGCGGGTCGCTTCGTCGTAGCAGACGCCAGATGGGTTCTGAAAGGTTGGAATGAGGTAAACGAACGCCGGTCGCTGGCGGTGAACGACTTGGCGCAATTGCTCCGGGTCGATACCGCTGGCCGCCAGTGGCAGTTCCTCGAAGCGGGCGCCGAACAGCCGAAACGACTGCAGGGCGGCCAAATAGCTCGGCGCTTCCACCGCGACGGGTGTGCCGGGGTCGATGTAGAGTTTGGAAACCAGATCGATACCTTGCTGCGAGCCGGTGGTGACCAACACCTGCTCCGGCCGACAGCGCAGGCCAAGGTCCGCCAATTGCGCGGCGATGACCGCCCGCAGTTCCGGCTCGCCATCGGTGGTGCCGTACTGGCTCAGGTCGGGCGGCAACTCGTCCAAGTCTAGCGGTGGCATGGCTTCGCGGGCCGGCAAACCACCGGCGAAGGAAATGATGTCGGGTTTCTGGGTGAGGGCGAGCAGTTCCCGGATCAGGGAGCTGGTCAAACGGTCGACGCGTTCGGAGAACATGGATTGGATTCCGTAAGGTTCAATTCAGTGCTTGATGCCCAGCCATTCATCCTGGCGCGGCATCTGCAAATGCCAGCCCCGCTCCTGAAGGTTGCGCAGCACTTCGGCCGTGTCCTCCTGCGCCAGCTTGCGCTCCGGGGGCAGTTCCAAATCCATGACATGAATCGGTTCGCCGATCAGTTTCAGCAGAGTTTCGGGAACGCGGGAAAAGTCGTCCCTGGCGGCCAGATACAGATAAGTATCCTGTTTTTTGAGGCTTTTGTAGATCGCGCACTGCATGGGGCCTCTCCGGGCGGAAGGTTGGGAAACGACAGGATATAATGCGAAACCGACCAAGGTTAACGGATGGTACTCCATGACCACTATCAGCGAGCTATTGCAAGGCTTCCAGCGCTTTCGAGTCAAGCACTTCGAGCCGAACCGGGATTTGTTCAACCGACTGGCGATGCAAGGGCAAACGCCGCGCACGCTGCTGATCGGTTGCAGCGATTCGCGGGTGGACCCCGCCATCCTGACCGATTCCGCGCCCGGCGATTTGTTCGTGATCCGTAACGTCGCCAATCTGGTGCCGCCCCACGAGACCGGCGGGCGCTATCACGGCACCAGCGCCGCGCTGGAGTTCGCCGTCTGCAACCTGAAAGTCTCCAACATCATCATTCTGGGCCATTCGCGCTGCGGCGGTATCCGGGCGTTGCTGGAAGGCTACGGCGAGAACGACGAAGGCGAGGGTTTCATCGCGCCGTGGGTGAAAATCGCCGCGTCAGCCCGCGATGAGGTGCTGCAACGCTGGCCGGACGCCAGCAACGAGTTCAAGCAGCGGGCTTGTGAACGGGCCGGTATCCGCGCTTCGCTGGCCAACCTGATGACCTTTCCGTTTATCCGCCAGCGGGTCGAGCAAGGCCAGTTGAAGTTGTACGGCTGGTACTACGATCTGGAAAATGGCGAGTTGATGCAGTACGACCCCGAAAAAGATCGGTTCTACGACCTGTATTTTGGCTTGATATCGACAGATGCAACCTGAGTGTGCGCTACGGTTTGAAACTCCCGCCATGACTCCAGCACTAAACCACCCCCGACGATCCCCATCGAGCACATCGACCAGCGCGTTCGTCTGCATGGCATCAGCTGGGAAGGCCACGAATCCTTCCTGGTCCTGCGCGGCGAGCAAAGCGGCGTGCCGGGACGCCAACATTGCCCATTAACCCCATTCTTTCGGACACAACGGACTTTCGCATGAATTCAACAACCGCTCATCCCATCCGCCGC
>JAVMKH010000038.1:0-6725 GCA_031732935.1 Candidatus Contendibacter sp.
GAGCCTTCCATCCTTTTGGGACGCATACAAAAATTTGGAACCAGACATCAAGAGCAGCGCACGCAAAGCTTACCGGCTATGGTCAGATAATCCTTTCCATCCTTCTTTGCATTTCAAGTGTATCAACCGGGAAGAAAATATCTGGTCAGTAAGAATCACGTCGGCTTATCGCGCTCTTGGTATATTCGAGGGCGACACCGTTACATGGTTTTGGATTGGCGGCCATGATGATTATGAGCGATTTTTTTCTTGAAACTTGTCTGATAGCACGTAGCATGTAGGACGGTTTAGCGCAGCGTAACCCGCCCAATTAGATGTTACCCTGGAGACTTGGAGACTGTGGGTCTGGTGGCTGACGAGCCGGATGCACGACTTGCTCGACCGCCTGGATCCCGGCCCAATCCTTCGACCCCACCAGTACCGTGCGAACAACACTGAAATCATCACGCGGTTCGGGTAGATCGGGCAGGCCGATCCAGCACGGCTGAGGGTCGAGCGTTTGGGCAACCCGTGCTTTCCACACGCCAACCCCCTCCCGTCACCCGAGCGCGCCGCTTGCTGTCAACCTCCCCCGGCGCGATTGCCTTGTGATGAGCACGCCTATTGCGCCTCGCCCTTGAAGGCATCCACCCGCGCCTTGAGTTTTTGTCCCGGCCGGAAAGTCACCACACGGCGCGCGGTGATCGGAATTTCTTCGCCAGTCTTGGGGTTACGGCCTGGACGCTGGTTCTTGTCGCGCAGGTCGAAATTGCCGAATCCAGACAACTTGACTTGCCGCCCCCGTTCCAAGGCACTGCGGATTTCCTCGAAGAAGATTTCCACCAGTTCCTTGGCCTCGCGCTTGTTGATGCCCAGTTCTTCAAACAATTGTTCCGCCATGTCAGCTTTTGTGAGTGCCATGCTCCTAAACCCTAAGCGTTGCGCCGAACTGCCCAGCCAGTCCAGCGATGATCCCGGACACGGTCTTTTCGACCATACTATCAGTAAGATTGTGCGAGAAATCTTGTAAAATCAATCCAAAAGCCAAACTTTTTTTGCCTACGGCGATCCCCCTGCCCCGATAGACATCAAACAGCCAAGCCTCACGCAGGCGTTCGCCTCCATGACGGTCAATGCAATCCTGAATCGCCCGCACGGTGACCGATTCATCGACCACGATGGCGAGATCGCGGCGGCTGGCCGGGAACTTGGAAAGCTCCTGAAACATCGGCGTCCGTGCTGTTTGCACCCCTTCCAACCGCAACTCGAAAAGGAAGGCATCGCCTTCCACATCCAGTTCTCGCGCCACGCGCGGATGTAGCGCACCCAGCCAGCCGACCGCCGCTCCAGCTCGTTCGATCCGGGCGCTCTGGCCCGGATGCAGGGCTGGATGCGGGACGGCGACGAACACGAACGCCTCCGGTTCGCCACTCAAGGCCAGCAATGCTTCCACGTCAGCCTTGAGATCGAAGAAATCCAGGGGTCGGGCCGGTGCGCCCCACTGCTCCGGCAAGGCGGAACCTATCGCGACACCGGCGAAGTACGGTTCCTGTCGCAGCCCATCGATTGCGGGGATGAAATTCAGGCCGTGCTCGAACAGCCGGATTCGGGTTTGCTGGCGCTTCTGATTATAGACTAGCGCCTTGAGCAAGCCCGGCCACAGGCTGGTGCGCATTACCGCCAGATCGGCGGAAATTGGGTTGGCCAGCGCCAGCGGTTGCCGCCCCGGATCAAGGCACCGCTGAAACGCCGGATCGACAAAGCTATAGGTGATGGCTTCCTGAAAACCGCGCTGCGTCAGGGTTTCCTTGAATCGTTCGAGCGCCACCCGTCCTTCCGGCCGCGGCGGCATCTCCATCCGGGTGAGCGGTCGGTTGCCGGGCAGACGATCATAGCCATGAATTCGGGCGATTTCCTCGATCAGATCCACTTCCAGCGCGATATCGAACCGACTGCTCGGCGGCGCGACCAGCCAGTGGTCTACTTCAACCGCCACCGCCATTCCCAACCGGCGCAGAATCTCCTCAACCTCAACGGCGGGAATGTCCATGCCCAATAACTTGCGGAGGCGCTCCGGCCGCAACCGGATAGCCGGTTCCGCCGGCAAGTGCTGGGGCGAGACCGCCTCGACGATGGGCCCCGGTTGTCCTCCGGCGATGTCCAGCAACAACCGGGTAGCGCGTTCGGCGGCGCGGCGCTGCAATTGCGAATCCACTCCGCGCTCGAAGCGGTAGGAGGAGTCGGTTTGCAATCCATAGCGGCGGGCGCGGCCAGCAATGCTGGCCGGGGTGAAAAAGGCGCTTTCCAGGAACACATCGCGGGTGGCGTCGGTGCAGGAACTGATCTCGCCGCCCATGATGCCGGCCAGCGCCAGCGGACCGTTCTGGTCGGTGATGAGCAGGGTTTCCGCATCCGGCTCCACCACCACGCCGTTGAGCAATTCCAGCCGGTCGCCGGGCTGGGCGCGGCGCACCTCGATGCCATTGGTCAGCCGGCCCAGATCGAAGGCGTGCATCGGTTGCCCAAGCTCAAGCATCACGTAATTGGTTACGTCCACCAGCGGTCCCAAGCTGCGTACCCCGGCCCGGCGCAGGCGCTCCCGCATCCACAGCGGCGTCTCGGCGGCGGGGTTGACGCCGCGAATGACCCGGCCCACGTAACGTGGACAATCGGCTGGATTGAGCAGCGTCACCGGGAAGACGGCGTCCACCACCGGCGGCACGTTATCGGCCGGCAGTGGGCGAAACTCGCGGCGGTTAAGGGTCGCCACTTCGCGGGCGATGCCTTCCATGCCCAGGCAGTCGCCGCGATTGGGCGTCAATTCGATCTCGATGATCGAATCCTCCAGGGCCAGCAGCTCGCGCACGCTCTGGCCGGGCTGGCTATCCGCTGGCAGCGGTAGCAGGCCATCGGAACTCTCCGCCAGCCCCAGTTCCTTGGCCGAGCACAACATGCCCCGCGATTCGACGCCGCGCAATCTAGAGGGCTTGATGGCAAATCCGCCAGGCAGCACCGCCCCAATCAAGGCGGTCGGGGCGCACATCCCCACCGCGACGTTCGGAGCGCCGCAGACGATTTGCAGCGGCTCCACACCGCCCACATCCACCGTCGCCACCCGCAAACGGTCGGCGTCGGGATGTGGAACTAGATCGATGATCCGGCCGACCACCACCGATTCAAACGCGGGCGCGGCGGGTTCGATATGGTCTACTTCCAAACCCGCCATGGTCAGTTGCGCCGCCAGTTCGGCACCGGACACCGCGGGGTCGACCCATTCCCGCAGCCACTGCTCGCTGACTTTCATGGTGGATGTCTCACTGAAACTGCCGCAGGAAGCGCAGATCGTTCTCAAAGAACAAGCGCAGATCGTTGACACCGTAGCGCAGCATGGTCAGCCGCTCGACGCCCATGCCGAAGGCGTAGCCGGTATAACGCTCGCTGTCGATGCCCACTTTCTCAAACACCGCCGGATGCACCATGCCGCAGCCCAGCACCTCCAGCCAGCCACTGTGCTTGCACACCCGGCAACCGCCGCCGCCACAGATTACGCATTGGATGTCCACTTCGGCGGAGGGCTCGGTGAACGGGAAATAAGAAGGCCGGAAGCGCACCCCTAGATCGCGCTCGAA
Organism: Candidatus Contendibacter sp.; assembly: GCA_031732935.1. GTDB lineage: Bacteria > Pseudomonadota > Gammaproteobacteria > Competibacterales > Competibacteraceae > Contendibacter. Next base: position 3,609 of record JAVMKH010000038.1, read on the forward strand.
GAACCCGCGCAGGAAATCGTCCAGGACGCCTTTCAGATCGGCGAAGCTCACGTCCTCGTCCACCAGCAGCCCCTCGACCTGATGGAACATCGGCGAGTGGGTCAAATCCGAATCGCAGCGATAGACCCGCCCCGGTGCGATCACTCGCACCGGCGCCGCTTGCCGCTCCATGACCCGGATTTGCACCGGCGAGGTGTGGGTGCGCAACAAGGTATGGGCGTCGAAATAGAAAGTGTCGTGCATCGCCCGCGCCGGGTGATGGGGTGGGATATTGAGGGCTTCAAAGTTGTGAAAGTCGTCCTCGACTTCCGGGCCCTCGGCGACCGCGAAGCCGATGCCGACGAAGAATGCTTCGATGCGCGCCAGGGTACGGCTGAGCGGATGGCGGCCACCGGGCTGCTGGCCACGCCCCGGCAATGTCACGTCGATGGCCTCGCTAACCAAGCGGGCGTCCAACGCCGCCGCCGCCAGCGCCGCCTTGCGGGCGGCGATAGCGGTTTCCAGCGTCTGCTTGGCCTCGTTGATGGCCTGGCCGGCATCGCGCCGTTGCTCGGGCGGCAGGCGTCCCAGTTCCTTGAGGCGCTCGGTAAGTACACCTTTCTTGCCCAGATAATGCACGCGCGCCTGATCCAGGGCGGCGGAATCGCCGGCCCCGGCGATGGCGGCCTGGGCGGTTTGAATCAGTTCGGGCAATGGGTCCACGCGGACGGCTCTCGCAACGATCAGCAACAAAAAAGGGAAAGGACCGCGGCCTTTCCCTCGTTCGGAATGCCTGGGGCGCTGGACCGATAACGATCCAGCGGCCAGTTCAGGCCATGCCGAGCGCGGTCTTGGCGCGGTTGGCCAACTCGGCGAACGCCGGCTTGTCGAACACCGCCAGATCGGCCAGGACCTTGCGGTCGATCTCGATGGCGGCGAGTTTCAGGCCGTTGATCAGCCGGCTGTAGGACAGGCCGCTCTCGCGGGCGCCCGCGTTGATGCGGGTGATCCACAGAGCGCGAAAATCGCGTTTCTTCTGACGGCGGTCGCGGTAGGCGTACTGCCCGGCCTTGATCACTGCCTGTTTGGCGACCCGATACACCTTGCTGCGGGCGCCATAGTAGCCCTTGGCCTGGTTCAGGACCTTCTTGTGGCGCGCATGGGCGGTAACACCGCGTTTCACTCGGGACATGACGGTCTCTCTCCGGTCCGACGATTTAACTGTAGGGCAACATCCGACGCATCGCCGGGACATCCACCGCCGCCAAGGTGGTGGTGCCGCGCAACTGGCGCTTCCGCTTGGTGGTTTTCTTGGTCAGGATGTGACGCAGATGGGAGTGGGAACACTTGTACTTGCCGGACCCGGTACGGCTGAAACGCTTGGCCGCGCCGCGATTGCTTTTCATCTTGGGCATTGCATGACTCCGCGATTATAAAAGGTAAATTCATGGGCTGACCCCGGCGCGCGCCGGAGACGGAAGTCACCAACCGTTCGAGGGAAGTTACTTCTTCTTGACCGGCGCGATGGTCATGACCATCTGCCGCCCTTCCATCCTGGGCCGCTGTTCCACCGCGCCATATGCGGCAAGATCGTCTTCCACGCGCTTGAGCAGGTGGCTGCCCAAATCCTGGTGCGCCATTTCGCGGCCCCGAAACCGCAGCGTCACCTTGGCTTTGTCGCCTTCGCTCAGGAAACGGATCAGGTTGCGTAGTTTGACCTGATAGTCTCCCTCGTCCGTGCCTGGACGAAATTTGATTTCCTTGACCTGGATTTGTTTCTGCTTTTTCCGCGCTTCCTGCTGTTTCTTGGCCTGTTCGAACCGGAACTTGCCATAGTCCATGATGCGGCAGACGGGTGGTTTGGCGTTCGGGGAAATTTCCACCAGGTCCAGTTCGGCTTCCTCGGCCATCCGCCTGGCGTGCGCCAAGGGAACGATCCCTGCCTGCTCGCCGTACTGATCGATCAGGCGCACCTCGCGCCCGGTGATCTCGTCGTTGAGCCGAAGCTCATTATTCGCAGCGATGTTGCTGTCCTCCAGTGATTATTCGGTTCGACCGCGCCGCGCGATGTCAGCTTGCAGCAATTCCACGAAGGCGTCCAGCTTCATGACGCCGAGATCCTTGCCAGCGCGAGTGCGTACAGCGACGGTCTTCGTTTCCATCTCACGGTCGCCGACGACCAGGAGATAGGGAATACGCTGTAACGTATGCTCACGGATTTTAAAGCCGATTTTCTCGTTTCTCAAGTCGGACTCGACGCGGAAACCTTGTTGCATAAGGGATTTTTCGACTTGGGCGGCGTACTCGGCCTGATGGTCGGTGATGTCGAGCACCACCGCCTGCACCGGAGCGAGCCACGCTGGCAGCGCGCCGGCGTATTGTTCGATCAAAATGCCAATAAACCGCTCCAGCGACCCGAGAATCGCCCGGTGCAACATCACCGGAACCCGCTTGCTCCCATCCTCGGCGATGTAGTGCGCGTCCAACCGACCCGGCATGGAGAAATCCACCTGAATCGTGCCGCATTGCCACAGCCGATCCAGGCAGTCTCGCAACACGAATTCGATCTTGGGGCCGTAGAACGCGCCTTCGCCGGGCTTGAGCGTCCACGGCAGACCGGTACGGTTCAGCGCCAGTTCCAGCGCTTTTTCGGCCTTGTCCCAGACCTCGTCGCTGCCGACCCGTTGGTCGGGCCGGGTAGCAAGGGCCAGTTGCACCTCGCCGAAGCCGAAATCGGCGTAGACCCGGAACAGCAGGTCCATGAACGCCGACACCTCGGTCTGAATCTGATCCTCGGTGCAGAAAATGTGGGCGTCGTCCTGGACGAAGTTGCGCACCCGCATCAACAGCCGCAGCGGCAGGTCGCGGTAGCTCTTCAAGCCCTGGTTGTAGATCTGGATATGGCAAGGGCAGTTCATCGGCTTGACCGCGTAGTCGCGGTTTTCCGACGCCGTGGTGAACATGTCGTTGCGGAACTTTTCCCAGTGGCCAGAGCGCTCCCACAGGCTGCGATCCACGATCTGCGGGGTGTGGACCTCCTGGTAGCCGTGCTCGCGCAGCAACAGGCGGATGTAGTTCTGGATTTCGACGTAGACCCGCCAGCCGCGGTCGTGCCAGAACACCATGCCCGGCGCTTCC
>JAVMKH010000039.1:0-1494 GCA_031732935.1 Candidatus Contendibacter sp.
TCCCGTCTTGCTGCGCGAACACCACACGCTCTACTGCCACGACGCCAGCTTTGTTGATCCAGCCGCGGCACGAAATTTCGAGGTCGAACACGCTGGCGCGGTCGCGCTAGCCGCAAAGACTCCCCACGCGCTCGCTGACGAACTGGCTGCGCGCGGTGTCGCCATCGAGACGGTGATCCATAACGACGTTCATCCCAATACGCCGCTGCCGATTGAGGAGATTCCGACGGAGATGCTGCAAGCCGCTTTCGACGTCTTGCTGCTTTTCCCCGCGCAACTGACGCAACGCCTGCTACCAGCGATGAAAGCGAGGAGAAGCGGACGTTTCATCTTCGTCACCTCGGCGCGTTACCGGCAAGCGGAGCCCGGTTTTGCCGTCGCAACGTCGATCCGCGCGGCAACGACCGCCTTCGCTCTGGCGCTGGCGCGTGAGGTTGCGCCATACGGCATCCAGGTCAACGTGGTGGCGCCGAACTACCTCTATAGCGAAGCGTACTATCCTCGCGCCCGCTTTATTGACGATCCGGCTGGGAGGGCGCACATCGCCGCCAAGGTACCGCTGGGCAGGTTGGGGAAGCCGGAGGAGATTGGCGAACTCATTGGGTTCCTTGCGTCGGGACGCTCGCCTTTCGTCACTGGCCAAGTGATCGATTTCACTGGCGGCTGGCCATAGGGGCATACATCGCTTCCGGCGAACCGCCGCCGTGCGGGCTGATCGCTGAGTGACCTCCCCGCCCAAACTACCCCATCAGCATCATCAGCGTCAGCACCAGCGGCGTGGTCAGCGCCGCCAAGGCGGTTGACAGAATCAGGCTGCCGGCCACCGGTCCTTCCAGCGTCTCGAACTGACGCGACATCAGATACACGTTGGCGCCCACCGCCAGCGAGGCCAGCAAGACCACTACCTGGGTTTCCAGCGTCCCCAATCCGAGCAACCGGGCCAGCAGCCAGACCACCAACGGTTGGATCAGCAGCTTGACCGCGCTGATTGCCGCGCTGATCCGCCAGTCGTCGCGCAACCGGTATTCGGTCAGCCCCATGCCCAGGGCGATCAGGGCCAGCGGCGTGGCCGCCGGACTCAGCATCGCCATTGGTTGCTCGATAAGGGCCGGCAGGGGCAGGCCGGTAACGCCGAACAGCGTTCCCGACAGAATCCCAGCGACGATGGGATTGACCAGCACGGCCCGCGCCGCCTTGGCGAACCCATGCACGGAAAAACTGCCATGCCGCGCCCACTCAACCGAGATAGTGACCAGGGTCCACAGAATCAATGCATTGAACACCAAAACCAGCGCGACCGATGGGACCGCTGCCTCGCCGAGCGCCACCTTGGCCAGCGGCAGGCCCAGCATCACGTTGTTGGAAAAGACCCCGCCCAGCGCAAAGACCGACTGGCCCACACCGTCAAGTTTGAAGACTCGCCAGGCGATCAGCCGGCCGAGGATGAACACGACCAGACACCCGCCAAAGAAGGCAACGAGCAACCGCGCGTCC
>JAVMKH010000039.1:1586-6569 GCA_031732935.1 Candidatus Contendibacter sp.
GGACGAGCAGGAACAGGGGAGTGGCGAGCGCGATCTGATTCAGGAACGTATTCAGCAATGATCCGGGCATTTTCCTGTCCGCCCTGAGCCGCGACCTATCCCAGCGTCACCGCCAGGTTGTCGATCAATCGCGCCCGGCCCAGCCAAGCCGCCACGAAGATCCGCAATTCACGATCTCCCACAAGGGGACGCTGCAAGTCGGCGGGGCGGCGAATTTCAAAATAGTCCGGTTGGAAGCCAGCCGCCGCCAGTCTGGCCTTTGCTTCGGTCTCCAGCGCCGCGAAATCCTCTTCGCCCGTGCGCAACCGTTCGGCCGTGGCTTGCAGGGTCGCGTACACGGTGGGTGCGATGGCCCGCTCCTCGGCGGACAAATAGCCGTTGCGCGAACTGAGCGCCAGCCCATCGGGCTCCCGCACGGTTGGCACGCCGACGATTTCGACCGGCATGTCGAGATCGGCCGCCATCCGGCGAATAATCACCAGTTGCTGCCAATCCTTTTCACCGAACACCGCCACGTCCGGTTGCACCAGGTTGAACAGTTTGCTGACCACCGTGGTGACGCCGCCGAAATGGGTGGGCCGGCTGGCGCCGCACAGCACCGCCGGCAGTTCCGGCACCGTTACCTGAGTCATCTGCTCCAACGGACGCGGATACACCTCGGCCACGCTGGGCGCGAACAACAGGTCCAGCCCAGCGGCTTCCAACTGGCGGGAGTCCTCGGCCAGGGTGCGCGGATAGGCGGCGAAATCCTCGTTGGGACCGAACTGCATCGGATTGACGAAGACGCTGGCGACGGTGCGCGGCGCCAGGGCGCGGGCGTGCTCGACCAGGTGAATATGACCCCGGTGCAGGTTGCCCATGGTGGGCACGAAGGCCACTCGCTCCCCGGCCCGTTTCCAGGCCGCGACTTGGGCGCGCAGTTCGGCGATGGCGTGGACGGTTTGCATGACACGCGCTCCTCGACGCTCAGGCGATGCAATGTTCGGGGCCGGGGAATTCGCCGCTCTTGACGGCGGCCACGTAAGCGGCCACCGCCGCTTGCAGGCTGTCGCGGCCGGTCAGGAAGTTCTTGGAGAATTTCGGCCGGCGGCCGGACGTGATGCCCAGCATGTCGTAACTGACCAGGACCTGGGCGTCACAGTGGGGACCGGCGCCGATGCCGATCAGGGGAATGTCGAGCGCCTCGGTCAGTCGCGCGCCCAACTCGGCCGGGATACATTCCACCAGCGCCACGTCAGCGCCAGCGTCCTGCAAGGCCAACGCCTCATCGATGATCTGACGGGCGGCCGCTTCCTCGCGGCCCTGCACCTTGTAGCCACCCAGCTTGTGTACCGACTGTGGCAATAGGCCGAGATGGGCGCAGACCGGAATACCGTTGCGGCTCAGTTGGCGCACGGTTTCGACCAGCCAGTCGCCACCTTCCAGCTTGACCATCTGGGCACCGCCCTCGCTCATCAACCGGGCGGCGTTGTACACCGCCTGCTCGACCGTGGCATAGCTGGCGAACGGCATGTCCGCCATCAGTAGCGCCGTCCGGCAACCGCGCGCCACCAGCCGAGTGTGATAGATCATGTCCTCCATCGTCACCGGGACAGTGGTGCGCTGGCCCTGCACCACCATGCCCAGCGAATCACCGACCAGAATCACCTCCACGCCCGCCGCTTCCAGCAATGCCGCGAAACTGGCGTCGTAGGCGGTCAGAACCGCGAATTTTTCCCGGTCGCGCTTCATCTTCGCCAAGGTTTTGATCGTGATGGGTTTGCGGGTTGGTTGTTCTTGATACATGGCGTGCTCTGGTGAAGCCGGGCTACCCCGGTGAATGGCGGGCGGCGCGACGGCGGCGGGTTCGAGAAAGGGTTTTGGGAGGCCAGACCGACGGGGTTATCGTACCCAGTTAATCGGCGCTGTCCAGACGGACGATGGCCTGGGGCGGGCAGCGCGCCAGCAACTCGGTCAGCGGTCCGTGGCCGGGAATATCCAGATTCGGGGCGATGTCGCGCAGGGGGTAAAGCACGAACGCCCGTTCGTGCAAGCGAGGATGCGGCAGGGTCAGCCGTGGATCGTCGCTGGTGAGTCGATCATACAACAGTAAATCCAGGTCCAGGGTGCGCGCGCCCCAGCGCACGGTCCGGGCGCGACCCTGCGCGAGCTCAAGCGTTTGCAACGCCATCAGCAATTGTTGCGGGGTCAGGCCGGTATCCAGGGCGGCGACGGCGTTGATGTAGTCCGGCTGACCAGGCGGCCCACCGACTGGCGCCGTGCGATACAACGGCGATTGCGCCACGCAGCCACTGGCGAGAATCCCGTTCAGCGCCAGGAGCGCGCGCCGGACTTGGCGGATCGGGTCGTCCAGGTTGCTGCCGATGCCGATGTAAGCCCGCGCGGGTCGCATGGGACAATCCCCGGACTCAGGCCTCGGGCGCCGGTTGAGTCGCTTGGTCACCCTTGCGGGTGGAGCGCGGTTTACGCCGCCGGCGGGACTTGCCCGTTTTGGCGCTGGTTGCTGGCTGGGTGGCTTGGGCACGGCCAGCGGAGTCCAGCGCCAGCAGCCGGGTCCACCAGTCGGCCAGCGCCGCCGCCTGTTCGTCGGCCTCGGCGCGCAGCAACAGAAAATCGTAGCCGGCGCGGAAGCAGGGATGGTCCAGCAGCCGTAGCGAACGTTTCCCGACGGTGACCGTCAGTCGTTGTTGCAACTCCCAGATTTCCCGCATCGGTAGACTGTAGCGGCGGGGCAGGGCGGTGTGGCGGATTTGCGCCTGGATGACCCGTTCGGCCGCTTCCTGCAAGGCCATGTGCGCCTCCAGCCCTTCCGTTTCCAGGTGGTGCATTTGTTCCCGCAGCGGCTCCCACAGTAGGGCGGCGAACAGGAACGCCGGGTTGACCGGCTTGTTTTCGGCCAGCCGGCTGTCGGTACTGGCGAGCGCCCGGACCAGCAGGGTTTTCGGGTAGTGGTGCTGCTGGTGGTTCAGGCAGCGCTCGGTCGCCGGGAACAGCCAGCCGAACAGGCGGTAATGGCGGAGCAATTCAAAGGTCTGGATGGCGCAGCCGCCCAGAAACAGCTTGAGCACTTCATCGAACAGTCGGGCCGGCGGAATTTTTTCCAGCAGGTGGCCCAGCCGGGGCAATGGCGCCTCGGTGGCGGGATCGAGCCGGAACCCCAGCTTGGCGGCGAACCGCACCGCCCGCAGCAGGCGCACCGGGTCTTCGTGGTAGTGTTGCGCCGGATCGCCGATTAACCGGATCAGGCCGGCCTTCAGATCGGTCATGCCGTCCACGTAATCGAGCACGGCGAAATTGGCGATGTCGTAGTAAAGGGCGTTGATGGTGAAGTCCCGCCGCCAGGCGTCGTCTTCGATGGTGCCGTAGACATTGTCGCTGAGGATGCGGCCGTCGGCGGCCCGTTCCAGGCTGGGTCCGTCGCCGTCATCGCTGTCGCGGCCACAGGCACGGAAGGTGGCGACCTCGACGATTTCCTGGCCAAACTGGACGTGGGCTAGCCGGAAGCGGCGACCGATCAGCCGGCAGTTGCGAAACAGCTTGTAAACCTGTTCGGGGCGGGCGTCGGTGGCGACGTCGAAGTCCTTCGGTTCGCGGCCGAGCAGCAAATCCCGCACTCCACCACCGACCAGACAGGCGCGATAACCAGCTTCGCGCAGCCGGTACAGGACCTTGACCGCGTTGGGGCTGATGTTGGCCCGCGAGATATTATGTTCGGGGCGGGGGATGACGAGGGGTGGGGGATTCGAGCGAGTGGATTCCAAGGCGCGTTCGCCAACTCTTGTTTACAGCGGAAGCGTCGGTATAATACTACTTTCCCTTCAAGACGCCACCCGTCATCCCGCTCCCTTCGTCTAGTGGCCCAGGACACCGCCCTCTCACGGCGGGAACAGGGGTTCGAAACCCCTAGGGAGCGCCAATAAAATCATAGGGTTAGAGATTTATCCCGGATTCTTGCCCAAGAATTGCCCAATATACGGGCATGGACAGGGCTAGGCGGGGATGGACTTAACCAGCGTCAGAATCAGTATTTTTTCCGGCAACGCTGCTTACAACCCCCAATCCACGCCGGCGACTCGCCAGACTCTTACCGAACCACGAGCGCAAGCCAAGGGCGGTCTCGTCGACCGTGAAGCGCCAGCCGCGATAGTGCGGGATCATTCTTGTCTGGTGAAAGTTCGCCGCCCGGTCGCGCGCGGATCGGCGCTGGATGGTAGCAATGGCCGATGCTGAATCCCAAAATGGCGCCAGCTTGCAGACTCTGATGGAGTTGAGCGGCTGGTCATCCGCCACCCTGAATGACGCCCTCATCTCGCTGCATGGATCACGCTCGGCGTTAGCGTGGCGGGTGGCTTTCCTTGATCGCCAGGCGCTCGTTTCAAATTGAAATAGCGTGAAATTCCCTAGTTTCAAATTGAAACCACTCCGGTGGAAAAAAATGCACCCGCGCCGCTAACCCATTCATGGATAGCACCATCCGCACCAGGCGCGGCAATGGCATGGAAGATGCTCATAGGTCAAAGATGCCTCGTGGTGTCAGGCCCGCTTCGGGCGGCGGCGGGCAAGGCGGAATTTTCAGGGCTAAAGAGGGTTTTCGATGTTAAACGACAGACAAAATCTATTATAATCAAGCAATTCTTATCAAAGATTGCAGATCATAGTAGATAGGCGGAAATCGTATAATCACTGGTTCTTCCCGACACCCCATGGATAAGCTAATGAAAAAATTGAGAAAATCACGAAAATTGGCCAAAGTGCGCGGCTGCGGTCGCGTACGCGCATAACAGGCGTTGATGCGGATACGCGACCGCAGCCGCGCAGGTCCGTTGAAATTTTATGATTTTGTCAATTTTTCCGGGATAAAAATCCCTGGGCTGCGGAAGAACTAGGAGATCGAGCGGACTTCGCTACGCTTCGCCGCTCATCTCCATCTACAAGGGCTTCCCCGGATGTCAAGCAAAGACGGGCCAAGACGAAAGACGGGGT
>JAVMKH010000040.1:0-6551 GCA_031732935.1 Candidatus Contendibacter sp.
GCCATCGCCGATCTGATCCTGGACCGGCATCCGCGTTTGCGGTTGGAACAGGGGGTGGCCATGCCCCGGATCGGGTCGCTGGAACCCGACGGGCGGATGCCCGCCACCGCCGATCCTCCGGCGCCGATTCGCACCTTTGACGATCTACTGCTCGCCCACCAGCGCCTGATCGGCGGCGCGCTACGGGGGATCGTCCGGCGTGGCGACGATGAGGGATCCTTGGGGCGGCTGGTCCGCGAACTTGAAGCGGCCCTGCCGCAAGGGTCCGCCGTCGCTATCGCGCTACCTGAGAAAACGTCGCTTGGTTTGTCGCGGCGGCATGATCGAGTGCATGGGCCTGTTCCCGGTGGGGGGTGATCCTGCATCGGTTAAGCAACTCGGCAACCCGCGTGGTCTTGGCCGCGCGTACCCATTCCCCCGGTCGGGTGAAGTGGAATCGCCGTCCTGATCGCGTGCTCGATGGGTTATCAGTGTCCTTGGCAGCGCCGCGCGGACTCCAGCTCGAACCGGCGGGGTAGTAGCCTCCAGTCGGACGGTTGCCTTTCGAATGGCCGGCTGCCAACCTTGCGATGGGCCGAATGGAAAGGTTATACCGTTTTCCAATAGGTTCCGCACTTCTGATTCCCCCCTTTGGCAAAGGGGGGCGAGGGGGGATTTGGAACACCATGGATGGACACCACCGGGCAGAATCGCCCCGCGCCACCTGCCCGCCGAACTGGCCGAACGGCACGAACTGCACCGCCACGACACCCACCTGTGGCTGTTCAACCTGCCCGCGCTGGCGGAAGCGCCCCTGCGCCAGGCCGTGCAAGACCTGGGCGCGGCGCTGCCCGCCGACCGCGCCCGCCACCGTTGCATCGTCACCTTGCCCGCCCAGGGCGATTACGGCGCGGCGCTGCCCGAACTGGCCACCGCCACCTGGATCGACCACCTCGTGCTCCTGCCCGAGTCCGCCGAACCGGAACGGCGCGGCTACGCCCTGCGGCTGCTGGGCGCGCTCTGGGCCGATCCCGAACTGGGCGCGGCGCTGGACGAGCTGCGCCGCCGCCGCGTGGTCGCGCTCGAACTGGAGGCGAATCGCGCGGACGCCCGGATCACCGACGGGGTCGCGCAACACTGGCCGCACCAGGCGCGCGGCCTGCTGGACATCGGCGCCCGGGTGCGCGGCCCCGGCCTGGCTCACGGCCTGGCGGCCTGGAAAGACGCCGTCGACGCCGCCGCGCACGGCATCGACGCCCTGCAAAGCACCACCGGCGCGGAGGATGACCGCGCGGCGATCGACCACCCGCTGGAATCCCTCCATTCCCCTTGGTTCTTCGACCCGAAACTGCCCACGCGCATCGAGCAAGGCGTCGTCGATTTTTATCGATGGCTCGACGACCATCTGGAACGACGGTTCGTGCAGCTCAACACCGCCCACCAACGATGGCGCCAGAGCCAGATCGAACAGGAACCCGCCTTTCTCGCCCCCCTGCAACGCCACACCGCCAACAGCGTGGGCCTGAGCGAGACGGCGCGCGGCACGCTGGCGGAACAACAGGTCGCCATCGACCGCGTCCGCCAAACCCTCCTCGCGGAAGAACGGACGCTGCTGGCCCGCCTGCGCGGCGACCTGACCCCGGAAACCCGGCGCGGGGTCGACCTGTTCGGCGGCGCCAACCGCCATTACCAACGCCCGTCGTTCGAGGAAGACACCGCCCTGGACCAGGCCCGGACCGCCGCCCGGACCGCCGCTCTCGGCTTGGCGTCCCGGCGCTGGCTCGGATTCGGCCTGGTCGCGGTGCTGGCGCTCGCCCTGTTGCCGCTGCTGGCGCTGCGCGCGCCGGCGTGGTTCGCCCAGGGCGGCTGGCCCTATCCGGCCGACGCCGGTTCGTGGGCGCCGGACGCCGGCTGGCTGCTGCTGTTCGCCGGGTTGTATCTGGGGTTCGGCCTCCATCAGGTCCGCCGCCGTCACCGGGTGTTGCGGCGCGCGCTCGACCGGCTCGAAAGCCGGGCCGATCAAGCCCGCCAGCGCCATCATGAGGCGCTCGATCACACCTTTCGCTACCAGCACCTGATCGTGGCCATGCGCCGCCTGGTGCTGCTGGAAGAACAGATCGAGCGCGTGCGCGACGAGCTGCAAACCGCCCTCCTCGATCTGTCCCGGCTCGAAACCGCGCTGACCCGGCAATGCGCCTACTACGCCCGCCAGGAGTCCGCCGCCGACTCCGCCGACTCCGCCGACTCCGCCGACTCCGCCGCCTGGTCCGCCCTGCTGGACGCCTTGCGGGATCGTCCGCCCCGAGACTGGCTGCGCCGCGTCCTGAGCGACTGGCCCGCCGACCCGCCGGAAACCATCACGGTGCGCGACGCGGATTTCGCGCGGGCGGGAACCTTGCCCACCACGTATTTGCGGGGATGCGCCCGCGTCACCCTCGGCCGCTGGCCCGCGAGTTGACCATGTTATCGCCGGAACGGTTTTACCTGCTGTCGTTTCTCGCCCTGTCGATCGGCATCGGCCTGGCGCTCCGCTGGCCCGTCGAGCGGCGGGGGTGGGGCCTGGTGGTCGGCGGGTCGGCGCTGGGCATCGCCACCCTGCTCGGCGGCTACCTGGCGAGCGTCGGCGGCGTCGCCGCGCTCTTGCAACAACCCGCGCCAACGCTGGGCTGGCCCGCCCTGCAACCCGCCTTCGCGCAATTCTGGGCTTCCTGGCAAACCCTCGCGAACACGCTCCAGCAATGGCAACCGGGCCTGTCGCCGAACCTGTGGCTGATCCTGCTGTTTCTGGGCGCCTATCTGGCGATCAAGCTGGTGCTGGTGTTCCTAGCCTGGCTGGCTGGCGGCGTCCTGAAGCTGTTCGGCGCCCAAACCCGACCCGCGCCGCCGCTGCCGCCCCAGGCCGCCTTTCTCCAGGATACCGCCCGCTGGGGCCTGCTCGCCCTCGCGTTGCTGCTGGGCGCCTTGCCCCACGCGATGAACCTGTCCCCGCTCCTGGCCCGGTTTTTCGAGGCCCTGTTCTGGGCCGGACTGTGGATTCAACTGCTGGAACTCGGGCAGTGGCTGCGCGTCGCCCGCATCGACGCGCCGGAAACGGCCGGCGCCAACGCCGTCGGCGAGGAGCGCGCCGAACCCGATCTCGAACCGCTGTACCGCGACTACCTCCGCCTGCACCAGGCGCCGGAGATCGGCGATCGGGCTTTGCTGTTCGACGGCGGCATCGATCCCCCGCGCGCGCCGGACGCGCCACCCGCCCCGTTCCCCGCCGCCGAGGACGGCGACATCGCCCGCCAGTTCTACCCGCGCCTGCAACAGGCGCTCCCGCCCCGGTTGCTGGAGGACCTGCGGCACCTCGCCAACCGGTACGAGCGCGGCGACGATCTGCTGTTCGCCGAAACCCCGTGCGGCCACCATTTTTTGTGGCTGGCCGAGCTGATCCAGCACCACAAAAACCGGGGGGAAGTCGCGCTGCTGATCGCGCCCGACGCCGCCATCGCCCAAGTGGAGGCCGCCTTGCGGCAGCAGGTCGACCGGCATCAGTTGCGGCTGACCCAGCGCTGGGTGGTGCTCGGGCGCGATCCGCTGCCGCCCTCGGCGCAGGCGGACCTGCTGATCGGCCCCGACCGCGCCCTCGAAACCCATCTGTTCGAGCAACTGCACGTCCTGGCGCCCACCCTGCGGCGGCTGCGCCTGCTGATCTGCCTGGACGTGCAGGACCTGCGCCTGTCGACGCTGCGCCTGGCGCTGGGCCGGCTGTGGTTGCGGGCGCCGCGCGAGCGGGTGCGGGTGGTCGCCCAGGCCGAACCGTACCAGGACGTGGAGCAACAGGTCCGCTATCTGCTCGACTTTCCGCCGAACCTGGCCGAGCATCGGCTGAATCCGCAGCTCCTGGCGCGGCGCTACTGGCTGGTCTGGGACGCCCATTCTCCGCGCCGCCACGCGCTGGGCCAATATTTCTTTCCCGGTTATCAGGGCCCTCTGGAACTGAACGAGTTGTTGCTGTTGCCCGCTTGGCAACAGGGTTTCGAGGTGCTGGAGCTGGACCCCGACGGTCGGCGCGACGCCGACGGTCTGGAGCACCTGCGCGACGATCTGCTGGCGCAGCACGGCCATCACGCCTTGCTCGATCACTGCCGCCGCCACCGGCCGGTGGCGCACGGCTACGCCGCCGCCGCGCGGTGGGTGCGGCAGTGCGAGGACGCGGCCAATCTGCCGCTGGCGCTGGATCGGAATCTCCATTTTTCCGATGCGTCGGCCAGCCTGCTCAACGTGGTCTGCGGTCCTTATCCGTTGCGCGATTATTTCCGCGCCTGCCTGCGCGGGGCCGGTCATCCGCGCCACTTGCCGACCGGTTTGCGACCCCTGGCGGTTCGCCCGCAAGGCACCTTGCCCGAGATCGCGGCCGCGCTGGGCGCGGCGCTGCGGACCGGCCCGGACGGGGCGGGTTCGAGCCGGACGGACATCACCGAACAATTCCTGAACCGGGCGCCGGTCGAGCTGCGGGAGGCGTTCGGCGTGCGCGCCGACTGGGCCAGCCTGGGCGCGCTGTTCGCGCTGACCCAGACCCGGCCTCTCTCCCTCCGCGTCGCGTTGGGGGCGGACGGCGAACCCCGCTATTCGATTCCGTCCGACAGTCCGGCCGCCCCCGACCGGTTTCGCGTGGTGCGCAACGAGTCCGGCGAGCCGATCGAGCGTTGGTCCGCCGAAGACCATGGCTTGCGCTACGCCATCGGGCAACGGGTGTGGATCGAAGGCAAATGCCACCGGATTCGGGCGGTCGACGCAAACGGCGTGTCCGTGCATCACCAGGAAAGCGAGGAAAAGGACCTGAGGCGCCATTACGTCTTCGCGCGCCGCTACCGGTTCGAGGACGGCGCTCGCTATCGCGAGGGGACGCCCCAGCGATGGGGCCTGGGCGATGGCCTGGCTGTGGAAATCGCCCATCTGCACGCGGCGTTTCGCGGGATCAGCGACGGTTACTGGGAGTTGCCCGAGGATCGCCGTCCCCTGGCGCGGGATTTTCCGGTTTACGTGGCGCTGGAATCGCCCGTGGATCGCCCCCACAGGCTGCAAAACGTCGCCCATCTCCGTTTTCGCCAACCCGGTTTGGTCGGCGACGCCGAGCTGGCCACGGTGGCGTTCACGTTGTGCGCGGTGTTGCAGGATTGCCTGGAGTCCCTGTTTCCGCCGCAAAGCGCCCGACTGGCCGTGGCGTCTCCGCAAAGCGCCCGCTTCGATCCCGAACAGGACGAAATCGCGCGGTTTTATCATCGGCTGTATCCGGCGCTGGACCCGGGGCCGACCCCGGTCGACCCGGTCGCCGACGAATCCGCCCAGAGTCTGGATTTGTACCTTTTCGAGGACGCCGACCACGATCTGGGAGTGGTGCGCGCGGTGTGCGACGGTCGCGGCAGCCAGGTCTGGCTGGACCTCGCCGGTGATTATCTGACCTGGGCGGCGACCCAGCCGGCCGAGCAACTTTATCAAGCGTATGGCGGCTCCGGCCTGCCGGCTTGCCTGGATTATCCGGGGACGCTGGCACTGCTCGACAAGCTGCGGCAGTCGGGACCGCGTCCCGTGGTGGCGCCACTGACGATGTGACCGACCTGATCAACATCGGCATCAAGACGCTGGTGCGTGACCGGTACGAGTTCCCGGCCTTTGACACCCTGGAACGTGAGGCCCGCGCACAGCGGGCCGCGACGAATCAGGCGTTGTTCGCCCAGGTGAACAGCGCCCTGGGCGATGTCAACCGCTCGCTTATCGACAGTCTCCCGTCAAAAAGACCGGGGCCTTCGCCGGGAAACCGCCTACCACGTGTCCACCGCCGCCCTATCGGCGGCCGATGCCGCCCATGCCGTCCGGGCTCACTGGGGCATCGAGAACCGTCTCCACGACGTCCGCGATGTCACCTTGGGCGAGGATGCCAGCCGCATCCGTCGCGACCTCGGCCTCTTTGCCTTGCTGCGGAGCTTCGCCCTCAACCCGCTGCGCTTCAACGGCGTCAGCAATATCAGCCTTGCCTTATACGACAAGACCCTCAACTTCGACCGACTGCTGGGCCTACCAAGGGCTCTGGCATTGAACAGCCCTGGGGATATTCCCAAGGCATCCCCGGCCGCTTGCCCCTCAAAACTCAGAGTAAATCGGTAGGAATATTTTTCTTTTCTGCTACATTTTAATCGTGTTCCATAGCCTCGATCCGTTCGATCGACGCCGGATCGACGATGATGCCGTGACATTCTGAATCGTAAGGAGCGCCTCATGCAAACCACAAACAAAGATTATTTGACGCTCGGCGCGAAGCTGACCGACACGCAATACGCGAGCCTCCGGGTGGGGAACCGGTACATCAACGTCCATACGGCGGCCCATCCAGGCGGCGAACTGCGCGCGCAACTCAAACCATGACCTCCCGTGATCGTTTCAGAGTTTCAGAGAATTTAGTCAACTATCCCGGCCAAATGGCCCTTGGTGACAGGGCTGTTGGGTCTGGACCGTATAGGAGGAAGTTATGGGTACTTACATAGGCGTCGGCAGCGGAACGTTGTCCGCTGCTCACAATTCGCAAGAAG
>JAVMKH010000041.1:0-34345 GCA_031732935.1 Candidatus Contendibacter sp.
GCCGGAAGGGGTCAAGGGCATCTCGCTGTTCATCGTGCCCAAGTTCCTGGTCAATCCGGACGGCTCGCTGGGCGCTCGCAACGACGTCCACGCGGTTTCGGTCGAGCACAAGATGGGCATTCACGCCAGCCCGACCTGCGTGATGGCCTTCGGTGACAAGGACGGCGCCATCGGTTATCTGGTCGGCCAGGAAAACAAGGGCCTGGCCTACATGTTCATCATGATGAACGAAGCCCGCTTCAAGGTCGGCCTGCAAGGATTGGCCATCGGCGAGCGCGCCTATCAGGCCGCCCGCGAGTACGCCAAGGATCGGGTGCAGGGCCGGCCGGTCGGGGTCAAGAGCGGCGACCGGGTAACCATCATCCACCATCCCGACGTGCGGCGGATGCTGATGAGCATGAAGGCCCTGAACGAGGCGATGCGGAGTCTGGCCTACGTGGTGGCGATGAACATGGACCTGGCCCGCCACCATCCCGACCCCGCGACCCGTCAGCGCCAGCAGGCGCGGGTGGATTTGTTGATTCCGGTGGTCAAGGGCTGGTCGAGCGAGATCGGCATCGAGGTTGCCTCGCTGGGGGTGCAAGCCCATGGGGGCATGGGCTACATCGAGGAAACCGGCACCTGCCAGCACCTGCGCGATTCCCGCATCACCACCATCTACGAAGGCACCACCGGCATTCAGGCCGCCGATTTGGCCGGCCGCAAGCTGAACATGGACCAGGGCGCCGCAATGGGGGCGCTGATCGCCGAAATCGGGGCGACCGTGGAAGAACTGGGCCAGGGCGCCGGCGACGACCTGGCCGCGATTCGCGCCGGGCTGGCCGAAGGTGTCCAGGCGTTGGCCGAGGCCACCGATTGGATACTGGGAACGTCCGACGCTGACCACGTCATGGCGGTGTCGGTCGACTATCTGATGCTGGCCGGCTTCGTTTGCGGCGGCTGGCAGATGGCTCGCGCGGCGCTGGTGGCCCAAGCCAAGCTGAGGACCGGCGACGATCCGTCGTTCCACGAAGCCAAGCTGATCACCGCCCGCTTCTACGCCGAGCACCTTCTACCCAAGGCCGGCGCCTTGTTGCGCTCGGTTCGAAGCGGCGGCACCTCGATCCTGGCGCTGTCCGAGGAGCAGTTCTAGCGCCGGCGCCCGGCCCCAACCCTGCGTCTTCCTCGCTTCCCACAGGTAATCCGGTCATGACTGAACTGAACGTCCGCGAGTCCGAAATCACCCGCGCCAGTCTCCTGAACCGCACCATGCAGAATCTGCGGGAAGCCTGGCGCGATGTCGCCGACTGGGGCGGCGGCTTGTTGCCCGCCGCTCCGGGTCCCCATTTGCCGGAAAAGGACATCGACGGCCTCAAGGCCCAGATGCGCAACTGCCTGGAAGGGCGCGGCGGCGAGGTTTCGGCCCGCGCGCGCGCCGCCCAGTTGGGCCGAATCTATCTGGCGCTGAACGCCAGGGGCCGCAAGCGGTTTTTGCAAATCCTCGCCACCGAGTTCGACATCGACCGCAAGGCGGTGGACCGGGCGGTGGCGAAACTTCAGGAGGCCGGTGACGACGCCGAGGAGCGAGCCAAGGCGGAGCGGACGTTGCGCCAGGCGCTGCAACCGCCCCGACTGCGATTGTTGACCCAGCTCAACGCCCTGCCGGAGGGATTTCACTTTCTGGTGGACCTGCGCGCGGAGCTGTTGAACTGGCGCAAGGACGATCCGGCGCTGGCGGCGCTGGAGCGGGATCTGTTGTCGCTGCTGGTCTCCTGGTTCGATGTCGGCTTCCTGGAATTACGGCGCATCACCTGGAATTCGCCGGCCTCGTTGCTGGAAAAACTGTTCGCCTACGAAGCCGTGCATCCGATCAAGGACTGGGGCGATCTGAAGAACCGGCTCAGCACCGACCGGCGCTGTTTCGCCTTTTTTCACCCGCGCATGGCCGACGAACCGCTGATCATCGTCCAAGTGGCGCTGGTCCACGGCATCGCCGACAACGTGCAGACCCTGTTGGACGAATCCGCGCCGGTGCTCGATCCCACCGAGGCCGACACCGCCATCTTCTACTCCATCTCCAACGCCCAGGAAGGGTTGGGCGGTATCAGCTTCGGCAATTTCCTGATCAAGCGGGTGGTGGACGAACTGGCCGGCGAGTTCAAGAACCTCAAGACCTTCGCCACCCTGTCGCCGATTCCCGGCTTCCGCGCCTGGCTGGATCGCAAGCTCGGTGAACCGGGCAAGAACGTGGAAGCGGAATTGCTGACCCCCGCCGACCACAAGGCGCTGGCGGTCGCAGCCAAGACCGGCGATGAACCGGCCTCGCTCAAGACCGTGTTGCAGACCCACAACTGGCCCCGGAAGCCGGAACTGGTCAAGGCGCTGAAGCAGATCTTGCCCCGGTTGTGCGCCAGCTATCTGGCCAAGGAGAAGCGCGAGGCGGGCATCGCCTACGACCGGGTGGCCCACTTCCATCTTTCCAACGGCGCGCGGATCGAACGGCTGAACTGGCTGGCCGACACCTCGGAAAACGGTTTGCGCCAGTCGGCCGGGCTGATGGTGAACTATCTGTACAAACTCAACGAGATCGAAACCAACCACGAAGCCTATCGTGGCGAGGGCAAGGTGATGACCTCGTCGGCGATTCGGGGGTTGTTGAAAGGTTGAAATCCAGGATGCCGTTTCGACTTCGGCCGAAGTGTTGCAAAAACCGGCCCGTGACATTCTGGAATTCGACCCGGCGGCACTGGACGATGCCTATCGCTTGACTCGTGGATCAAGATTGAGGTTAACGCTCCCTGCGCGTAGCCAATCCCGTCAAGGTATACTGATTAACACAGGTTATATTTCAAAGCGGCAGTTAACCCCAAATTTAAGATTAGAAGCCGCCGATGCGTGGAGGGAAATAAAACCCAACACGATCCCCTCGCAAATACTCCAACCCGCTCAACCATCCTTTGGAGTAAAACCATGCAAATTCCAAAAAGAACAGTCCGCTTAGCCCCCCTGTGCCTTGCCCTGAGCTTGGCCGCCTTCGGCACCGCCGACGCTGCCACCCGCCCGGATTTTTACGCGGTCTTCAACCCCGCCGCCGGCCAACTCCCCTTCCCCACCAACCTGCTGTTCAGTGGCTCGACCGATGGCACCTTGAACATTCCGGTGGCCGATCCGACCAATCTGGCCGACCCGAAGGTGGCGATGAACCAGTTGGACGGCTTTTCCACCGTCGCCCCGATGACCGCGTACTTCTCCGGCGCCCTGAACCCGACCACGGTCAAGGCCGGCAGCACGGTGCGGGTGTTCGAGGTGACGCTGACCCAATCCTTCGCCGTGGCCGAGGTCAAGGGCGAATTGAAAGCAGGCACCGATTACAGCGCCAACCTGCTGCCGCAGGACGCGAACCGGACCACGCTGAACATCCATCCGCTGCTCCCGCTGAAACCCAAGACCGGCTATTTGGTGGTGCTGACCAATGGTATTCAGGACAGTGGCGGCTTCGACGCCTCGCCGTCGCCGACCTATGCGTTGACCAAGCTGACCACGCCGCTGGTGGACGCCAACGGCAAGAGCGTGATTCCCGGCCTGAGCGATGCCCAGGCCCAGGCGCTGGAGCCGCTGCGGCAATTGACCAACAACCAGGAAGCCGCCGCCGCCAGTCAGGGCGTGACCCGGAGCAGCATCGTGCTGAGCTGGACCGCGATGACCCAGTCCATCGACGACGCCTTCGTGGCGCTGGGCAAGAACCTGAAACCGCTGGGAATCGGCCTCAAGGCGACCGGCGCGACCACCGCCGCCGTGCCTTCCCTCAACCTGCCCGGCTTCTCCGACATCTACGCCGGCGCGCTGGCGATTCCCTATTACCTCAGCAAGGACAAGCCGCTGGAAGGTTACTGGCAGACGGCCGATGGCGGCGCGGTCACTCGCTACAATCCGTTGCCGGCGGCGAAGGTCTTACCGTTGCAAATCCCGGTGCTGATGACCGTGCCCAACGCCAAGAGCGGCCAGAGCAAGCCAGCGAATGGCTGGCCGGTGGTGATTTACCAGCACGGCATTACCAGCAACCGCACCAGCCTCTTCGCGCTCGCCGATGCGCTGGCGTTCGAGGGCTATGTCGCTGTGGCCATCGACCTGCCCCTGCACGGCGTCACCGATACCACTAATCCTTTTTACCTGAAGGGACTGGAGCGGACGTTTGATCTGGATTTGGTCAACAACACCACCGGCGCGGCCGGCCCGGATGGCAAGATCGATCCCTCGGGCAGTTACTTCATCAACCTGAATAGTCTGCTCACCAGCCGCGACAACGCGCGCGAGGCCGCCGAGGATCTACGGCAACTGACCGCCACGTTGCCGTTGGTGGATTTGAATGGTGACGGCAAACCCGACCTAGATACCGGCCATATCCGCTTCGTGGGGCACTCGCTGGGCGCCATCACCGGCGGCACCTTCCTGGCCATCGACAAGAACATCACCAGCGCGACGCTGGGCATGGGCGGCGGTGGCATCGCCAAGCTGCTCGACGGCTCCGCCGCGTTCGGACCACGCATCGCCGCCGGACTGGCGGCGGCCGGACTCGTCAAGGGCACGCCCGACTACGAGTCTTACCTGGCTGCGGCGCAGACCGTGATCGATTCCGGCGATCCGATCAACTACGCCGTCGCCACCGCCAGCCTGCATCCCATTCACCTGATCGAGGTGGTGGGTAGCGCCGACTCGCTGCCTGATCAAGTGATTCCGAACTCGGTCGAGAACGCGCCGCTGGCGGGCACCGAACCATTCGCCAAGGTGATGGGGTTGAAATCGGCCAGCCGCACGGTGCGGGATGACCAAGGCGTGCGTGCCATCGTTCGCTTCAACCAGGGCAATCACAGTTCGCTGCTCAGTCCGGCCGCCTCGGTCGGCGCCACCGCCGAAATGCAGGGCCAGATGATCAGTTTCCTCAATAGCGAGGGCGAGGAACTGGAAATCCTCTATCACCCGGTTATCGCGCACTAGCCGGTTGCCAACGAAGTGACGGGAATCCCCCTTACCAAGAAAAGGGGGGTTCCCTCGAAAAATCCCTCATATTTCAGGACTACCCGCCCGGTCCGTTTCCGACGGAGGGTGGGTCGCCATTCCCCATGTCTCGCGCGAATATCGCCCGGTATTTGCTTTCCACGACGCCGAGCCCGCTTGTCACTGGCCGTAGTCTCAATCTGGCTAATGCGGTCGCGGCGGCGGCCCATCAGGCAACCGGCAAAAGACCAGACCCCTCCTCGTTTTCCCCAACTCCCTGGGTCTTACACCAGGCTCGCCACATCGAGCGATACAATGCCTCCAGATTACGGGTGAAGCGCGCCCCGTCCATGAGCGGAGAAGCTTGCACCCGCTCCCGCAAACTTCCCCGAAGCGCCGCCAGTCGGGCCGGATTGTCGATCAGGCGCCGCACGATCTCCACATAGTCCTGGGGTGTGGCCGCGATCAGTTCCGCAAGGCCCAGATTGGACAGCAGACTGACTCCACCTCGGGCGACGGAGTGATCGCCGGCCAGAGTGACCAGCGGCACGCCCATCACCAGGGTCTCCATGGAAGTCGTGCCCCCATTGTAGGGAAAGGGATCGAGCGCAAGATCAACGGCGCTGATGGACGCCAGATAGTCGCGATACGGCAGCCGCGGCATGAATTCGATGCGTTCGAGCGCCACGCCTAAGCGATTGAGGATTGAAACGACCCGGTCCTCCGCGCGACCGGGGAGCACAGCGGCGAGGCGGAGGCGCGCTTGCGGAATGACGTTTAACACTTCCGCCCAAAGCTCCAACACCTGGTCATTGAGCTTGGGTGGATTGTTGAATGACCCCAGGATCGGATAACCATTGCCCAGCATGGGTAACTCGCCGACCGGCGGCAGATCAACATTGGGCGTGTAGCACCATTGACAATCGGGTAAGCGCGCCAGTTGTTCGGTATGGAAAGCCTCGGTCAAACCGGGTGGGTCGGTATAGGTATCGCAGATTCGATAGTCCATGGTCGCCAGGCCGGTCGTTCCCAGGTAGCCCAGCCAGGTGACCTGCACCGGCGCCGGCTTGCGCGCGAACAATGACAAGCGATGAAAATCGGTATGGCCGGACAAATCAACCAAGATATCGATGCCGAGCTTGCGCACGAGCTGCGCCGCGTCCGCATCGGTCATTCTCCCAATTGGATACCACTGATCGACCAGTCCTTTGAGCCGTTCGGTGACAGCGTCAGTCACGTAGTGATTATAGAACCCATAAATCTTGAAGCTGGAGCGATCATGGCAAACGAATACGGATTTGACGAAGCGAGAGACCGGATGGATCCGAAAATCGCCGGAAACGTAGCCCACTTTTAGTGGGCGCCCTGGATCAGGAACGTTGACGTACTGCAAATTTTCCGGATAAAACCTAGCATAGAACCTGCGCACGTAATCAAGGCGAGCGGCGAATAGTTCCGCCGTTGAGTAATCGGGCCGAAAGTTCATGAGGAACAGCATCAAGCTAGCCGCATTGTCATGATCATGCTGCAAGTGTAGAGCCTGCTCTAACTGCGCCATTGCCTCTGCCGTAAAACCCAACATGCCCAACGCATTGCCCAGCATGAAGCGACCAAGCGCATTGTCCGGTAGACGGGATAACGCTTCCTCAAGGTGTTCCAGACCTTCATCTGGTCGCTTGAGCGCCACCAACAGTTGTCCCAGGTTCAGGTGTGCGCCTGGAAAGCCGGGTTCCACCTCCAACGCTCGGCGATAGGCCTGTTCCGCTTCGGTCTGGCGCTGTAGCTCCTCCAGCGCGCACCCCAGGCCAACCAGGGCGTCAGCGGAATCCGGCATTAACTGAACCGCTTGCGCGTAATGCTCAGCCGCGTTCCGATAGTCTCTCCGGTCGAGATACAGTCCGCCAAGGTTGACATGGGCTGCGCCGTAACCAGGTTTTAGCCGCAGTGCCGTGCGATAGCTGGCCGCCGCCGCCTCAGGCTGTTCTCGCGCGGCCTGCACATTGCCAAGATTCACATAACCCCGCGCGAAATCAGGACAAAGCTTGAGCGCCGCTCGATATTGCGCCTCGGCTGCCGCCAGTTGGCCGGCATCTTCCAGGACGTTGCCCTCCACAATCAGCCGCTCGGCTTCAGGCTGACTCTCCGCGGCTGCGCCCGGTTTGAGGCAGGCATTCTTTGTTTCGGCCGCACCATAGCGGCCAAACCACCGATTCCACAATTGTTTCATGTAGTTCGTGCTCCTGGATGCTCATCATTTTGATACACTGATTAGCAACTCGCTGGGTTGATTTGGGGGAATCCTATTCATGTTGCTGCGCTGGTTTGATAGTCGTGAAGCGGTCGCGCTCGCCAAAATCGTAGCCGAAGAACTTCATACGAAATTTCCACCGGGAAGCGTTTTGGATCTGGGGAAATTGACCCGGCCAAAGGACCTAAAGAAGTTTGAGCAGATTCTGGAACGAATCTTCACCTTCGCCAAGAAAAAGCGACTCAACTTCTACATCAAGTCCCGCTTTCTCAATACCCTGATGTGGGAACTGAAGGATCGTGGCTACAGCGAAACTTTCGTCAAGCGGTTGATCGAGACCATCACGCTTCGACTCTGACCACGTGGCGGCAAAGCGGCCTTCCGGGCGTGCCGAGCAAGCCGGCGGCGAGCTTCTCCATCCGCTGTTCGAACGGCCTGCGCTTGACCAGCGGCGGCGCCAATCATCCAGAATCCAGGGCGCGGCGGACGGGAGCAAGACTTGAGGAGGATGAAATGGCGAAAAAAGCAGGGGTGATCGCGACGGCGCTGTTCGCCGTCGCGCTGGCCGGAACGATTGGCTATTCCGTAATCGAGCGGGGTCAGCTTCAGCAATTGATCCATCAAGAACAGCAAACCCAAACGCTCAAGGGTTTCGTTTCGGTCGATGCGGAACCGTTCCTCAAGGATGCGCGGGTGCAGAAAATCCTGGCCGATCACCATCTCCACATCGAGATCGCCCGGATCGGCTCGCGGGAAATGGCGACCAAGGTCAAGGCGACCCCCGACGGTCCCCAGTTTTTCCTGTCCGCCGGCATGCTGGCGGCGCGGATGATCACGGAGACCGCCAAGCAACTCAACCTCCCGACGACCACGTACTCGCCGCTCTATTCGCCCCTGGTGATCGCGTCATGGGAGCCGATCGCGCAAATTCTGGTGAACAACGGTGCTGCCACCCAGGCCGGTGACCGGGTCTATGACCTGGATTTGGCCAAGATCACCGACTTCATGCTCCAGAAGAAACGCTGGAAGGATTTGCCGGGACATGAGAGCTACGACGTTTCGCGCAGCATCCTGATCGCCACCACCGATCCGCGTACCTCCAATTCCGGTGCGCTGTACCTGGCGCTGACCAGCCACGCCCTGAACGGCTACGAAGTCGTGACCGACCGGGAAACGGCGCGACGGCTGGCGGGCCAGATCGCCGAATTGTTCAAGCGGCAGGGCTTTCAGGAAAATTATAGCAATACGGTTTTCGACGATTATCTATCCATCGGCATGGGCAAGGTGCCGCTGGCCTTCCTTTATGAGTTTCAACTGTTGGCGATGGCGATGGCGAACAAGCCGATTCCAGCCGACACCGTGTTGCTGTATCCCAAACCCACAGTGTTCAACAAACAGGTGTTCGTGGCGCTGAACAACACTGCCAAGACGCTTGGCGAACTATTGTCCACCGATCCGAAGTTGCAGAAGATCGCGGTCGAGTACGGGTTTCGCGGCACCGATTCAGCGTTGTTCAAGGAAGCGGTTGGACGAGCGGGTTTTTCGGTGAAGGAACGGGTGGTCGATGTCGTCGATCCGCCGTCCGGGGAAATCATGGCGGAAATGATCGATGTGGTCGCGGCGGCGATGAAGTAACGTGGAGGACGAGTCATGAACGAGGCGTTAAAAGTAATGGCGGCAGTCGCGATTCAGGTTCGGATTGCCCTGGCGTTTTTGCTGGCCATGGCCGCGCTGGGGCTGGCGGCCTGCGACAACGCGCCCGCGCCGAGTGGAAACAGTAAGGCCGCGCCCGATCCGGCGGCCTTCTCCATCCTGGCGACCTCCGACTTGCGGGACGCCGAAGCCCTGGCCGACATGATCCAACGAGCGACGGGTAGCAAGGTGCGCTTCATCTTCGGCGGCACCATGGAAAGCGCCGACAAGGTCATCAACGGCAAGGCGGACGCGGACGCGGCCTGGTTCGCCAACGCCAAATACGTGCTCTCCGATCCCGCCGGGCAGGCACGGGTCAAGATGCAGGAAAAAATCATGCTCTCGCCGCTGGTGATCGGCGTCTCCCAGTCCGACGCCCAGCGCCTCGGCTGGACCGGCGACGCCAAGGTCACTTGGAAAGCCGTCGCCGAAGCCGCCCAGGCAGGCCAGTTGCGCTACGCCATGAGCAACCCGGCCTCGTCGAATCAGGGCTTCATGGCGCTGATGGGCGTGGCGGCGGCGTTCGCCGACAAGCCGGAAGCCCTGACCCTGGCCGACGTGCGCAAGGACCGGGTCCGCGAGTTCCTGGCCGGCTACAAGCTGGTCGGCGACAATTCGACCTATCTGGCGGAGCGATTCATCGAAAAGCAGGGCGCGGAGATCAACGCCTTCATCAACTACGAATCCTGGCTGCTGTCTTTGAACCAGAGTGGCAAGCTGCGCGAACCGCTGGTGCTGATTTACCCGCATGAAGGCGTGGCGACCGCTGATTACCCGCTGCTCCTGCTCAACGACGCCAAGCGGGCGGATTACGGCAAGATCGTGGACTATCTGAAAGGGGCGGAAGCGCAGCGCTGGTTGGTGGAAAAGACCTTGCGCCGTCCGCTCAATCCCGAGGTTGCCCGGCAAACCGCCAGTCTGTTCCCCAGCAACCGGCTATTGGTGGAACTGCCATTCACCGCCGACCGGGCGGTGGCCGATGCCCTGCTCGATGCCTACATGAACCAGTTTCGGACGCCCATCGCCTCGGTATTCGTGCTGGATGTTAGCGGTTCGATGAACGAGGCGGGCCGCCGGCAAGGTCTGATTGACTCCCTGTACTTTCTCGCTGGGAGCGACGACTCCATCACTGGCCGGTTGGCGCGGCTGGCCAGCCGAGAGCGGGTGATCATGCTGCCTTTTTCCACCACCGTTCTGCCGATGCAACGGTTCGACGTTCCATCCGATGCCTCGGCCAAGGCCGAGACCTTCGCCCAAATCCGCCGCTACGCCGACGGACTCCGGATGGAAGGCCGCACCCGGTTGTACGACGCCGCGCTCGCGGCGTTGAAACTTCTCGCCGACGAAAAAACGGAAAGTCCGGGGTATCTGTATTCGGTGGTGCTGTTCACCGATGGTCAATCGAACGAGGGGCTGGACCTGGCCGGCTTCAACCAGGCGTACCGCCAATTGCCAGCGGCGGCGCGGGATATCCCAGTATTCGCCATTCTTTACGGTGAAGGCAACGTCAAGGAACTGGAAGAAGTCGCCCGGCTGACTCACGGTAAAACCTTCGACGCCCGCAAGGTTCGGCTGCCGACCGTATTCAGGGAAATCCGAGCCTACCAATGAAGCGCGGCGGCTGGACCGAAACGCTGACGGGTTTCCTGTCCTCGCCCGCCAATCTGACCGGCTTGGGACTGGCGTCGCTGGCGCTGCTGGCCCGATGGGCCGGAATCATTGACGCCTTCTGGCTGTTGATCGTGGTGGGCAGCTATGGCCTGGGCTGGCAAATCGGCCGGCTGGCGTTTTCCCACGACCGGAATCGACTAGAACACCGGAAGGCGCGGGCCAGTGGGATGGCGCGCATCGCGGTCGAACGGGAGGCTATCGATGAAAGCCTCAACCGAGTCATGCGGATGGTCACCGAAAATCGCGGTGGACTATTCGATTCCGCGCTGCAACGAGCGGTTACCGAACTGTGCGCGCGGATTCGGAGCCTGATCGAACGGATGGAGGCGTCCGCCGGCTTCATCTCGACCGAGGACGCCCACGGCGCCAAACGGATCGCGCTCGATTACCTGCCCGGCTTGATCGAGAGCTTCATGGCGATTCCCCGGGATTTCGCGGCTAGGAAGGCGCTGGCCGACGGCAAGACCGCCCGCGAGTTGCTACACCAAAACCTCGCGGTGCTCCAGCGCAAGGCGGCTGAAATGTCAGACGACCTGGCGGCCCAGAACGCCCGTTCGTTTTTGAACCACGCCAGATTTTTGCAAGACCAATTCGAGCAACCGCCCAACCTCACCCAAGTTTTGCAACCGAAACTGGAAGGTGGAAATTCAGCCGACGCCCGATCACGACAAACGCCAGCGCCGAACGGCGAAATCGGGACCGAGGGCATGGTGAAACGAGAAGGTTCGGGGCATGAAAACCGATAGCCTGTTTTATCGATTGTTTCAGGACTGGCCAGAGCTGGTGCTGGAACTGGCGGAGTTGGATCCATCCTGGAAGGGCTATGCGTTGCGCGCCGAGGAGATCAAGCAAACGGCGTTCCGGCTGGATGGCGTGCTGACACCGCCCGACGACCGGCCGGATTGGCCGCTGGTATTCATCGAAACCCAGTTTCAGCCCGATCCGGATTTTCACGCCCGCTGGTTTTCGGAACTGTTCCTGTATCTGTACCGACGACCGCCGCGCCGGGCGTGGCGAGCGGTGACGTTGTTTCCGAATCGGGCGGCGGAAGGCACAGTGGAAGTGGCCTACGAGATGCAATTGGCCCATCCCTGGGTCAAACGGGTGTATCTGGAAGAGGCGCTGGGTAACCCAACGCCATCGCGGGGCATCCGGGTGCTGGGATTGATGCTGGCTCCACCAGCGGTGGTGGTGGCCGAAGCCCAAGCGTTGCTGGCGGAACCGGCGGTGCAGGGTCCTCCCAGCGGCCCGGCGCTGGTGGATTGGGTGGAAACCCTGCTGGTGTACAAACTGCCGCGCCTGTCGCGGGAGGAGATCAGGAAAATGTTGAACATCTTCAACGTGGAATTGAAACAGACCCGCTTTTATCAAGAGGTATTCGCCGAGGGTCTGGAGGAAGGCCGTCAGGAAGGCCGTCAGGAAGGCCGCCAGGAAGGCCGCCAGGAAGGCCGCCAGGAAGGCCGTCAGGAAGGCCGCCAGGAAGGTCAACGGGAAGAACGCCTCCGCATCGCCCAAAACCTGCTGGACGTGATCACCGATGATCGATTGCTGGCGGAGAAAACGGATCTGGGCGAGGCGGAAGTGCGCGAGTTGCGGGAGAAACGTCGTTCGTCGACATTACGCGCCAACGAAGGAGATACGCACTGAGCAACCCGTGGCTCAAGCAATTTTCGATGGACGGCGTCATACTTACCCCCATTTCGCCAACTCACTGATCGAAGCGCATGGCCCAATACATCTACACCATGAACCGCGTGGGCAAGGTCGTACCACCCAAGCGGGAGATTCTCAAGGATATTTCCCTGTCGTTCTTCCCTGGCGCCAAGATCGGCGTGCTGGGCCTGAACGGCTCCGGCAAATCGACCCTGCTGCGGATCATGGCCGGCGTGGATACGGATATCCTCGGCGAAGCTCATCCACAACCTGGCATCAAAATCGGCTTTCTGCCGCAGGAACCGCAACTCGATCCCGACAAGGACGTGCGCGGCAACGTCGAGGAAGCGGTCGCGCCCCTCAAGAAAGCCTTGGCGCGATTGGACGAGGTGTATGCCGCCTACGCCGATCCGGAGGCCGATTTTGAGAAACTGGCCGCCGAACAGGCCGACCTTGAAGCGCATTTGCAAGCCACCGACGGCCATAACCTCGACCGCACCCTGGACGTGGCCGCTGACGCGTTGCGCCTGCCCCCGTGGGACGCCGAGGTCACCACCCTGTCCGGCGGCGAGAAGCGGCGGGTGGCGCTGTGCCGGCTGCTGCTCTCAAAGCCCGACATGCTGCTGCTGGACGAGCCGACCAACCATCTCGACGCGGAATCCGTGGCTTGGCTGGAGCGTTTCCTCCAGGATTATCCCGGCACCGTGGTCGCGGTCACCCACGACCGCTATTTCCTCGACAATGTCGCCGGCTGGATTCTGGAGCTGGATCGCGGGCGTGGTATCCCGTGGGAAGGCAACTACTCCTCCTGGCTGGAGCAGAAGGAGAAGCGGCTAGAAATCGAGGAGCGGCAGGAAACCGCGCACATCAAGGCGATGAAGGCGGAGTTGGAATGGGTGCGCGCCAATCCCAAGGGTCGTCACGCCAAGAGCAAGGCTCGCATCGCCCGCTTCGAGGAACTGGAATCGCAGGAATTTCAGAAACGCAACGAAACCCAGGAGCTGTACATCCCCCCCGGACCGCGCCTGGGCGAACTGGTGGTCGAGGCCGCGAATCTGCGCAAGGGCTTCGGCGACCGGCTGCTGATCGACGATCTCGATTTCAAGCTGCCCAAGGGCGGCATCGTCGGCGTGATCGGTCCCAATGGCGCCGGTAAGACCACCCTGTTCCGGATGCTGGTCGGGCAGGAGCAACCCGACAGCGGGACGTTGCGGATCGGCGATACCGTCAAGCTGGCCCACGTGGACCAGTCGCGCGATAGCCTCGCCCCCGACAAGACGGTCTGGCAGGAAATCTCCGACGGGCTGGACGTCATCGCCATCGGCAACTACCAAATCAACTCACGGGCCTATGTCAGCCGCTTCAACTTCAAGGGGCCGGACCAGCAAAAGTTCGTCAAGGACCTG
Source organism: Candidatus Contendibacter sp. (assembly GCA_031732935.1). GTDB lineage: Bacteria > Pseudomonadota > Gammaproteobacteria > Competibacterales > Competibacteraceae > Contendibacter. The sequence continues at coordinate 13,645 of JAVMKH010000041.1, forward strand.
TCCGGTGGCGAGCGCAACCGCGTTCATCTCGCCAAGCTGTTGAGAAGCGGCGGCAACGTGTTGCTGCTGGACGAACCGACCAACGATCTGGACGTGGAAACGCTGCGAGCGCTGGAGGAAGCGCTGCTGGCCTTCGCCGGTTGCGCGGTGATCATTTCCCACGACCGCTGGTTTCTGGACCGCATCGCCACCCACATCCTGGCCTTTGAGGGCGATTCGCAAGTGGTGTGGTTCGAGGGCAACTACGCCGATTACGAAGCCGACCGCAAGCGCCGGCTGGGCGTGGAAGCCGATCAGCCGCACCGGATCAAATACCGGAAACTGGCCTGATCGACCCAAGAACTACCGCAATGGGCCGCCCGAACGGGCGGCGTCGCCCAGCCCTCGCCACGCGGTCAGCCAGGCTAGCATACCCAACGCCGCCGCCAGATCGTACATCGCCGTCGGTCCCAGGCCCGCCCATAGATAGCCGGCGGCGAGATTGCCCACCGCGTTGCCCGCGCCGAAGCTCAGGCTGCTGTACAGCGCCTGTCCGCGCCCCTGGAGCGCGCCGGGAAAAAACTGGTGAACCAGGTGCATGGACACGGCGTGAAACACGCCGAAGCTGAAGGCGTGCAGGGTCTGGGCGAACCAAAGGATCGGCAGCTCGCGGGCGAAATGGCCGATCAACAACCAGCGCAACACCGCTAGCGCCAGCGCCGCCAGCAGCAACCGGCGCGGCCCGAAGCGCGGCAGCCAGCGCGGCATCAGCAGGAACAAACCCACTTCCGCCGCCACGCCCAAGCCCCACATCAGGCCGATGAACTCGCGCGAATAGCCGAGGGTTTCCAGGTACAGCGAAAAGAAGCCGTAATACGGTCCGTGCGCGGCCTGATGGAGAAAACAGGCGACGAAGAAGGCGATCACCGCCGGTTGGCGCAAAACCTGGCCGAGCGGCGGCGTGGCATGACCGGTCGGCGTCGCCGGCGATTCCGCGACCAGTAGGCTGTTCAGCCATAGCGCGGCGAACAGCCCCCACAGCAGCGCCGGCACCAGGCCGACGCCCCAATCCTGGACCAGGAACCCCACGCCGACCGCCGCGCCGATAAACCCCACCGACCCCCACAACCGAACCCGGCTGTAACGATGAACGTGCTCGCCCAGGTGGTTGAGCGTGACTGCCTCGAACTGCGGCAGGGCCGCGTTCCAGAAAAAGCTGAACAGCAGCGTCACCAGCGCCAGTCCCAGGTACGAACCGCCCGCCGCGTATACTCCGCCGAAACTCAGCGCCGCCGCCAGACAGGCCCAGCGGACGACGCGCATCCGCCGACCGCTCCGGTCGGCCAGCCAGCCCCACAGGCTGGGCGCCACCAGCTTGGTCGCCTGTGGAATCGCCATCAACTCGCCGATCCGGGCCGGCTCGAACCCCAGCGCCCGCAGATATAAGCCCCAGTACGGCAGCAACACGCCCAGGGTGGCGAAATAAAACAGATAGAAACCCGACAGGCGCAGGTACAAGCGCGGGGTTAACACGGGTAGAAAGGTCTTCGCGCGGTCGCTCAACCGCCGCCCTCACGCGGGGCGGCGTCGGCAATGACCGGTGTGGCGACCCGCACGTCCAGATTCTGAGCGCGGTGGCGCAAGGCGTGATCCATCAACACCAGCGCCAACATCGCCTCGGCGATGGGCGTGGCGCGGATGCCGACACAGGGATCGTGGCGGCCCTTGGTCACCACCTCCACCGGCTCGCCATGAATGTCGATGGTCCGCCCCGGCAAGCGAATGCTGGAAGTCGGCTTCAGGGCGATGCTGGCGACGATATCCTGGCCAGTGGAAATGCCACCCAGCACCCCGCCCGCGTGATTGCTCAAGAATCCCGCGGGCGTCAATTCGTCACGATGCTCGGTGCCGCGTTGCTCCACGCAGGCGAAACCCGCGCCGATTTCCACGCCCTTGACCGCGTTGATGCCCATCAGCGCGTGAGCGATGTCGGCATCCAGCCGGTCGAACACCGGCTCGCCCCAACCCACCGGCGCGCCGCTGGCCACCACCGTCACCCGCGCGCCGATGGAATCGCCGGACTTGCGCAACGCGTCCATGAACCGCTCCAACTCCGGCACCCGATCGGGGTCCGGGCAAAAAAACGGGTTATCGTCCACCGCTTCCCAGACCACTCTGGCCGGTCGAATCGGACCAAGCTGGGCCAAGTAGCCACGCACTCGAACCCCGTAGCGTTCCCACAGATACTTTTTGGCGATGGCCCCAGCCGCCACCCGCAGCGCCGTTTCCCGCGCCGAGGCGCGACCCCCGCCCCGATAATCGCGCAGGCCGTACTTATGATGATAGGGATAATCCGCGTGCCCCGGCCGGAACCGGTCCATGATCTCGCCGTAATCCTTGGAACGCTGATCCACATTCTCGATCAACAACCCAATCGGCGTGCCGGTGGTGCGGCCTTCGAACACCCCGGACAGGATACGAACCACGTCCGGCTCGCGGCGTTGGGTGGTATGACGACTTTGACCGGGTCGGCGACGGTCCAAATCGCGTTGCAAATCCGCCTCGGTCAGGGCCAAGCCCGGCGGACAACCGTCCACGATCGCGCCCAGCGCCGGGCCGTGGCTTTCGCCGAAGGTGGTAACCGCGAACAACTTGCCAAAGGTATTGCCAGACATACTGAAAAAATCCCAGGTTTGAGCGGCGACAGCACATCGCGGGGTTCATGATCGACCGAGCGGCATGGGAATTGCTAAAACTCCGTAGTGCCTTTTGCCGGAAACCCGCCGATTACCTACACTACACAGGTATATCATACCGCGACGACGGTCCGGCGCCGTGTCCGCCCTGGCCACTCCGTCCAGGGATGCCACCCAGCGCGGCGCGACAGTGACCGATGCGGGAATCCATGCGCCGCCGGATCGCGGCCACCGACCCTAAGTTATGGAATTCAAACATGCACATTCCAGGCTATCAGATCGAGCGCCAGCTTGGCCAAGGCGGCATGGCGATCGTCTATCTTGCCCTGCAAGAGTCGCTGCATCGCCGCGTTGCGTTGAAGGTCATCAAGCCCGTTCTCACCACCGATGAGGAATTCGCGCAGCGCTTCATGCGGGAAGGCCGCATCATCGCCCAGCTCAGCGACCCGTACATCGTCACCGTCTACGACATCGCCTCTTACGAGGGCACCTACTACCTGTCCATGGAGTATCTGCCCGGCGATACCTTGCAACACCGTATCCGCAACGGTCTGCCACTCGACGAAAGCCTGGCCATCGCCCGAGCCATCGCCAGCGCCCTGCATTACGCTCACCATCGCGGCATCATCCACCGCGATATCAAGCCGCAAAACATCCTGTTCCGCGAAAACGGCTGCCCGGTGCTCACCGACTTTGGCATCGCCAAGACCCTTGGCGGCAGCACCATCATGACCCGTACCGGCCTGTCTCTCGGTACGCCCCGCTACATGAGTCCGGAACAGATCCGCGGCCAAGCGGTGGACGCCCGCTCCGATCTGTACAGCTTCGGCGTGCTGTTCTACGAAATGCTCACTGGCAACGCGCCCTACACCGCCGAGGACAGTTTCGCCCTGGCGATGATGCACGTGACCGCGCCGGTTCCCGAACTGCCGCCAAGGTTGCACCGCTTTCAGCCGATCATCAATAAGCTGCTGGACAAGGACCCCAGCCGGCGCTTTCAAACCGGTCAGGAATTCATCGCCACTCTGGATCGTCCGGAAACTCTCCCGATCGCTCCGCTCGATATCGCTGACCTTACCCGACCAACCCCGATTCCCATCGCTTCGGCCGGCCGGTCGCCGCGCCGGTTCGGCTGGAAAATCGGCGCGCTGGCGGCAACGCTGGCCGGACTGACGCTGGCGGGCGGCGGATATCTCTACTGGTCCCAGGAGCCGCCGAAACCCATTCCGTCCGTCGTCGTTACCCCACCCGGCGCCCCCCCCACCGTTGATGTGACTGCCCAACGTCGTGTCGAAGCCGACCAACTCCTCGTCCAGGCCCGCCAGCGACAACAGGAAGGCGTGCTGGAGGAAAGTCGCGCTCTGATCGAACAGGCTTCGCGACTCGCGCCCAACCATCCCGATCTACCGGTGTTGCGCGAGGCGGTCAACCGACAACTTGAAGCCGCCCGGACTCGGCAAGCCGAGGAGGAACAGCGGCTGCAAGCCGAATTGCGGGCCGAGCAATTTTTGGAGCAGGCGCAGCGCGCGCGCCAGGAAGGCGCGCTGGAGCTCAGTCTGGCGCGGATCGAAGAGGGCTTGCGGGCCATGCCCGGCCATCCTGCTCTGCTGGCCCTCGGGCGCGACGTGCGAGAGCAACAGGCCAAGCGCCTAGCTCAGGAAGCGACGGCCCGCCAGGAGGAACAGCGCAAGGCCGAGCAAACAGCCCGCCTGCGCGCCGAGGCCGAACAGCACCGCGCGCAAGCCGACGAGTTTCTGGCCCGAGCGCTGGACGCGCAGCGCGACCGCGCCTACGAAACCAGCCTCCTGCATATCGAGCAGGGTCTGCAACAGGTCCCCGACCACAGCCGACTGCTGGCGCTGCGCGACCAGGTTCGCAAGCAACTGCGCGAGGCCAAGGCGCTACCTCCTCCGGTTCAGCCGCCGACCGAACCCGTGGACCGGATCGCCGTCCGACTGCGGGAATGCGCCGCCCACCTGCAAGCCAACCGGTTGACCAGCGGTAAGGGTGGCAACGCCGCCGACTGCTACGGCGACGTCCTCCAGCGCGATCCTGGCAACGCCGAGGCGCGCGCTGGCATGGAGCGGATCGCCGACCACTACGCCGATCTGGCGGCCGAAGCTGTGCGCCGAGGCGATGTCAAGGCGGCAAGAAGTTCGCTCGACCGATTGGAGCGGCTCAACCGAAGCGACCACCGGCTGGCCGGGTTGCGCGAACAACTGGCCCAGGCGCAAAAACCCGTCAGCCCGCCGCCACCCCGCGCCACTGAATCGGAACAGGAACCGGAACCGCCTCGCCCTCGCGTGGCTCAGGCGGAGCCACCCCCGAAACCCGAACCGAAATCCGAGGTGGGGCCACCACCGATCAACCTGGTCTCGGTTCCGCAACCCGCCGAATCCGCTCCGGCGCCTCGAGCCATCGCGCCCGAACCCGAAACTCAGGTCATCGCCCAGGATCGCTACACCCGACTGTCCCGAACCGAAACCAAGGAAGGGGTCAGCTTGCAGATAACGACCGCACCGCAGGGCATCCTGGAAGAACGCCCGCCGACATCTGGAACCACGACCGCGCCGCGCACCGCCGAACAGGCCTGGGCGGCGATCAGGAACAGTAACGATCCCGCTGAAATCCAGCAGTTTCTGACGAGCTATCCTAAAAGCCGGCAGGCCTCGGCGGCCCAAGCCAAACTGAAGCAGTTGCAAACGCAACCCGGCGTACCGGCCCGGCTGTTCGTTCGCGCCGACCAGGCGGAGGCCGAGGTGCTGATCAACGGCCGGAACGTCGGCACGACGCCGCTGGAAGTGGAGCTGAAACCCGGTTCCTACAAGGTCCGGGTCCACTTGGAAGGCCACGCCGACTGGAACGGGCAGGTGAACCTAAGCGCCGGCGACGAAAGCACGCTTTCGGCAACCCTGGCCCCCAAGCGGACGGAGGTCGCCGCCGTCAAACCCACCGCCCGTCCGCCGGAACCGAAACCGGAACCGGAACCGGAACCGGAACCGTCTCGCCCCCGCGCCGCGGAAACCCAGCCCACCCAGGGCGCCCCATCCACCGCACCCGGCTGTCTACGCGGCAATTGCCAGAATGGCGAAGGCGCCTACCGCCATCCGGATGGTGAATATTCCGGGGAGTTTCGCAACGCCAAGATGCATGGCCAAGGGACTTACGTGTATGCCAGCCGTGGCGAGAAATACGTCGGCGAATGGCGCAACAACGTGATCAACGGCCAGGGCACCTACTACTACCGCAGCGGTAACCGCTATGAGGGCGAGTGGCGCAACGGCCGCAAGGAAGGTCAGGGCACGTATCTTTACGCCAACGGCGACAAGTACGTCGGCGATTTCGCCAGCGACCAGCCCAACGGCCAAGGCATTTACTACTACCGCAACGGCGACCGCTATGAGGGCGAATGGCGCAACGGCCGCAAGGAGGGTCGGGGCGTGTTGTACGAAAACGGCCAGCGGATCGTCGGCGAGTGGCAAGACGACCGGAAAGTGCGGGTCACAGTCGAAAAATAAGCGGGTAAAACGAAGGCGGAGGCTCGACCCGACGCCGAGCCTCCGCCCCCAACCTCGACAACCCACTCCGGCGCTTGGCGCCTTACAATTCCTCGCTACCCCTGCCCACAACGGGCGTTCTCGCGGGACCGCCTTTCAACGAGGGGACCAGGGATGATGAATCACGCGACGCAACACGCCCGGCCAGCCATACGGAACGAAATCCGCGCCATTCTCCTCCAGGCATCGGACCGAATACATCTGCGTACCCTTGATCGGGGCGTCTCCACCATAACCGCCGCAATAGCTACCCCCACTCGCGCTGACGCAAGACGCCGCGCCGCGATAGGGACAGCTATGCTTATCCACCGGCATCAGCCCTTCGCTTCCATAGCGCCTGGCTTTCACCGGCCGAGTAATTTCGTTTTTCATTCGAAGTTTCCTCACTTTGATGGTAGCGGCGCCGTCTCTCCCCCGGCGCCTATCTTATTGATTTTTATAGGATGTTATAGCTAAGCCTTACTTCGGGGAGGTTAATATCAAGTTTTGAAATCTCGAAGTAAATAAGTGATTTCTCCAACTCAATAATGGTTTTCCCTAATATGAAACCGCGCGTCAGCTTCATCGGACTACTGACCGCCGCTGGCCTTCTGGCTTGCCTGGCCACACTGACCAGCTTCGCCGGCTCATTCTGGTGGGGATTTGAACTCACCACCCATTTTCGGGCGCAATACGCGCTCGCCCTGGGCGGATTCGCCCTGATCCTGCTGACGCTGCGCCAGTGGCGCTGGCCGACGCTGTTCGGGGCGTTCGCCTTGCTCAACCTGGCGTTCCTCATTCCGGCATTCTGGGAAGAAATTCCAGCAACACCCACCATCGCCGCCGGGAATTCACCAACCTTGCGCGCCCTACTCGCCAACGTGAACGCGGAGAACCGCGATTTCCAACGCATTCGGGACCTGATCGCCGCCGCCGATCCCGACATCGTCGTGCTGGTGGAAGCGACACCGTGGTTGCTCGACCGGTTACGCGATTTGGGCCAACGCTACCCGCATCGTCTGGCCGAACCTCGCGACGATCTGTTCGGCATCGCCCTGTTCAGTCGCCATCCTCTTGCTCAGGGCCAGATCATCCGCTTCGACGACAAGGCAAGTCCGCCCGCCATCGTGGCGACAATCATCGCCGCCGCGCGCCCGTTCACCCTCATTGGCGCTCACCTCTGGCCACCAGTCAGCATCGATCTGGCCGAGGGTCGCAACCGGCAATTGCGCGCGCTGGCTGCTCAGGTCCGCCAGAGCCAAACTCCCTCGTTAGTGCTCGGTGATCTCAACCTTTCGCCTTGGTCGCCCTGGTTTAGCCGGTTACTCGCCGATGCCGGTCTGCGCGACAGCCGACGCGGGCATGGCATCCAGCCGTCTTGGCCCGCCGGGTGGCCACTTCTCTGGATTCCCATCGACCACGTCCTCTTTTCCGATGGCATCCGGATTCGGCATCGGGAAATCGGTCCAGCCATCGGTTCCGATCATTACCCGGTCATTGTCGATTTTCATGTTTCCGACCCATAATCGACAAGCCAACCTCATCACTCGTTGGAGGCTACCTCCCATGCTCTTCCTCCGATCCTCCAAGCCGGAATCCAGCGTCGAAATCCCCACGGCCCTCGACGGTTCTCGGCGCGCGTTCCTTGCCCGGCTAGCGGCCCTGGTCACCACCACCGGTCTCGGCTTCGCCCCAAAATCCGATGCGGCGGATGGATGGTGGGACGAACCTCCCATGGTGGCCCCTCCCCAATGGCCAAGGCGCGCGCCTCAATCCTGGAACCGGCCACCAACTCGCTACTGGAGCCAGCCACCAACCCAACCCTGGAGTCCACCACCAACACGATCCTGGAGCCAGCCACCGACCCCTTCCTGGGCGCGGCCTTGGACCACGACTGACCTGAACGCCACCATCGAGCGTTACGTGGCGCATCTGCGCCAAACGGGCCGACTGGCGGGCAACGAACGTACCGCCTGGCTGGTTTACGACTTCACCAGCCGGCGCTTCCTGGTCACCATCAACGCCGGTCTGTCGTACCAGAGCGCCAGCATGATCAAGCCCTTTATCGCCCTGGCGTTTTTCCACAAGGTTCAGGAGGGGCAACTTGAATACACTCCCTTCCATCGCCAGCGGATGGAAGCAATGATCCAGCACAGCGACAATCGGGCCACCAACTATTTCATCGAGCTATTGAACCGGACCAGTGGTCGCTCCGGCCCCGCCGAGGCGGAACATACCCTCAAGCGGCGCTATCCCGGTGTGTTTCGGCAAACCCGGATCGTCGAGTCCATTCCCAATGGTGGTCGCACTTATCGCAACCGGGCGTCCGCCCTTGATTATCACCGCTTCCTCCAGGCGCTCTGGTACGACCAATTGCCCTACTCCGCCGAACTTCGGCGCCTCATGTATCTGCCGAATCGCGACCGCATCTACACCGGCGCGACCGGCGTACCGCGTGGAACCGCGGTCATCGACAAGACCGGCACCACCGCCCGCTTGTGCGGCGACATGGGCATCCTGGTCGCCCGAGGCCGCGACGGCCGTAACTACCCCTACACCTTCATCGGCATCATCGAAAAGGCTCGGCCGACCCAAAGCTACATGGCCTGGCAAGCGGCGCGCGGCAACGTCATCCGGGACGTGTCCAGCATGGTATACGGCCATCTACGTCAAATGTACGATCTGGTTTGATCCCCCAACTTCCGCGCACCGCGCGAGGGTGTTCCACCCCATGCCTTACGATTTTGACCGCGCGCCCGACCGGCACGGCACCGACAGCCTGAAATGGCAACGCTACGGCAACGCCTTGCCGCTGTGGGTGGCCGACATGGACTTCGTCTCGCCAGAACCGGTCCTGGCGGCGTTGCACGAACGAGTCGCGCACGGCGTGTTCGGCTACGGCGCGCCACCGGAGGCGTTGACGGAAACGATTTGCGCGCGGATGAATGCCCTGTATCGCTGGACGGTCACGCCGGAGCAGATCGTCCATCTGCCAGGCTTGGTCTGCGGTCTGAACGTGGCGTGCCGGGCGGTCGGCGAACCGGGCGACGCGGTGCTGGTGCAAACCCCGGTTTACCCCCCGTTTCTAACCGCGCCGGGCTATCAGGGTCGGGAGCTGGTCACCGCCGAACTGACGGCGGCAATACGTGACGGGCGGCTGTACTACGGGTTCGATGACACGACGTTCGAAGCGACCATTGGTCCGCGCACCCAGTTGTTCATCCTCTGCCATCCGCACAATCCAGTCGGGCGAACGTTCACTCGCGCGGAGTTGCAGCGACTGGCGGCGATCTGCGAGCGTCACGATCTGACGATTTGCTCGGACGAGATTCACTGTGATTTGCTGCTGGACGGGCGGCGGCATGTCCCGCTGGCCACGCTGGCGCCGGAAATCGCCCAACGCTGCATCACCCTCATGGCGCCCAGCAAAACCTTCAACATCGCCGGCCTGGGCGCGAGCTTCGCCATCATCCAGAATCCCGAACTGCGGCGACGCTTCAAACAGGCGATGCGCGGCATCGTACCGGACGCGAACATTCTGGGTCTGCGCGCCGCGCTGGCGGCCTATCGGCACGGCGACGACTGGCTGCGGGAATTGCTGGTCTATCTGACCGCCAACCGGGATTACGTGGTCGAGTACGTCGCCCGTCATCTGCCGGGCGTGCGCGTCACGGTTCCCGAGGCGACTTACCTAGCCTGGCTGGATTGTCGGGACGTTGACCTGTCCGGCAATCCCCATGAGTTTCTCCTGCGAAAAGCCGGCGTGGCGCTGAACGATGGCGCAACCTTCGGTCCTGGCGGCGATGGTTTCGTGCGGTTGAACTTCGGCTGCCCGCGCGATCGGCTGGCGGAAGGGTTGGAGCGAATGCGCGCGGCGCTGGTGGAGCGGTAAACCCGTTCCCTTCGCTGGCCAGGGAAGAGCGGCGCGCGACAGCCGGGTGGTTTGCGACTCCGCCACTCCGGGCACCGAGCCACCGGCAACCACTCTACAGATCGTAACCCCGTTCCTCGTGCAGGGCGATGTCCAGACCGCCGATTTCCTCTTCGCGACCGACCCGTAAACCGACCAGTGCCTCCACCAACTTGAGCACGACGAAAGTCACGACCGCCGTGTAGGCCACCGTGGCGATCACCCCCACGAACTGCACGCCCAGTTGCTGCCCCATGCCGCCAATCCCCGAGGCGAAGCCCTGGCCCTTGAACAGGCCAAGTTCGGTGGAGGCGAACACGCCCGCCGCCAGGGTTCCGAGCATCCCACCCACGCCATGCACCGGAAACACGTCCAGGGAATCGTCCACCTTCAGCACCCGCTTGAGAAATTGGGTGGCGTTGAAACACGCAAACCCCGCGACCGCGCCGATGACCACCGCGCCGGCCGGCCCCACGTAGCCCGAGGCTGGGGTGATGGTGCCCAGGCCCGCCACCATGCCGGTCACGATGCCGAGCACGCTCGGTTTGCCGAAGCGTATCCATTCCATCGTCATCCACGCCAGCGACCCGGCGGCGGCGGACAGATGCGTCGCCATCATCGCCATGCCGGCGTTGCCGTTGGCCGCCAGCGCACTGCCGGCGTTGAACCCGAACCAGCCCACCCACAACATGCCAGCTCCGGTCACCACCATCGTCATGTTGTGGGGCGGCATGGCGGTGGTCGGGAAGCCGTGCCGCTGGCCCAACACCAGGGCGGCCACCAGCGCGGCCACGCCGGCGGTGATATGCACCACGATCCCGCCGGCGAAGTCCAGCACGCCCATCTGGCCCAGCCAGCCCCCGCCCCACACCCAATGCGCCACCGGCGCATAGACCAGCGTCAACCATAGGGTACTGAACAGCAGCATGGCCGAGAACTTCATCCGTTCGGCGAAGGCGCCGACCACCAGCGCCGGGGTAATGATGGCGAAGGTCAGTTGGAACATGGAGAACACGGTTTCTGGAATGTCGCCGGTCAGGGAATTTTCCTCGACCCCGATCATGAACAGCTTGTCGAAACCACCAATCCAGGCGTTGCCGGTCCCAAACGCGAGGCTGTAGGCATAAACGAACCACAGCAGCGAAACCAGGCAGGTAATGGCGAAGCATTGCATGAGGACCGACAGCACGTTCTTGGTTCGCACCAATCCGCCGTAGAACAGCGACAGTCCCGGCAAGGTCATGAACAACACCAGCGCCGTCGCCGTGAGAATCCAGGCCGTATTGCCAGGGCTAAGTGGCGTGGCGTCTTGCGCCCATGCCGTTCCGGACGCCCATGACGCCAAAAAGCCGGGAAGGAGAATTGTCAAGGTCCATTTATGGTTATGGTTCATGATGCCTGTCTCTGATCGTTCGCGTTGTCAGGGACGCGCGCCCCATTCCGGGTCATCGTCCGCTCGGTGATGGATTAAAACCGACAGGGACAGGCAAATTCAAAGCCATTCTATAAAACTTATTAAAATCAATTTATTGGATTATGACCTACCTGGGAACCACACCTCGTCAAGCACCATATTAGTGCATATCGGATACGAAACGCCCTTAAATAGGGCAATCCTTTCAAGCTGTGCCTGGCCCCATTTCACCTAAACCCGCACCTCGGGCATCAGCGCGAACGCCCGCAGCAAGGCGCCGACCAATGGCGGTTTGCGCAGAATGCGTTTATGGTCGCCCTTCCAAAGTTGCAAGCGCCGCGCGCCGACCGCGACCAGGATACGCGACAGCTCAAAGCCCTGCCCCAGCCATTCGATCCAGTCCGCCGCGCTGGCGCGCAAATCCCAGTCCAGCTCCCGGCCATCGTAACCGCCGGCCTGTTCGGCGACGCCGCGCACCACCACCAGCAAGCCGCGCGGCGTGGGCTGGTCCGGGAAACCATACCCAACCGCCGCGCTGAACCGTTGCTGGGCCAGTTCCCGGACCATGTCTTGCTCCGCGTTCCACAACCGCGCGTACTCGCGCATCCATGCCTCGGAAAATATCTGCATCACCATGCTACTCTCTTCCGATTCATGCTCGATCCCGCTCATCCGCCTTTGCCCACCCAAGGATGATAGTGAAAATAGACCAGCAATAGGCCGCCAAACACGATCCGGTACCAGGCGAACGGGGCGAAGCTGTTCTGGCCAACATAGGCCAGCAGAAACCGCACCACCACCAGTCCGCCCAGGAACGCCGCCACGAACCCCACCGCGAACATCGGTACATCCGTCAGAGCCAGGTTGTGCCACTCCTTATAAAGGCTGTAAAAGGTCGCGGCGAACATGGTGGGAATCGCCAGGAAAAACGAAAACTCGGTCGCCGCGAACCGCGACATTCCGCTCAGCATTCCCCCCATGATCGTCGCGCCCGACCGCGACACGCCCGGAAACAGCGCCACGCTCTGGGCGACACCAACCCACACCGCATCTTTCCAGTGCATACCGTCCACCGCCAACACCCGACCCGTTCGGGCAAAGCGCTCGATCAGCAGAATGCTGACGCCGCCCAACACCAGTGCCATGGCCACGCTGACCGGGTTGAATAAATGTTGAGTGATGTACTTGTGGAATAGGAATCCCAGCACCGCCGCCGGCATGAAGGCAATCGCCAGATTCAGCACCAACCGTTGCACCTTGGGATCCCAATCCACGTTGATGACGATGTCGAGCAATCGCTCGCGGTAAATCCAGACCACGGCGAGAATCGCCCCCAATTGAATGAAAATTTCGAAGGTCTCGGCGCGCGGCCCGGTGAACGCCAGGAAATCCCCTATGATAATCAGATGTCCCGTGCTGGAAATTGGCAAGAACTCCGAGGCGGCTTCCACCAAACCGAGTATCAGCGCCTTGAGAATCAATAAAATGTCCAAGGGTGCTCCTTGTAATTTTGCGGTCGGCAAGGCGGGGCATTCTAGCGACTATGGCCCAAACTCACCACGTTGTGCCTCGCGGTCTTCAATGCCCGTCAGTTTTGAGTTGAACTTTTGGGTGGTTTGAACCGAGGAGGTGAAGGGATGGTGGGAGCGGTTCGGCGGCTTGCGGCGGAGATGGAACGAAGGTTGCGGAAAGCCCACCCGACCCCGCGCAAGATGGTGGCGACGAAATTGGCGTTGGCGGTGGGCGCGATGATTGAGGCGTGAACCTTGAATACGGTCAAGTCAGCGAACAGATTGCCGGTGGACGCAAGTAACCCTGACTTGTGGTTGGTGCACTTGATAAACTAGATAAACAGGATAAACAGGATAAACTGGATAAAAAATGGGACCGAGGTCTACAGGGCGATGGTGGTGATACTGAGGGAGCGAGGGTGCTCGCTGATGCAGACGCGCATCCCAGCGGAACAGGCGGCGGTGACGAGGAAACGCAAGCCTGAGCATTTGACCTTGGGGTTTTTTCTTGACTGAATTTTTTCCAAATAATGAATTTTTGGTTCTTCGAGGATTCTTGTGGAGCCGAGGCCAGATATGAATCATTTAAGTGCAGTTAGTTTTCTTTGATGGGTTTCGATAGTTGAAGCCAAAGCGAAATGACTGGATAAATCCGAATGACAGAGTCCGAAGTTTTTGAGTCGATTTTGGGGATTAAAGAAATCCAAGTGGATCGTGTCGAGTGGCAAGAGCAAAGTCTTCACATTTATTGAAGATCGGTTTTTGAAGAAGCCATTTATCCGCATTGTTTGAACAAAAGACAGGTGGTTAACCAGACCTATGAGCGGCAGGTTCGAGATTTACCGATCACGGGTAAAGAGGTGTATTTGCATTTACAGCAGCGGCAATTTTATTGTCCGGATTGTGATCGGTATTTTAACGAGCGCTTTAGTTTTTTTGATCCGAAGAGAACGATGACTCACCGCTATGAGCGCTATGTTTATGAATGCTGCAAAGCCGGTACGATCCTCAAAATCAGCGTCCAAGAAAATCTGGTTTGGCAAACCGTTAACGAAATCTGTCGGCGTGGGGCGCGGAAAGAAATTGATGGGCGTCCTTCGGTGAAAATACGGGTGGTGGGAATGGATGAAATTGCGATCAAAAAAGGGCATCGTGATTTTGCTACCGTGATTGTTGATTTAGAACGTGTTGAAATAATTGATATTTTGGACTATCGTGACCAGAAAAAATTGATTGAATACTTTAAAAACAGAGGAGCTGGCTGGCGCGAAGGGATCGAAGTGTTCTGCTCGGATATGTGGCAAGGATTCCTCAATACGGCCAAAGCGGTATTTCCGAACGCAACCCTGGTAGTTGATCGATTTCATTTTTTCAGCCATCTTAACAAAGCACTCGATAATCAGCGAAAAAATTTGCGCCGACAATTTAAAGATCAAGACGACTTCAAGCGCCTGAAATGGGTCTTACTCAAGAATGCCGAAGATTTGACCGCCGATCAAAAAAAGAAATTGGCTCGCGCATTTCCACGCTCACCTCAACTCAAGTTGATCTATGAGCATAAAGAGAGTTTTCGTTCTATTGTCAATCGACGGCTCAGTCGAGAGCGCGGCAAAATCGAATTAAATCAATGGATGGAAAATGCCAAGCAAATGCAAAATAAACATCTGAACAAATTCCTCTATATGCTCAATGACTGGCAAGAGTATGTATTAAACTACTTCGCTCATCGATTCACGACCAGCATTATCGAGGGTATTAACAATTCGATCAAAACAGTGAAACGGATGGGCTACGGTTTTCGCAACTTTGTCAACTTCAAGCAACGAGTGTTAATCAGTTTCGCCTAGCTCCACAAGAACCCTCGAAGAACCATAATTTTGTTCGATTACTCAATCTTCCATGCCCTATGCCTGCTTTGGTTGAGGACTCGGGTTGGGGTGGTATTTACAGCGACGGGAATTGTTCCGCCCCGTCCGAAAGGTACCGTAAGACACATCTGGGTTCCATCCCCTTAACGAGCGGTCGCTTTCGGACTTATGCCGGCTTGGGGGGAAATCAGTGCGCCATACCGATAACACCCATTATTACTCTCAGACGCGACCGCGATGCGAAATGTCTTGCCAATTATCAAAGCCGCACGAACGCCGCCGGAGAAATGGAATGTGTCCAAGTGGCGGCGTCCAATTGTCCTTCGTTTGGCAATCCCATTTGCGCGGCCGACGGGGCGAAGCGACAAGTCGAGCTGGATTTTCGTCAAGGGGGACTCGGTGGATTGGAGTTCGCGCGCTATTTTTACAGCCCCGGTTGTTATTACCGGACCGTCGCAACGACCACCAAGGCGAGCCATGCCAATTATTGGCGGCACACGTATGACCGCCTCCTTATCGAAGCTGAGCCGAATCCGTATACCCTGGCCTCGGCGCAACGGCCCGATGGCACCGTCATCGACTTTGATCTCAATGGCCGGGCCCTGCAAAACTATCAGGGCGGGGCCGAAACCCTGACCGCGCTCGCGGCCAACGGCGTCGCTCAAGGCTGGAAGCTGACGCTGGCGGACGACTCGGTGGAGCTTTACGACCGCGCCGGCAAGCTGCAGTCGATCACCACCCGGGCGGGGCTCAGCACCACGCTGGCTTACGACGCGATGGGTTATCTCTCCACCGTCACCGATCCGTTCGGGCGCCGGCTGACGTTGACGTATGACGATCAGCATCGGTTGGCGACGCTGACCGACCCCGCCGGCCAAGTCTACACCTACCGCCATGACGCGGACGACCGTTGGCTCTCGGTCACGTATCCCGACCAGCAAACCCGTACCTATCTTTATGAAGACACGCTCCATCCCGCCCTGCTGACGGGCATCGTCGACGAGAACGGGCAGCGTTTTGCAACCTTCGCCTACGATTTTTATGGCAGGGGCATTTCAACCCAACATGCCGGAGGCGCCAATTCCCACCAGCTTTCATACCATGCAAGTTGGCGGAGGATCGTCACGGATCCCCTAGGAACCCAGCGAGATTATTGGTTCACCAACGCCAATGGCGTCCTCAAGATTGGAACCACCACTCAACCTGGGGCGATCTCCGGCACGGTCACCTCAACCTCCACCTATGATGTTCATGGCAACCTGGCGTCGCGCACGGACTTCAACGGCCATCAGACGACCTTTGTTTACGATCCGGCCCGCAACCTCGAAACGTCGCGCACCGAGGGGCTGACGGCGACGGGCACGCCGACGGCGGCGACCCGCACGATCGCCACCGAATGGCATGACCGGTTCCGGCTGCCGACACGAATCACCGAGCCGTCGGGGATCGCGGGACTGGACCGGATCACCCACTTCACCTACGACGCCCAAGGCAACCGGCTGACCCGGACGATCACGGCGGGTGCCTTGACGCGCGCCTGGAGCTGGACCCACGACGAGTATGGCCGGGTGGTGGCGGCGGACGGTCCCCGCACCGATGCGGCGGACGTCACCACCTTTACGTATTACCCGGCCACCGATCCCTGTCTGGGTTGTCGGGGTCAACTTTATGCGGTAACCAACGCGGTGGGTCACGTCACCACCTACCGCTATGACGACCACGGCCGCGTGACCGAGCAGATCGATCCCAACGGCGTGGTCACCCGTTTCACCCATGATCCGCGCGGCCGGCTACTGACGCGCACCGACGCCGCCGACACCCCCCAGGCGGAAACCACGACCTTCGGTTACGACGCCGTCGGCCAGATCACGCGCATCACGCCACCCCACGGCGGCACGCTGCGGTACAGTTACGACGCCGCCCATCGATTAATCCAACTCCAGGACAACGCGGGCCAGACCCTGCGCTACACCCTCGACGCCGCCGGCAACCGCACCGCCGAACAAGCGTTCGACGGGCAAAACCAGTTACGCCGGACCCAACAACGGGTGTTCAATGCCCTCAGCCGGCTGGTCAGCACGGTGGGGGCCTATCAGGAAACCACGCGCACCAGCCACGACAACAACGGCAACCCCATCGCGATGCTGGACCCCGCCGGGGCCCTGACCACCCAAGTGTTCGATCCTCTGGACCGGCTGATCACGACCGTCGACCCCCATCACGGCGTCACCCAGTACAGCCACGACAGCGCCGATCAACTCATCGCCGTTCAGGACGCCACCGGCCTGACGACCCGTTACGAATACAACGGCCTGGGCGACGCCACCGCCCTGACCAGTCCCGACACCGGCTCGACCCGCTACAGCGTCGACCCGGCCGGCCACCGCACCGCCCAAACCGACGCCCGGGACGTGACCACCACCTATGAATACGATGCCCTCGACCGTCTCACCCAAGCGGTGGCGGGATCCGGCGCGACGGTCAGCCCGGTCAGCTACAGCTACGATCAAGGCGCCCAGGGCCTGGGTCGCCTCGGCACGATCACCGGCGGCGGCAGCACGCTCCAGTACGACTACGACACGCTCGGGCGGATCACGACCCAAACGGAAACGGTCGCCGCCCAGTCGCTCGCGGTCCGCTATGGCTACGCGGCCGGCCTGCTCGACACGATCACCTATCCCAGCGGCGCGGTGGTCGCCTATAGCCACGACGCCAACGGCCGGATTCAAGAGATCACTGTCGGGCTGACCCGCCTCCTGACCGACGCCACCCACGCCCCGTTCGGCGACCTCGAACACTTCACCTTTCTAGGCGATCGCCCGGTCCAACGGACCCAGGACCGCAACGGTCGCATTCAGCAACTCACGCTCGGCGTCACCCCCCACCTGCCGGACGCCGCGCCTCGCACCTACGGCTACGACGCCCTCAACCGCCTCACCGAGGCCTTGCTGGGTCCCACGCTCGCGTATCACTACGCCCACGACGCCGTCGGCAATCGCACCCAGGAAACCACCCCCGACGCCGTCGCCACCTACACCTACGAACCGCGGACCCACCGCCTGGCGGCAAAAACCGGCCCGTCGCCCCAAACCTACGGCTACGACGCCGCCGGCCACCAGACGAGCCGCAACGTCACCCAGTTCCACCACGACCCCCGGGGCCGCCTGACCGGCCTCACCGGAAGCGTCACCGCTAGCTACCTCATCAACGGCCGGGGCGAACGGGTGCAAAAGACCACCCCCGCCGGCGTCACCCGCTTCCTGTACGACCCCCAGGGCCGGCTCCTGGGCGAATACGACGGCGCCCTGAACCCGCTTCAGGAATACGTCTATCTTGACGACCTGTTGGTGGGTATCCTTCGGACCCAGAACGGCGTGCACACCCCCTACCCGGTCTACGCCGATCATCTGGGCACGCCGCGCGCGGTCGCCGATCCGATCCGCCCGGTCGATGTCTGGCGCTGGTCCCTGACCGGCGGCGCCTTTGGCGAGCACCTCCCGCAGTCCGATCCCGACGGCGACGGGCAGGCCTTCACCCTCAACCTGCGCTTTCCTGGCCAGTATTACGACGCGGAATCCGGACTGCATTACAACTACTTTAGGGACTATGATCCGGCGACGGGGCGGTATGTGCAGTCTGATCCGATTGGAATATTGCGTGATTACTCTAACCCACAACTTCGGCTAGCGATTGAAACAGGGCAGCTTGAAGTAACTGATTTTGCTGATGAAGAACTAAATCATTTATATGGCTATGTAGGCCAGAAACCGCTGACTTGGTATGATCCATACGGACTAGCGAAGAAATATGAAAAGCCACCAAACCCCAATCAGCGCAAAGGTGCTCAGGATAGACAGAAAAGCGGATCTAGAGAAAGAAATGTTGGCCATCCACAAGGTGAAGAACATTCGATAAAGCCGAAAGGAGGTTTTAGGCCGAGATCTTTTTTTCCAATTATAATTATCAATCCGTGTTTACTCGACCTTTCCTTGCCGGGTTGTATAGATCCCTGCTTAGATAATCCTTCACTTCCAGAATGTAATGAATGTTGATTATGAAAAATATATTTGAAAAAGTACATCAATTATCTAGGGAGGGAAAATGTAACGATATGATAGATATACTGTTGTCAGGGAATGGGACAACAATTAAATCTCCTTATGATAAGGATCTCAACCATGCATGGTACTTGGTTGGTGATGCTTATTATAGACAAGGTAAATTTCAGTTTGCTATTTCGGCTTTTAAGAGAGCTATAGAGGATTATCCAGAGGATAAAGAAGCTATTCTTGCGCTAGCTAACAGCTACAGCGAATCTAATCTCCCAGAGAAAGCAGAGATCGCACTTCGTGATGGACTAAGAAAATGGCCCAATAATGAACAGTATATTTATAATTTGGCAAACGCACTTTTTGACCAAAAAAAATATCAAGAAGCCATATCGCTCTATAAATCTTTAACTGATCAATCAGAACTTGCTGTACTAGCAAAAAGAAACATAAAATCAGCTAAATTTATGCTAAAAAACCAAGCTCGTAGCCCGTAGGGCGGATTAGCGGAGTGTAATCCGCCGGAACGGGAATCTCGCCGCGTGTGGTTTTTTGCCAGGGGCGGCGATCTTTCCCAACCCTTCTTGGGTTCCATGAAAGACCGGCCCGTCGCCCCAAACCCACGGCTACGACGCCTCACCGGCGCCGCCACCCGCTTCCTGTACAACCCCCAAGGCCGGCTCCTGGGCGAATACGACGGCGCCCTGAACCCGCTTCAGGAATACGTCTATCTTGGCGACCTGTTGGTGGGTATCCTTCGGACCCAGAACGGCACGCACACCCCCTACCCGGTCTACGCCGACCCTCTGGGCACGCCGCGCGCGGTCGCCGATCCGATCCGCCCGGTCGAGGTCTGGCGCTGGTCCCTGACCGGTAGCGCCTTTGGCGAGCACCTTCCGCAGTCCGATCCCGACGGCGACGGGCAGGCCTTCACCCTCAACCTCCGCTTTCCCGGCCAGTATTACGATGCCGAATCGGGGCTGCACTACAATTACTTCCGGGATTATGATCCCACTACTGGGCGGTATGTGCAGAGCGATCCGGTTGGGTTGGAGGGGGGGATTAATACGTATGTGTATGTGGAGGGAAATCCAATCAACCGAGCTGATCCTGAAGGTTTAAGGTTTCCCTGCCCTACAGGAATGAAGCCTGTTCCAACTGGGCAACCGGGCATTTCAAATTGCGTACCTGATCCGACCGAACCACCAGATACAAAAATCTGTGTAACGGCTGAATGCGGTGCTGGTCTTCCTCCAATACCAACTTATAACTGCCCTGTAATATGTAATATTAAATACCAATTTGTATGCACTGGTGCAGGAATTGCTGGAGCAGTTCTCCAGCTTTCTCCTATTAATGCTGCAGGGGTTGGAATTACATGCTTGCTTGCCAAGGCGTTAATCTGCAAAAAGCTTTGTCGGGAGGATGAATGTGAGAAATAATAAAAGCATCTTATTGAGTTGCCCAAAATGTAGGGCTAATATGATAAGTATCCTTTTTAAAAAAATGGAGAAAGAATTTACTTGTAATACATGTAAAGCAAAGTTACAGCTCGTTGGATATTGGTGGTTTATTATTTTACCATCGTTGCTTACAACATTAATTTATCCATATAATTATATTAATAATACAATATTGATGCTTGTGACTCTTTTCTTGGTATTTTTAGTGATTTCTTTTATTGTATAGCGCTCCTATACCGGTTGTAGAATTATCAAATGTATTACCCCGAGTTACT
>JAVMKH010000042.1:0-6445 GCA_031732935.1 Candidatus Contendibacter sp.
CCGAAGCTGGCCCACACCTCGGGATCGGCGCGGAGCGGATGGACGCTGAGCGTGGCCAGATCGACGAACGCGCCGTGCCGTTCCAACCGTCCTTGCCGGAACAGCGTCCACAGTAGACTTTGCGCGAGGTCGGCCACCAGGCGATTAATCGGCAACCACTGCCGGGTCAGCGATTCCGCCGCCGAACAGGACGGTTGGCGCGGGTGGCGATCCGCCAGGTCCGCCAATTCGGGATAGAGCTGGTACACGTTGGGAATCCAAACCGTCTTTCGGCTCGCCCGCCAGTGGCCCACCACGATTTGCGCTTCCCGATCCGAGTTGCCGGTATCCAGCCACAACACTGGCCGCGCGGCATCGTCGCGTCGGCGTGTGGCCAACCGGCCCACCTCGGCGCGCACCTTGGCCCGATCCACGGCGCTCAGGATCAGGTCGTACCCGTCGAGCGTCCGCGCGCTCACCCGAAAGGCGTGCGGCACCGCCACCCAATCCAGGCCCAGCGTCAGATTGGCGCGCTGCACCAGGGTCACGGCCTTGTTCTGTCCGAGATCGACCGGCCAGAACGCCTGTCGTCCCAGGTTGGCGCTCGATACTCGGTCGGGATCGTACACCGTCATGTGCAGACCGCCCGGATGGCCGAGCGTCCGCAAGGCATGATCGAGCGCCATCAACGCGCCGACCAGGTGGGAGCCGGTGCCGCCCGCGCCGATCAGCACGGTCCGCACCGGTTGTTCCAGCCAGGCTTCGGGAAGATGGAGTGCAGGCATCGCACACGCCCTCACACCGGCAGGCCGAACAGATCGACATTTCGGGCGGCGGCGGCCTGTACCGCCTCGATCCGCGCCGGATGCCGCGCGGGCGGACGGTCGGCTGCCATGCTGGCATGCACGATGACCCGCCAATCGGCGCCCGGTGCCAGCGCATTCCCCTGGTAGACCACCACCTCGCCCATCGGCATCTGATGGATCAACGCATTGGCGAGTAGCTGCGCCGCCGTCATTTGCGCGCAGCGAGTATCGAGATCGATGGCGGTGTAGCTCCAGTGCCGCAAGGACTCGGGGGTGAATCGTTCGCTCTGTACCTGGATGAAGGCGAGCAGCATGCCGCCCGCGCCGGACGCCGGTTCGTACACCTGCCACAAGCGGCCGTCCGGGTGTGGCCCGGAATACTCCACATTCAGCATCTCGGCCGTCAGTCGCGCAATGCCCGGCGGCGTGAAAAACGGACCGCGCGCTTGTTGATCGCCGCGATGCGCCACTTCCATGAACACCGGACCCAACAGGTCCTCGAACGGGGGATGCTCGGCGACACAGCGCGCGTACTCGCCCGCCAGATCGCGAAGCGACGAGAGGGCCTCCACCGGTGGCGGATCAGGCTTGCGCTGGCCAGTCAAGTCCGCCAGCACATCGTCCAACAGCCAACCGAACAATTGGGACGGTGGCCATTGACGTTGTTGCAATAAGCCTTGAATCAGGGATGCCGAACAGGGACGGGTTTTTTGGGCCATGGCGGGGAATCCGTAATCGCTGTTTGAATCACGGTAACGCCCAAACGGATTGTGGCAAGATCGGAAACCCGCCGTCTCATTCCGCCCCTTTTTCTCGTTCTTCAACCAAAAAAAAAACCGCCATTGGGCGGGGTGTGATTGAGAAAATGAGCCGTGGTTCAGGTATCAAATCAAACGGAGTCGATGCCTATCGCGGTCGGCTTAAAAAGGAAGACCATCCAAAGCCACCGGTCGCCCAAAGGGAATATCGTCATCGAAGTCGGAGCCGCCCGCCCCGGCGGCGGCAGGCGGTGGATCGGGTTGTGGCGCCTGGGCGCGCGGCGCGGTCCTCAATCCCGTGCGGGCGGGCTGCGAGGCGGGCGTGGCGGCGTGACTTGACTCCGTCGCGGTGTCCCGCCTGTCGAGCATTTGCATGTCGTTGACCACGATTTCGGTCATAAAGCGTTCGATGCCCGTCGAATCGATCCATTTCCGGGTTTGTATCCGCCCGGTCGCGTAAATTTGCGATCCCTTTTTCAGAGACTGACCGGCAATTTCGGCCAGCCTGCGGAAAAGCACCAAACGATGCCACTCCGTTTGCTCTTTTCGCTCACCCGTGGCTTTGTCTTTCCAGGTCTCCGAGGTAGCCAGGCTGACGGTGACGACCGCCGTTCCATCCGGTATATAGCGCACATCGGGGTCTTTACCCAAATTTCCGAGCAAAGTGACGCGATTCAAGGAAGCCATACGACATTCTCCTGATTCGTTAAAAAATCGGTCTGCAACATTCCGGCCCTATTCGACTGATCAATGAAATCATGATCCGTGTCAATCGCATTCGGGCAACGGATTAAAGACCCATTGATGGAAGTCACGGGCTTGATGGGCTTCTCGCCATGTCCCCCGCGACTCACCGGCGACGGCAAGGCGGTCATCACGCCCACCCGGTCGGCCACACGGGATCGAGGATCGCGCCGCGCGCCCGCGCTTCGTCGGCACGGCCCATCCGATAGGCAATAGCCAGCGCCAGCGCGCTGTTGATGTGGCCGGTGCGCAGCTCGTTCCGCAGTTCGCGCAAGCCAAAGTCGGCATGACCGCGCGCTGCGATGAGGCGAACCGCCTTCTCGTGAAGGCTCTGCTCATGACGCGCCTCGGCTTGCGCCATGGACCGGGACGCGGGGTCGTCGTCTTCCCTCAAAATTTCGCCAATGATTTCAAACCCCACCGCGTCGCATAGCGCCTGCCAGTGGTGCTGATCTTGGGCCAATGCCGAAAACTGCGCCTCGCGCTCCAGAAACGGGCATGTGGATGTCACGGAGAAGGTGGCGGTCAGGGTGACGATCTCCTGAGTTGAGGGACACCTCCAGGATGTCACGGCGCGGCATTCGGGCCAGAGAACGAACGACGGCTAAAAAAACCCGGCACCACCCGGAGAGAGGGTGGGCGATGCCGGGAAGGCCCCTTGGACTACAGCAACCCAGCGATCCACGCGCCCGCGCCGGGCCGGATCGGCACCAGTGCCTCGCGCGGAAACGTGGATTGGCCGTCCAGCCCGCGCCAGAATTGAAAATGCCGTTCGGTGTCGATGCGGGACGCGCCGTCGAGTTGCAGGGTGTGGGGATGGCTGACATGGGCGAAATGGGTTTCGCATACCGTGGCCGCCCACCCCGCGTACTGATCGAGGCTACAGGTGGGCGGCGTCTCGGCGGTGCCCAAACACACCGCGCCCTGGGCATCGATGTTCATCAGCGGCGCGTGAAACAGCGGCGTCTCCGGTTCCGGGCGGTCCGCGTGCGCCAGCGCGGCGCAATACAAGGTGTGCCGCACGGCGAGGAACAGCAACGGCGGCCACGGCACGCGAAACCCGTAGCGCTGGCCCTGGAGCAGAAACCACATCGGCGCGATCCGGGCCGGTTGCCACCAGGCCGTAAAATCCTCGCCGTGCGCCAGCACGGTCGGCGGCAAAAACCTCACGGCCGGTCGCGCCGGTTGTTCCGCCAGCCACCCCAGCAAGCCCTGGAGGTCGCGATGGGTGAAGGGCCGGCCCGCGCCGATGACCGCTTGACCCCGGCGGCCGGTGTTCAGGGAATGCAGCGTGCCCAGGATTCGCCCCTCGGCCTGGTACAGCAACAACGCGTTCAACGGTTCGACGGCGCTGGCGAAATCCGGCCACGCGGAATGGGTGACGATGCTCATGAAGGTTCTCCGGGGATCGTATTCCATGGATTTCGAGTCCAATCGTTGGCCTGGCTCGCGCCCATCAGCAGCCCCTGGCCGATGGCGAAGTGCTCCAAGGCATCGCGCCAGTCTTGCCAACAGCCGCTGTCGCCGCGCAAGAACCACGCAAAACCGGAACCGCTCTGAGCAAAATCATTCAACTCGTCGAGAACACCCTCCTCCCAGGGTTCGCCGAACCCGATGGGCTGCCCGTAAGCCAGTGGCTCACCATCGTCCTCCGCATCCAGGGTGATCGCTCGCGCCGGTGGCTCGGGCCAGCGCCGCTGGCAACGGCGCAGGGTCAACACCGCCCGGCGTAGCCAGCGAAACCAGGGCCACGCACCGATCCCCCGCCGTCGCCAGCGCCAGAGTCGCCGCGTCAACCGGCGCAGACGCGCGGCGCTATCGCCCGGCGTGCGTCGCGCCCGCACGCGCCGCAACCAGGCACGGGACGGCGCACAAAAAGCGTCGATCGGTTCCCACCACGCGGTGAAATCGGCCCGCTCCCGCCAGCCGTACTCGGCGGCATACGGCGTGTGCGTCCGCGCATGGTCCCATAGCGCCTCAATGTCGCTTCGGCCGGCGGCCTGCAAATCGTCATGAGTGGCGATGGACTCGTCGAGCCACAGCTCGGCCAGATCGCGCAGCAGGCCACACTCGGTCAAGTTGATACCGATCAAGTCCAGCGCCTCGACGATGGCCACCGCCAGCGCGGGCGGCAACCGGTCCAGATCGAAGGTGTGCAACCACCACGCACTCAGCCGCAACGCCCAGCGCGTCTCCCGGCCCGTCGTTTCCCAGTCGATGTCGACAAAGGGTGCCCAATCCGGCATCTGGGCCGGGTCGAGCAGGTGCCGCCGGGCGGTGGCCTCGATCCATTCGGGCAGGCCGCGCCAGGCCGTCGCGCACAAGCGATGCAACGCTTCGTGCGGTGTGGGGGCATCGAGCGCGGCGTGAACGGCCGCCGCCGCGATCCAGCCCCGATCCAAGGCCAGCAGCAGCAAGGCCGCGACCGGCTCGCGCCGTGGATCGTGCCACGCCGCGTAGCCTTGCTCGCGCAGCGGCGCCCAGGCATTCCGATGCAGGAAGCGCCCATATTTGGGCAACCGAATCGGATTCACGGCGGCGGCAACAGACACGGCGGCAGGTCCAGGGGCCGGGTCAGCGCCCGCCGCCCGGCGTGGACGCGACCGACGAGCAGGGCGTGCAACTCGCGTGGGCATGAGGCGATCTCCAGGGATACGGGACGATCCAGCGGGTCGGCGCATGGATTTGACTGACCCGTGCGCGCCCAGGCGATCAATCGTTCGGCGGCGCGAAGGGTCTCGTCGTCAGCCATTGGTTTTTACCGGGGGCTTGTCGATGGGATAGACCCACACCCCGTCCCGGCACTCCGGCGTGCCCAGCAAGCCGCTGGCGCACTGCGGGAAGTTGACGGCCAGTAATCGGACGGCCTCCTCCGGCGGGAGGCCGGGCGCGGGATCGGGCAGTTCCAAACAACCCATTTGAAAACGGCGGGTGGCGGCTTGCACGATGCGTTCGGTCATGATGAGGTTCTCTCGGGTTGTCAAAACAGGGAATCCGGGTTGGTGGCGGCGGTGGGCGGCGTGACCGCCGGCGAGGTCGCGTTCGCCGTGCCTTCCCCTTCCGCCGCCGTGTCGCTGATGTCCTCCGGCGCGACGGCTGGCCCGTGTGGCGGGACACGGGTTTTCTGGGCCGCTTTCTGACGCTGGGTCTGCACGGCCTGCTGGGCGCGGCGGATGGCGTCGTCGAGCGCGTCCCACTCGGACGCGGCGACCTGGAGGGTCTGGCGCCGGTCGGCGTAGGTCCGCAGCGCCTCGGGTAGCTCCCGGTCCAGTTGATCCGGCATGCCGGTCAAACACAAGGGATGGGCCAGGGCGGCGCGTAGCTGTTGCCGCTCGTCGTCCAGATTGGACGGCGCGGTTTTCAAGACCGGCTGCACCAGGATGGATAGGCTCTCGCCCTCCCGCGCGATCTCCAGCCGAAGGCGTTCGCCCGGCCCCAGGCTCCGGCTCAACCACTCGAACAGTTCCATAACGATTCCTCATGTGACCTCAACTCATTGATACAGCCATAGGTTCTCACGAAAGGACCTTCCGGCAAGCGCCGCGTCCCCACCCGCCCCCACCGGCCTCGGACCGATCGAGGCGGTGGGCATCGACGGCCTCAGCGCCGCGCCGGAAACCGCCGGGCGATGACTTCCGGCACCCAGGCCGAGAAATCGAAACGGGTCGTCACCAGCGCCGCGATCAACGCGGTACGGGAACCGTTCATGAGCCGGGCGAAGGCTTGGGTATCGGTGGCCGATTCCCGGTGTTCGCGGGCATACCACTCGGCGAAGGTCTCGCCGGATGGTGAGCGGGCGGTGTGCAGCAGGCTGGCCAGGCCCGCCTTGGTGTGGGCTTGCCAAAAGCCTTCGTCCGGGACGAACGCCGCCGCCAGATCGGTGCCCCCGGTGTGCAAAGTCGCCACGGCGGCTTGGGCCGGTTCGTCGGGTCCGGGCTCCCCACCCCCGCTGGCTGGTGGTTGCTGGATCAGATGGCGAGTCAAGGCGATCAGCAGTTGCTGTTTGCGTTCGGCGTCCAGGCCGTGCAACCGTGGAATCAGGTCGGCCCGCGTCGGCGCGGGACCGACCTCAAGACCGGCCTCGGCCAGCACCGCGCTCGGTTGTCCGGCCTCGCGGAACAGCGCCAGCAGCAGCCACGCCCGCAGTAAATCGGGTTG
>JAVMKH010000043.1:0-6427 GCA_031732935.1 Candidatus Contendibacter sp.
TGCTCAAGGATGGCTCGCGCTGGTTGAGAACCCCGGTGCCCTATCGCCTGGATCGTGAACGTATCCAGCGCCTGACCGATCAGCGCACGCAAGAGTGGCGGGAAGTCCAGGCATATATCGATAGCCAGGATTGCCTGATGCGGTTCCTTTCCATCGCGCTGGATGACGAAAACCCGCAGTCCTGTGGTCGCTGCGCCCGATGCTTGGGGCAGTCGGTGGTCGGGGAGAATTTCTCGCCGATCTTGGCGATTGAAGCGGCACGCTATCTCCGGCATTCCGAGTTGCCGCTGGAATGCAAAAAGCAGGTCGCCAAAGGCGCGTTCACCGTTTATCCGTTTCAAGGCAATCTGAAAGCGGATAAGCAGGCCGAAACGGGGCGGGTACTGGCGCGCTGGGGCGATGCCGGCTGGGGGCGGTGGGTGGCCGAGGACAAGCGGGCCGGCTATTTCCGCGATGAATTGGTGGAAGCCATGGCCGAGATGATCGGGCAACGCTGGCGCCCCCAACCCGCGCCGACATGGGTCACCTGCGTCCCGTCCCGCAATCATCCTGTTCTGGTACCGGATTTCGCCCGCCGTCTGGCCGCCCGGCTGCGGTTGCCGTTCGTGCCCGCCGTCAGCAAGCGGCGCGACAACCAGCCTCAGAAATTCCAACAGAACCGCTATCACCAGTGCCGCAACCTGGATGGCGCGTTCGCCGTTGCCGCTTCGATTCCCAGTGGGCCAGTGCTGCTGGTGGACGACATGGTGGATTCGACCTGGACCTTGACGGTCGTGGCGGCCCTGCTGCGGCAGGCGGGAAGCGGCCCGGTGTGGCCGACCGCACTGGCGACCACCGCCGGCCGTGGAGATTGACATGGACCTGCACGCACAAACCCAGGCGGTATTGTTGTTGACCGCCTATTTGTCCAAACCCGCCAAGGACGAACCGCGCCCGCTGGCGCCGATGGAATGGGGGCGCTTCGCCCGTTGGCTGAAGGAACAGGGGATCGCCCCGGAAATGCTGCTGCGCGATGACCCCGCCCGGTTGCTGACGGGCTGGACCGATCGCACGGTGACGCTGGAGCGCGTTCATGCACTGTTGAACCGTGCCGGCGCTTTAGGGCTGGCGGTGGAAAAGTGGCAACGCGCCGGACTCTGGATCCTGATTCGGGCCGATGCCGATTATCCCAGCCGCCTGAAAAAACATCTGCAAGCCGATTCGCCGCCGGTGCTGTTCGGCTGCGGCAACCGCCGGTTGCTGGATCGGGGCGGGATCGCGGTCATCGGTTCGCGGCACGCCAGCCTGGAGGATTTGGCGTTTACGACGCGCCTGGGCGCTGAAACAGCGTCGCAGGGACTGTCGGTGATTTCCGGCGGCGCGCGGGGTGTGGATGAGACGGCGATGCTGGGCGCGCTGGCGCGGGAGGGAACAGCGGTTGGCGTACTTTCCGACAGCCTGCTGCGCGCCGCGACCTCGGCCAAATATCGCCCAAGTCTGCTGAACGACAATCTGGCGCTGATTTCCCCCTTCAATCCGGAGGCAGGCTTCGAAGTGGGCAATGCCATGGCGCGCAATAAGTACATTTATTGTCTGGCCGATGCCGCTATCGTCATCGCGGCGGACCGGGAGCAGGGCGGCACCTGGCATGGCGCGGTGGAAAATTTGAAGCATGGCTGGACGCCGCTGTGGGTGAAGCCACATCCCGACCCTGCTTCCGGCAATGCCGAACTGAGCCGGCGGGGCGGGCGGGAATTGCCGGCGGAGTCGTGCGATTTGGTGGCACTGTGCGTTCGAGAGGCCATGCCAGCGGTCGATCATTCACACGCCTTGGTTGCGGAACCCGCGCCGCTTACCCTCAAACCGCATGACACTTCAACCCCCGCCACGGATACCGTACTGGACAACCTGGATTTTTATCAATTGTTCCTGCGCCGCCTGCGAACGCTAACCGCGAAGGCGCCAGCCACCGATCAGGAGCTGCTGATCCGCCTCGATATCGGTAAGCCGCAATTACGGGATTGGCTGAAACGAGCCATGGAGGAAGGACAGGTGAAAAAGCTCAGCAAGCCGGTGCGCTATCAGTGGCGGTCGACACGGCCAGAGCAAAACTCCTTTTTCGCTAATCCGACCAGCCAGTGACACCGGGAGGTTTAAACCATCGCCCGCTCCAGCACGTCCCGCTATTTGGTGGGCATCGATCTCGGCACCACGCATACGGTCGTCGCCTACGTCGAGCCCCGCGCCACCGATATCCACCTGTTCTCTATCGAACAGTTGATCGCACCCGGCGCGGTGGCGGCGCGGTCGCTGTTGCCCTCGGTGCGCTATCACCCAGCCGAGGGCGAATTGATGGCGGCGGATCGGCAACTGCCTTGGCCGTTCGTCGATCCCGGCGAGGTAGCCAACGTTATCGTGGGCGAACTGGCGCGGGAGCGGGGGTCGCGAATGCCAGGCCGGCTGGTGGCCAGCGCTAAGAGTTGGCTGTCGCACGCCGGGGTGGACCGCACCGCGCCGATTCTGCCCTGGGGAGCGGCGGCGGACATCGCCAAGGTCTCGCCGGTCGCCGCCAGCGCCAGCACCCTGGCCCATATCCGCGCCGCCTGGAATCACCGGTTTCCCCGCCAACCGCTAGAGCGGCAGGAACTGGTATTGACCGTGCCAGCCTCGTTCGACGAAGCGGCGCGGGTGCTGACGGTGGAAGCGGCGCGGCTAGCCGGCTTGCCCCAACTTCGGCTGCTGGAAGAACCACAAGCGGCCTGCTACGACTGGCTGCATCGCCATCGCGGCGACGTGGCGGCGGCGCTGGGCGAGGCAAGGCTGCTGCTGGTCTGCGACGTGGGCGGCGGCACCACCGATCTGACGCTGATTCAAGTCGAGGCCGACGAGGCGGGGCCGAAACTGACCCGCGTCGGCGTCGGCGACCACCTGATGCTCGGCGGCGACAACATGGACCTGACCCTGGCGCGCACGGTCGAGGCACGGCTGGGTGGCGGGCGGCTGAACGCCGGTGAATTATCGCAACTGTGGCAGCAATGCCGGAGCGCCAAGGAACGCCTGCTGGCCGACACCGCGCCGGAGCGAACGACTGTCACGGTGCTCGGCGGCGGTTCGCGGCTGATTGGCGGGGCGCGGTCGGCGGAATTGAGCCGCGCCGAGGCGTGGACACTGCTGCTGGACGGTTTTCTGCCGATGGTCGAATGGGGCGAGCGACCTCGGAGCCGACGGGCGGCGGTGGTCGAATTCGGCCTGCCCTATGCCGCCGACCCAGCGATCAGCCGCCATCTGGCGGCGTTCCTGGCGCAACACGCGGAAGCATGCCGCCGGGCGCTGGGCGAGCGGGCGCCGACGGTGGGACCGGCGCTGCCGGATGCGGTGCTGCTGAACGGCGGTGTGTTCCACGGCGCGGCGCTGGCGGGGCGGCTGCTGGACCTTCTGGCCGGCTGGCGCGGCGAGCCCCTGGCGCGGCTGGACAACCCCGAACCCGATCTGGCGGTGGCGCGCGGCGCGGTGGCCTACGGGCTGGCGCGGCGCGGTCAGGGTTTGAAAATTGGCGGCGGATCGGCGCGCGGTTACTTCCTGGTGGTGGACGACGAACGCCGGCAACGGCAAGGTGTTTGCCTGTTGCCGCGCGGCGCGGAGGAAGGGCGGGAAATTCGGCTGGAACGCACCTTCTCGTTGCGGCTGGGCGCGCCGGTGCAGTTTCATTTGCTGTCCTCGACCGGGGACGCCGTGCATCCGCCGGGCGAAGTGGTAGCGCTGGACACGGAGGAGTTCGCGCCCCTGCCGCCGATTGCCACGGTGATCGAGAGCGAGGCCGGGGCGGGTGAGGTTCCGGTGCAATTGCTGGCGCAATTGACCGAGGTCGGCACGCTGGAGGTGGATTGCGTCGCGGTGGAACCTTCACCCCCGGCCTCTCTCCCAGTGAGCGAGGGGAGCACGAACCGGAAGCGCTGGCGGCTGGCGTTTCAACTGCGCGGCGGCGACGCGGCGACTCTGGCCCGACTGCATCCGCGCTTTCCCGAGGCGGCGGGCCGGATCGAACGATTCTACGGTTCCCGCGCGCCCGACGTGGAGACCAAGGAAATCAAGAACCTACGCGCCGACCTGGAACGGTTGCTCGGTAAGCGCGAGAGTTGGGAGACGCCGCTGTTGCGCGAATTGTTTGGCGTGCTATGGGCCGGGGCGCGGCGGCGGCGGCGTTCGGCGGAGCACGAACGGTTGTGGTTCAGCCTGGCCGGTTACTGCCTGCGGCCGGGCTTTGGTTATCCGCTGGACGACTGGCGGGTTCGACAGTTGTGGAGCCTGTACGAGCAGGGCGTGCAATATCACCAGGACGCCCAGAACCGGTCGGAATGGTGGACCCTGTGGCGGCGGGTGGCCGGGGGACTGGACGCGGCGGCGCAAGGGCGACTGGGCGAAGAATTGATGACGGAACTGCGTCCGCTGACCGGCAAGGCCGCCAAGGACAAGGCAGCGGGCGTGGAAGATATGGCGCGATTGGCGGCGGTGTTGGAACGGTTACCGGCGACGCGCAAGGTCGAACTGGGCGAGTTGTTGCTGGCGCGGCTGGCGCGCAAGGGCGAATCGCCGCAACTGTGGTGGGCGGTCGGTCGACTGGGCAACCGGGTTCCCGCCTACGGCAGCGCCCACGACGTCGCGCCGACGGCGGCGGCGGCGGCCTGGCTGGAACGGGTGCTGGCGCTGGACTGGAAGGCAGTGGCCCCGGCGGCGTTCGCGGCGACCCTGCTGGCGCGGCTGAGCGGCGATCGGGAACGGGATTTGGACGAAGCGGCGCGGGCGTGGGTGTCGCAACGCCTGCGGGCGGCGAAAGCCCCGGCGACATGGTTGCGGATGGTGGAAGAGGTGGTGGAACTGGACGAGGCCGACGCCGGCCGGGTGTTCGGCGAAGCCCTGCCGCCGGGACTGCGGCTGGTGGGGTAACGCGCCCCGAAGAATTCGACTATGGTTTATCTCATACCGGCATCGGCCGACTTTGGAGCCACGACATGACCCTCAAGATCGACAAGAAGATCGTTCGCTACAGCGTCGTCAAACCCGACGAGCCCGCGACCGCCCCGGCCGTGCAGCAGATGCATGAAAGCGTGGCGCGGCCCGATGTCCTGCCCGGCGCGACCTACAAGGTCAAAACCCCCCTGTCGGATCACGCGCTCTACATCACCATTAACGATATCGTCCTCAATCCCGGCACGCCCCACGAAACCCGGCGGCCGTTCGAAATCTTCATCAACTCCAAGGCGATGGAACACTTCCAATGGATCGTCGCCCTGACCCGCATCATCTCGGCGGTCTTTCGCAAGGGCGGCGATTGCACCTTCCTGGTCGAGGAAATGCGCTCGGTATTCGATCCCAAGGGCGGCTATTTCAAGAAGGGCGGCAAATACATGCCCTCGCTGGTGGCGGAAATCGGCGACGTGATCGAATCGCACATGCGTTCCATCGGCCTGCTCAAGGAAGACGGTCCCGACGCCCACCAGCGCAAGCTGATCGACGAGCAGCGCGCCAAGTACGAACTTGGCATGAAAGCCGTCGAGGAAGCGGGCGAAAATACCTTTCCACCGGAAGCCACGCTGTGCGGCAAGTGCCAGACCAAGGCGGTCATCGTGATGGACGGCTGTCTGACCTGTCTGAATTGCGGCGATTCCAAGTGCTCCTGAACCCTCACCCCCAACCCCTCTCCCAAAGGAAGAGGGGAATTTTTGATTGAGACCGCGCCATGATCTCGACCTTGCCCGAAGCGATGACCGCCATCGAAATCACCGAACCCGGCGGTCCCGAAAAGCTGGTCCCCACCCGCCGGCCCATGCCGCAACCCGCATCCGGCGAAGTGCTGATCCAGGTAGCCGCCGCCGGTGTCAACCGTCCCGACTGCCTGCAACGCCAGGGCGGCTATCCGCCGCCGCCGGGCGCGTCCGACCTACCCGGTCTGGAAGTCGCCGGCACGGTGGTCGCGCTGGGTGCGGGCGTGACGGACTGGAAGATCGGCGACGCCGTGTGCGCCCTGCTGACCGGCGGCGGCTACGCGGAATACTGCGCCGCTCCCGCTCCGCAATGCCTGCCGGTTCCCGCCGGACTGACCCTGCAACAGGCCGCCGCGCTGCCGGAAACCTTCTTCACGGTGTGGAGCAACGTCTTTGACCGGGCGCGGCTGCAACCCGGCGAAAGCCTGCTGGTGCACGGCGGCACTAGCGGCATCGGCGTCACCGCCATTCAACTGGCCAAGGCGCTGGGTTCGCGGGTGTTCACCACGGTCGGCGGTGGCGAGAAGGTTCAACCCTGTCTGGACCTGGGCGCGGAACGGGTGATCAACTACCGCGAGGAGGATTTCGTTCAGGTGATCAAGGAAGTCACCAACAGCAAGGGCGTGGACGTGATCCTGGACATGGTCGGCGGCGATTACGTCCAGCGCAATCTCAGCGCGCTGGCG
>JAVMKH010000044.1:0-460 GCA_031732935.1 Candidatus Contendibacter sp.
CACCAAGGGAGGGTTTGAAAAATATTATAATATAATCTAGCCGTATATGGTATTATATACAAAATGTTATGATTTTTAAAATAATTTATAGGATCACCTGATCATCAAAATGGGGCGAGAGGTACAAAAATGATTGGGTAGTGCGACAGGGAAAAACCAGGATGCCATTAGAGGAAAATTGCGGGGCTTTCCGCTAGGAAATCGAGACGGGTGGTTATCGGTGTGGGTGCTTAGGGAGGGAACCGGCCTGTAAGCCGGGTTCTGTCAAGGACGGTCATTCCTCTGCGACGCCTGTCACCAAGCGCCTGTAGCGACCTACCCAGGAGCCGTGCGGACCACACGTCAATGCTCCTCTATTTGGTCTTGCTCCGGGCGGGGTTTACCGTGCCGCGCCTGTTACCAGCCGCGCGGTGCGCTCTTACCGCACCTTTTCACCCTTGCCGGTTCTCGCGAACGTGGG
>JAVMKH010000044.1:470-5597 GCA_031732935.1 Candidatus Contendibacter sp.
ATGTTTTCTGTGGCACTTTCCGTCGGCTTGCGCCGCCCAGGCGTTACCTGGCGCCCTGTCCTGTGGAGCCCGGACTTTCCTCCATACCGCGTGACGATACGGCGACCGTCCGGCCGGTTCCCACCGCTAGTGTCCATGGCGGCGCCGGAATTGGCAAGGCCTGGTTCAGGTTTCTTCCGACTCACGCCGGCCGCCGAGGGTCAGCGCCAGTTCGTACAGCGGTTTTTTCCGTAGACCCGTCGCCTTGGCCGCCACCGTCACCGCCCGACTGGTGGGAAGCTCCATTAACAGCGCCGCCAGCAACCGGCGAGTTGCCGGCGTATCCGCCTCGGTCGCCGTCGGCGCTCCCTGAATCATCAACACGAATTCACCCTTCCGGCGATGGGGGTCGGCTTCCAACCAGGCCATGAGTTCACCGAGGGACGCACCATGAATTTCTTCAAAGCACTTGGTCAGTTCGCGGGCGACCACCGCCGCTCGTTCCCGGCCGAACGCCGCCGCCAGGTCGGCCAACGCCTCCGCGACGCGGTGGCTGGCTTCGAAGAACACCAGGGTGCGTTCCTCCGCCGCCAATGCGCGCAAGCGTTCCCGACGAGCAGTGGATTTGGCGGGCAAAAAACCCTCGAACACGAAACGGTCGGTCGGTAGCCCCGCGACGGAGAGCGCCGCCAGCAGGCTGCTCGGTCCCGGTACCGGGATCACTTTCAATCCCTGCCGGCGCAGCTCGCGCACCAACGGAAAACCGGGATCGCTGATCAACGGCGTGCCGGCGTCCGACACCAGCGCCAGCGCCTGGCCCTCCCGCAAGCAGGCGACGATGGATTCCAGCCTGTCCCGTTCGTTGTGCTCGTGCAGCGATAGCAACGGTGTCTCGATACCGAAATGCCGCAACAGTTGTCCGGTGTGGCGGGTATCCTCCGCCGCGATGCGGTTCACTTCCCGCAACACCCGCAGCGCCCGAGCGCTGATGTCCTCCAGATTGCCGATCGGTGTGGCCACCACGTACAGCGCGCCGGATTCGACGGCCATTGATACCTCCCAAAAAGACCCGCTTCGGATCGGGAAAACGGGATTGTAACGACACGGTTTCCGGCCCCTTCGACTAATCTTTGAATCGGTGGGCGGGATTGACGACGGCGGTCACTGGTTTTGACCAACCCGGTTGGGCCGTCGCGTCCCCGCTGAACCATGGCGATGATCCAAGGAGAATATCTTTACAGGGAGATCACCAGTGGCTCCATCACCGTCAACGCCAGTCACAGCCTACTCGGCACCGGCGTTCAAGCTCAGTTGAGCGGTAACACCAACAACCTGTTTAACGACGCCCCTCAACTTGGCCCGCTGGCGAACAACGGCGGCCCGACCCAGACCCACGCCCTGCTGGCGGCCAGCCCGGCGCTGGACGCCGCCGACAATACCATCTGCGCGAATGCCCCGGTCGGCGGTGTCGACCAGCGCGGAGTCGCGCGTGGCTACAATGCCGCCGGGGCCGTGAATGCTCCTCGAACGGGCGACTGCGACATCGGCGCCTTCGAACTGCCCGTCGATACCCTGATCATCATCAAGCAGACCCTGCCCGACAACAGCCCGCAAAGCTTCGATTTCAGCCTGGATGGCGGGGCGCTCAACTCGCCCATCACGGATGGTGGACAACTGATCCTGAATCCCGCGCCGGGCCAACACAGTCTCAATGAGACGGTGCCCAGCGGCTGGGATTTGACGAATATCGTCTGCGACGATCAAAACGTACAGACCAACCCGGCGGCGCGTCCCAATCTCAGCTTCACCCTGACTGGCGCTGGCGTGACCATCACCTGCACCTTCACCAACACCCAACGGGGCACGGTGGTCATCGACAAGCAGACCGTGCCGGGCGGTAGCGCCGCCTCCTTCGATTTCAGCAGTATTGACCTGGGCCAGTTCCCACTCACGGATGGCGCCGCGCCGCAAAGCTTTGGCAACCTGACGCCGGGTCAGTACACCGTCAGCGAACTCGCCCTGGCGGGTTGGGACTTGACCGCCATTACGTGCAATGACGCTAACAGCGCCACGCCCAGCAGCGGCAATCTGCAAAACCGGACCGCTACCCTCAACGTCGATCCCGGCGAAACCGTGGCTTGCGTCTTCACCAACACCCAACGTGGCACGGTGATCATCGAAAAGCAGACCTTACCCGACGGCAGTCCGACCGTGTTTACCTTCAGTGGCGCGGTGAACGGGAATATTGGCGACGGCCAACAACTGAGCGCGACCCTGCCGTCAGGGAATTACACGGTCAGCGAAACCGTGCCGGCGGATTGGGATTTGACCGCCATCGTCTGCGACGACGCCAACAGTGGAATCCTCCAAGGCGCCACCGCCTCGATCAATCTTGAAGTGGGAGAGACGGTCACCTGCACCTTCACCAACCGACAGCGGGCGACTCTGGTCATCGGGGTGGACGCCCCCGGCTCCGCCCCGACCGATTTCGACTTCACTACCGTTGGGCTGGCCCCCGCCGCCTTCGCCTTGCAGGACGGGCAAACTCAGCCGTTTACCGGCTTGATCCCTGGACAATCCTATGTCGTCGACGATCAGCCGCCACCGCCGGGCTGGGTATTCGACGAAGTGCTCTGCTCCGCGCCGCCACCGGTGTGCGTGCCCGGCAGTGTTACCGTCACTCCCTTGCCCGGCCAGACCGTGACCGCCACGTTCCGTTTCTTGCGGCTTTCGAGTGGGGCGGAGTCCATTCCAGTATTCACGCCCTGGGGATTGGGTGCGTTGATCGGAGTATTCGGCTTACTGTTGGCCCGCTTGCGGCGGCGGTGAGTTTCCGTTGGTCCGTGCGCTTGCGGTCACCGAGTCAGATACCGCCATTCTTCGTGTCCGAGCGGCGCACGGTTCAACTCTTCCCGGCAGGCGCGCCACGTCGGCAGATGCTGGTCCATCAGCGCCCTGAACCGGTCGTTATGGTTACGCTCCAGCAGATGCACGAGCTCGTGGACGACGACGTACTCCAGGCACCGCGCCGGTTTCTTGGCCAGTTCCAGATTGAACCAGACACGCCGGGCTCCGATGTTGCAACTGCCCCAGCGGGTCTTCATTTTCTTGATGCCCCATTCGGCCGCCGCCACGCCCAGGACGGGTTGCCACTGCTCCAGCAGAGCGGGAATCCGTCCGCGCAACTGCTCTCGATACCAGTCTTCCAAGACCCGTTGTCGCTGCGCCGCTGTCGTTTCCGGACGCACGAACAGATCAAGAAAATCAGCGCCACCGCAACGGATGCGGGGCGGACCTGTATACGCCAGCACTCGCAATCGGTAACACTGCCCTAAAAAGTAGTGGCTTTCGCCGCTGACCATTTCCCGCTGAGACCGGCGTGGCTGGCCCGCGAACTTGACCTGCTGGCGCTTGATCCAGCCTAGCTTGCCGATCACCGCCAGCCGCACCGCCTCGTCGCTCACCACCAGCGGCGCCGCTACCCGGATCCGTCCGTTGGGCGGATAGACCCTCAAGTGCAGGTTCTTGATGTCCTTACGCACCACTTCAACGGTCAGACCGCCGACGGTGATGTGGTGGGCCTCGGTAACCATTGGCGCTAGTTCATTACGAGAAACGAAATTAGGTGCCCATGATCGTTAGGCTGTCGGCGCCAGACAGAACAAATTCATAAAACTCAATTACTTGGCATACTAAACTGGTACCATTGGTTAGTAGGTAATCCTGCCCATTAAATGATGGGAGTTTCCCTTTGAAAGGGGGGTCGGGGGGATTTCGGGTTTCGCTCGGCCCGACTGGTTCAAATCGCCCCTCGCCCCCTTTGCGAAAGGGGGGAACGTTCGGTGGATCATTCGCATTTCAGGACTACCCGCTGGCGAATTTCGGTGGGAGTTTTCAGTGGCGGTTGTGGTGGCGGCTATTCTTCGACAAGCAGGGGTGTTGAGTCCTTGGCTTACGGCGCCGTCTTGGGCAGCGCGCCGGCCCAGGGCATGATCGGCACCGCCGTAACGGAGTTTTTCGGCGAACCTTCCACTAGTTTGTCGCTGTAGACCAGATAGATCAGCGTGTTACGCGGCTGATCGAGGAACCGCACCACCCGCATTTTCTTGAACAGAAGGGAGCGGCGCTCGGTGAATACCTCCTCGCCAGCCTTGAATTTTTCCTTGATGCTGATCGGCCCGACCTGCCGGCAGGCGATGGACGCATCGGAAGTGTCCTGAGCCAGCCCCAACCCGCCCTTGACGCCGCCGGTTTGGGAGCGGCTGACATAGCAGGTCACGCCATCGATCTTGGGGTCGTCGAAGGCTTCGATGACGATTTTGTGGTTCGGCCCGATCCATTGAAACGCGGTGTCCACGCTACCGATTTCCTGCGCGACACCCGCGCCGGTCAGCGCCCACAGCAACCCGCCGCACAGTCCGGTTGACGCAATGCGATGCATGACGGTCTCTCCATCGGTTGAGGATGTCCAGGCGAGCATAACGCAACGCGCATGAAAAAGGCGGCCCGTGGGCCGCCCCATGGTTTACCGCGCTACCTCGGAACGTTTAGCCGAGATCCTTGATACCCTGAATCAGTCCCGCCGCGACTTTCTGCGCGTCGCCGTACACCATCCGGGTGTTGTCGGCGAAGAACAGCGCATTTTCGATACCGGCGAAGCCGACACCCTTACCGCGCTTGATCACCTGCACGTTCTTGGCGTGATCCACGTTCAGGATCGGCATGCCGTAGATCGGGCTGGCCTTGTCGGTGCGCGCCGCGGGGTTGACCACGTCGTTGGCACCGATCACCAGCGCCACGTCAGCGGTTTGGAACTCTTCGTTGATTTCTTCCATATCGAAGATCAGATCGTAAGGAACGCCCGCTTCGGCCAACAGTACGTTCATGTGGCCAGGCATCCGGCCCGCGACCGGGTGAATGGCGAACTTGACCACGACATCCCGCTCGATCAGCAGCTTGCACATTTCCCAGATCTTGTGCTGCGCCTGCGCCACCGCCATGCCGTAGCCGGGCACGATGATGACCTTGGCGGCGTAAGCCATCTGAATCGCCGCATCCGGCGGCTCCATCGCCTTGAGGCTGCCGGTGACAGCTTGCGCCTCGCCGCTGCCCAGCGCCGCCCAGTTGCTGAACAGCACGTTCGACACC
>JAVMKH010000044.1:5728-6360 GCA_031732935.1 Candidatus Contendibacter sp.
CGCCGATCGGCAGGGCCATCATCGCGCCGAAGGCCAGCGCCAGCAGGAAGAACACCGTGATCAGCGCGCCGCTGGTGCTG
Organism: Candidatus Contendibacter sp.; assembly: GCA_031732935.1. GTDB lineage: Bacteria > Pseudomonadota > Gammaproteobacteria > Competibacterales > Competibacteraceae > Contendibacter. The sequence continues at coordinate 5,809 of JAVMKH010000044.1, forward strand.
TGGTTCAGCGCGATGATGACGCCCAGCAGCACGGCGCCAGCAAAGATCGCCGCGTTGACTTTCTGTTGGCCGGTGAAGCGGAATTTGGCGTCGTCCTTGAAGAATTTGAGTTCCTGCAACTTGCCGAACGCCACCACCGAGCCGGAGAACGACACCGCGCCGATCAGGGCACCGGCTACGGCCATCAAAAGAGTATGAACACCCGGCGCCGTGGCTTTATCGGCATGATCCTTGAGCAGTTCCACCGCCGCGATGGCCGCCGCCGCGCCGCCGCCCATGCCGTTGTAGATAGCGATCATCTGCGGCATGGCGGTCATCGCCACTTTTTTCGCGCCATACCAGGCAATGGCACCGCCGATGATGATAGCGATGATCATCAGCACGTAATTGCCGGGACCAGCCTGAATCTGCGGATGAACGAAACTGACGACGGTCGCCAACACCATGCCGTAACCCGCCCAAACAATGCCGCTGCGGGCGGTGGTCGGATGCGACATGCGCTTGAGGCCGATGATGAACAGCGCGGCCGTCACGAAATAGACCGTTTCAATC
>JAVMKH010000045.1:0-6354 GCA_031732935.1 Candidatus Contendibacter sp.
AAGCTGCTGCGGCGGTCGATCCAGGCGCTGGCCGAAGGCCGCGATCCGGGCGATTTGTCCACCCTGGACGATCCCAACTCGCTGGAGGAAGTCCGGCGGGCGGTCGGACAGCACTAAACCGCTGCTGGGTTTCCTACCCGCCCGTCGCCAAGGGCCATGGGCAGGTGGGAGTAGGCTGAAGGTTATAAAATCCCTTCCTCAGTATTTGAGGAAGGGATTTTTCGTTTAGCGCCTCCAAACATGCGATCCGTCTGATCGCGATCAACGCAATCCCATCCCATCCACGCAACGCTGCTTGGGAACTGGAGCTGTTCACCTAGGGGTGGAGGATTCCCGTTTTTCAGCGGCTGACGGGATTCCCGCTTTCGCGGGAATGACGACCATAAATACGGAAACCTACCGAGAATTGGTATAACAGAGCCAGCCCTTCAATGTGCCTTGCATAGCGTGACCAATCCTGCTCTTTTACGACCGCCTAAAGCGCTATACCACATCCACCACCTGCCTCAATCCCGGCTGTCCTTGCCAATAGCCATCGCAAGCGCCATACGGCAACGCGGCATTGAGTATCCGCGCCGCTTCGATCAGATCGCGTTCCCCGCGCAAACAAGCGGCGAAGGTTTCGATCACTGTTTCCGTTCCCTCAGCCTGCGGGCTGATGCGCAGCACATCCACCTTCAATTCCCGCAATTCCACCAGCTCCGGCAGCAGATTGCAGGTCTGCGCTGATTGGGTCTGGATACCGTTAATCGCCAGAAACGGCTGCCCCTCGCGGGTGCTCAAGGTCAAACCCTCCGGGTAATCGAGACAGCGATACTGGCAATCGTCCTTGGGCAAATTGTGATGCCGGGCGGTGAAGCAGCGGGCGGAATACGCCAGCGGCAGGCGGCCGTACACGAACACCTCGGTTTCCACCTGATCCGGCCGCTCGGCCTGGATCGTGGCCAGCGTCGTCCGTGACAGTTCCACTGGCATCACCCACCGCTTGGCGCCCAAGCCAGTCAGAAAACGCAGAGTTCGACCACTGTACACGTTGATGCCGGTCCCCAGCACGAAAGCGGCGCCCTTCTCGGACAGCAGCCGCACCGCGCCCATGTCGTTGGCTTCCACGGTGAAGCGGCCGTTCTCGCACAAGCGGCGTAGGGTCTTAAGTTCCGATTCCGCCTCCAGCAGCGCCATGGTGGACAAGATGACTTCCTTACCGGCGGCGGTCAGACGCTCAGCCAGCGCCAACCACTCCTCGGTATTGAAAGCGCGGCGCTTGGAGCAAACCGTCTCGCCGAGATAAACGATGTCTACTGGCGCGGTGCTCATCCGCTCGTAGAAATCGAGCAGCTTTTCCTGGGGCCAGTAGTACAACACCGGTCCCAACGCCAGTTTCGGCTGATGTTCGGTCATGATCGCCGCCCTCACTGCCAGGTCCGGTGATAAGCGCCCAAGGTCGTCTGATGGCCTTCGGAGACCTTGCCCAATTCCCGCTGCCATTCCGGCTTCGGCGCGTAGGTGGCGGGATTGCGCCGACAGGCATCAATCGCGGCTCGCCAGACCTTGGTGACCTGAGTCACGTAGGCCGGGCTGCGTTGGCGGCCTTCGATCTTGATGGCCGCGATGCCCATCTCCTGCAACTCCGGCAACAATTCCAGGGTATTCAGGCTGGTTGGCTCCTCGATGGCGTAATACGTCTGATCCGCCACCTGGAATCGGCCCTTGCACAGGGTCGGATAGCCGGCCGGCTCGCCCGGCGCATAGCGGTCGATCAAGAGACCACTCAGCCGGCTTTCCAGGCCGCGCGGGGTTTCCTCCCAGCGCACGGCCTTGGCCGGCGAACAAACGCCGCACATGTTGGGCGACTCGCCGGTCACGTAGGACGACAATAGACAACGCCCCTCCACCATGATGCACAACCCGCCGAAACCGAACACTTCGATGCCGACCGGGCTGTTCTCCAAAACGTGCTTCACCTGCGGCAAGGACAATACACGCGGCAACACCACTCGCCGAATGCCGAAATGCTCGTGATAGAAGCGGATCGCCTCGTAATTGGTGGCGGAACCCTGCACCGATAGATGCAGCGGCAAATTCGGATACCGGCCACAGGCGTACTCCAACACGCTGACGTCAGCGGCGATGACCGCGTCCACGCCGAGTTCCGCCGCTTGATCCACTGCTCGCTGCCAGCGCTCCCAACCCGCCGGCTGTGGAAAGGTGTTGAGCGCGATGAATACCCGCCGGCCCTTGGCGTGGGCGTATTGCACGCCCTGCGCCGCCGTTTTGGCGTCGAAATTCAAGCCGGGGAAGTGGCGGGCGTTAGTGTCATCACGGAAGCCGATGTACACCGAATCCGCACCGTGATCGACGGCGGTTTTCAGCGAGGGTAGATTGCCGGCGGGACAGACCAGTTCTAGGGGTAGCAATGAGGATAGCGGACGCGAAAGAGGCATTTTTAAATCCAGTCAGTGGTCAAATCAGATGCAACACTCTTTATTGTACAGATGGCCCGGCTAACAATACACGGTTACAATATCGGTTCCGTCTTCGTAGGCCGCATGCAAGCAGTCACATAACTCGTAAAGCCAAGCTTCCACATCGGAATCATCCACATTCGGGATGTTGTGGTTAGCCATACTTTTGATTAGCAGATGGATCTCGGTTTTTTTTAAGCCCCCCCAACTCGGATAAGTGCCATGCGTGACTCCAAATAATGGCCGGCTTAATAGTAGTTTAAGATTAATCGGAGAACTAAGAAGTGTTGGCGCTTCTTGGCCAAAAAAATCATCCCGGAAAAATGAGCCGCTGGCAGTGCTGTGTTCCATCTCGCCGATCCCCACGCCCAAGGTGCGAATGATGCCAACCAGGGCCAGGGCCATGCGATCACTTACCTCTTCCTGTATTTTTGGTTCTGGCCCCTGCGCCGCCAGTGCTTGACCGCGACGGCCACAGATCAAGGCTTCTAAAATCTTTTTCCAGAGGAGATGATCTTCCTTATTTTCTAGGCCACGAAAAAAATTATCACCATTCTCTTGTGCGATACGGTCGAGCAAGGCGCGATTTCCCGAACCAAAAACCTTGCCCAACGTCCGCCAGTCCAGACTATAGAACTCAAGGATATAGGGCATAACGGCTTATCGTTGCAAGAGTTCGACGGGTAAATAGCTGCTTTGCGTGGTGTATTTCAAGCCTCGTGCGAGCGCAAGGCGCACGAGCGCTAAACCAGGGATATCAAGCAAGGCTTCCGGCATATCGCGCTCGCTAGGATGCCCATGGGCCCGCTTAAAATCCTGTTGTCGGGCTAGAACGGCTTGATTGAAAGCGTTCTGATCTCGTGCCGCGATGGCTGCAATCAGGCCAATCAGACTTTCGGCGATGAGCCGGTCGTAACGAGTCATCTTTTTTGTAACCAGTTCTTGCTGAGCAGTCGCCAAGCGCTCTGCAAGCTCTTTAGACGCGAGCAGTAATAGCCCCATGGTCTCGGAGAGCAGGTAAATAATCTCACCCGCTTCCACATCCTCATGACTGTAACGGGTGCGCGGGAACACAGCTAAGTGCCTTGCTTGAGGTACGTCGGTCAAAATGATCGCCAGCGCGAGATAATCGATATACTCATAAGGATCCATGATAATTTCAAATGTAATCGCTTGAGCGAAATGCTGATTAGCTTGTTGCAATTTTTCAATGATCTTTGACGTCGGTTCAGCGGAGGCATAGCTATAAATAGCATAGTTAAGCATTTCCTTACCAAGTATCTTGAAAAACATCGCATTTTTTTCGATCTTTGCGGTTGGGGCTTCTGGTGTTAATTGATCGATGAATTCCTCCGCCGCTTGCCGATTTTCGCCTAGGATTTCTTCGTCCACCTTGTGGGGGTATGCTCTCATTGACCTTCCTCATTAAAAGGCGTAGCAGAAAAAACCATGCTCAAGTCACTGGAATGGTCCCACCCGTGGTGGTTGAGAGCCAGCTAGTCAATATCTCAGGAGGCTTGACGCTGCTCTTGTTATAATCCCCTCTAACGCCTGTCTTGCGCAGCTTGCCAGACGCTAATGCTTTTTTAATTTTTATACCAACCATCCGGCGACGTTGGCGCTCGGCGAGCTGGCAATCCTTGCAGGTGGGTACTGCCTTGCCCGTGGGTTTATGCGCGGCGCAAGGCACTCGGCTATGGCGACCCTTATAATTGGTGTTACTCATCTTGTGGGCGATAGTTTCCACGTAAGGTCGGGTGCATTGCTTAACAGGTTTGGTGCCGTGCAGGCCCTTGCGCGTCCCATACTGTGATTTGCCGCCTTTGGCTTCCTTGATTTCGACCTCTCCAGTGGCCGTATTTTCGGCAAACAAGTCAACTACATCGCGGCCATCAAAAATTTGATAATCACTTTGGGTTTTTTTCTTTTTCTCCCGCAGGCTGTTGGCGCAAATAGCAGCCTCTTCGCCGAGCGCTTCACTGACTTTGCGTTTTTTCTCCTGAGGGGTACTGGCGCTGGTCAACAGCGTATGGTGGGGTTGGGTAACGTTCTGGTAATCCAGCAACATCTGGCTCGCTGTAGGTGGGCATGATGCAACCGTGGTGGGGGCGCTGGTTGAGCTTAAGGTGGTTGAGGTGCTGGCGCTGGTCGCGCCCGTGACAATAATGGGAGGCAGCATGGTTAAGCACCGAAATAGATATTCCAGGCATTGAGATCAGCGTGCGCCTGAACCACGGCCCAATCTTCAGCAAGCGTACAGTCTTCCAGCAGTTTGATACGAGTATTCGGTGGTACTTCCGGGTCGGTCAAAATGGCATGGATCGGCGCATACTCATCAAAATTGGGGGCGTAGTGGAACATTAAGGCGACAAATGCGGCGCTGGGGGCTTCATAAGAAATTCCGTAGCGGCGTGCGCGGGAGAGTCCATTGGCAACCATGGGTTGCCAGCGCTCTTCTGGGTATTTCGCAATATCTTGTGGAAATTCCGCGCGCACAAATTCAATTACGCGTCTAACAAAATTTTTTTCCGCGACCTGCTCTTGCAGATGATCCATCTGCGCCTGACGAATTTTTAACATGCCTTGTTCACCCGATCAGTAGAGGAAGCCGTGGTTGCGCCGCCACCGTGTGCCGTCATTAAGAACTGTACTTCCTGGGGTATCTGCACCAATGAGAAAATATGGCGGATAAAACGCTTATTGGTTTCGTTCGCGGGCAATCGCCCGATAGCCAATGTCGGTGCGGTAATAAACACCGTCCCAGCACACCTGCTTGACCAGGTTGTAGGCCAGGCTTTGCGCCTCGGCGACCGTGCCGCCCAGCGCGGTGGCACACAGTACCCGGCCGCCGTGGGTCACGATATGACCATCCTTCCCCTCCAGCGTCCCCGCGTGGAACAGCTTCACGTCACTACCCAGTTCCTCGTCGTGGCGTGGCAAACCCGCGATGACATCGCCCTTGCGATAAGCGCCCGGATAGCCGGCGGCGGTCATCACCACACCTAGCGCCGGTCGAGGATCCCAGTCCGCCTTGACTTCATGCAACCGCCCGTCCAGGGTTGCCTCGCACAACTCCACCAGATCAGAACGCAAGCGCATGATCAGCGGCTGAGTTTCGGGGTCGCCGAGTCGACAGTTGTATTCCAGCACCTTGGGACCGGCGGCGGTGATCATCAAGCCGGCGTAGAGAAAACCGACGTAACGACAGCCTTCGGCCGCCATGCCGCGCACCGTGGGTTCGATGATTTCGGCCATGATACGGTCGTGCAATTCCGGCGTCACCACCGGCGCGGGGGAATACGCGCCCATGCCGCCGGTGTTCGGGCCTTGGTCGCCGTTGTCGCGCGCCTTGTGATCCTGCGAGGACGCAAACGGCAGGATGTGTTCGCCGTCGGTCATCACGATGAAGCTGGCCTCCTCGCCGTGCAGAAATTCCTCCACCACCACTCGATGACCGGCCTGGCCGAAGTCCGCGCCGCTCAGCATCCCGCGCATGGCGGTGATGGCCTCGTCCTCGCTTTGCGCCAGAATGACGCCCTTACCCGCCGCCAGGCCGTCGGCCTTGACCACCACTGGCGCACCCATTTCGCGGATATAACTCTCCACCGCGTCTGGGTCGGTGAAACTCTGGTAGCGAGCGGTCGGGATGCGGTGACGGGCCAGGAAATCCTTGGCGAAGGCTTTGGAACCTTCCAGTTGCGCGGCCGCCTTGCTCGGCCCGAAACAGCGCAGGCCGGCGTTGGTGAACAGGTCGGTGATCCCCAGCACCAGCGGCACTTCGGGACCGATGATGGTCAAGTCCACCTGATGGCCCAAGGCGAACTTGAGCAAATCCGATGGATCGTCGGCGGTGATGGCGATGTTGGTGACCTTGGGTTCGCGGGCGGTGCCG
>JAVMKH010000046.1:0-33474 GCA_031732935.1 Candidatus Contendibacter sp.
CACACGATGATGTGCTGGACCTTGAGCACCTCGATGGCGTATTGCATCACCGACAAGCAGTTGAGGTCAGTGTGCACCACCACGTTGGCCACATTGCGGTGAACGAACACCTCGCCCGGCTTCAGACCGGTGATCTGGTTGGCGGGCACGCGGCTGTCCGAGCAACCGATCCAGAGGTAGGCGGGAGTTTGAATTGCCGCTAGTCCGGCAAAAAACTGGGGATCGGTGGCCTTCATCTCCTCGGCCCAGCGAGCGTTTGCGGCGAACAGCTCCGGCAGGTATTTCATCGAGTTCTCCAGGGGGCTCAGTGCGGAGACAAGCTAGCTGGATCGGTTACCGCCATCGGTACAGAACATTGGCGATGGTCGCGTTGCCGCTCCAGCCGACGCGCTACCGAGCGACCGGCCCGGTCCGCAGCTCGATCAATGGCGACGTACAGATCGGCTTCGGTGTCGTCGATCACGACACTCGGGGCGCCGCGAAAGGCGATCTGGATTCGGCAGCGTTTGTCCTGGCCTCCGCGCGGGCCGTTCTCGTCGGACAGACAGACTGAGATTTGGCGCAGGTGCTCATCGGCCCAGCCGAGCGCGAATTGCAGACGCCGTTCGACGTGTTCGCGCAGACCGTCGGTCAGCGCGAAACTTCGAGTCTGGATATGGATGTTCATCAAGTCTTTCCTTTCGGCATTGAAGGTGACAAGCAGTTTAGAGGCTAGAGAAACATCCAACAATTCGATTAATATTGAATGAATATTCGATTTTTTAGATGTATGAGGATCCTGTGGCCAGCCTCAATTTCAAGCACCTGCGCTATTTCTGGATGGTCGCCAAGTCGGGCAGTGTCGCCGGCGCTAGCAAGCACCTGCACCTGACGCCGCAATCGATCAGCGGCCAACTGAGCGAGTTGGAAGCCAGTCTCGGCGTGGAGTTGTTTCGTCGGGTCGGGCGCGGGCTGGAACTCACCGAAACGGGACGGCGCATCTTCAGTTACGCGGACGAAATCTTCGTGCTCGGCGACGAGCTGCTGGAGGTCGCCCTTGACCAGACAGTTCGGAAGAGCGTGCCATTTCGGGTCGGCATCGCCGATTCGGTGCCAAAATCGGTGGCCTATCGCGTGGTTGAGCCAGCGCTGCGCTGCGCCGAACTGGTGCGACTGATTTGCCGGGAAGGCCGCTTGGCGCCACTGCTGGCCGAGATGGCGGTCCATCGTCTCGATCTGGTGATCGCCGACCGGCCCATGCCCACCCACCTCAACGTTCGGGGTTACAGCCACTTTCTGGGGGAAAGCGATCTGACGGTGTTCGCCGCGCCGGAGCTGGCAAAGTCCTTGCCGGACGCTTTTCCCGCACTGTTGGACCGGGCACCGTTTCTCTTGCCGGGGGAAGACGTAGCGCTGCGACCCGACCTCGTCCGCTGGTTCGAAACGCAACGCTTGTACCCACGCATCGTCGGTGAATTCGAGGACAGCGCCCTGCTCAAGGCCTTCGGTCAGGCCGGCGCAGGTCTGTTCGCGGCGCCCACCGCGATCGCCGACTACGTGAGCCGGCAATACGCGGTCCTGGCGGTCGGGCGCATCGAGTCGGTGACCGAGCAGCTCTACGCGATCACGACCGAGCGCCGACTGCTGCATCCCGCCATCGTCGCGGTGGTCCAGGCCACGCAGCGCGAGTTTTTCGGGAAACCAGAACGGACTTAGGCCGGCTGTCAGGACAAATAGCGCGGTGACCGCGCAGCCGATACCGGCGCTGGGAAATGACGGGAGATCGACCGCTTCAACCCATATTCCCCGTTTACCGATAGATTTTATCTTTTTAGGGCTAAAAACCACCCCGTTTGTCATACCCGCGAAAGCGGGAATCTTGTCAGCCGCTGAAAAACGGGATACCCGCTTTCGTGGGTATGACAACCACAAATACGAAAACCTACCGAGAATGAGTACGCATTCCCGCTGCCAGCGCGTTGATGGATCGCGGCAAGGGCCGGTCAGCAGCGCCGGGTTGACCGCTTGGCTCGCGCAGGGCGCCCACGGTGGTTGCCCACCCTGAGAGTCGGCAATACACTGTCCAGGCGGTCGGGCGCGGCGGCTCGCCAATCGGTCCCTGCTTCGGTGATGACAACTGTGGAGCCGACCGATCATCGAGTCGTCGCGCCCGACCGGTTCGCTGGGCGCTGGAGTAAAGGGGGTATTGCGTGGATGAATCGCCGAATGATCCTTGCTCGGACCTGACCGATCTGTCCGATTCCGATCTGGGCGCGTTGACGTTGGCCAGTCTCGATCATCTGCACGAAGCCATCAGTATTGTCGACCAGGACCTGCGCCTGCGGGTCTGGAATCGGCGGTTCATCGAGTTGCTGGATTTTCCCCCGGAGCTGGTGTGGGTCGGTTTACCCTTCGTCGAACTGTTTCGCTTCAATGCCCGGCGTGGCGAATACGGCCCCGGCGATCCCGAGGCGCAGGTCGAGGAACGGATCAAGCTGGCCGAACGGTTCGAAAGTCGCTGCTTCGAACGGACCCGCCCGAATGGAACGGTGCTGGAAATCCGTAGCGAGCCCATCGCCGGCGGCGGTTTCATCACCGTCTACGAGGACATCACCGCCCGCAAGCGGGCCGAGGCGGAACTGCGCGAAAGCCACGAACAATTGGAGGCGCGAGTCCGCGAGCGCACCGCCGAACTGCTGGCGCTCAACGTCCAACTGGCGCGGGAAATCGAGGAGCGCCAACGTGTCGCCGTCGCCCTGCGCGAGAGCGAGAATCGCATCCGGCTGATCACTGACGCCGTCCCGGTGCTGATCGGCTACCTGGACGCCGACCGGTGTTACCGATTCGTCAACCAGAAATACACAGAATGGTTTGGGACGCCAGCCGAAACCTTCCTGGGCCACGCCTTCGGTGAGATGCTGGAACCGGCCCTGGCGCGACGACTGCTCCGCCATGTCGACGCAGCGCTGGGCGGCCAGAGCACCCATGTCGAATACGAGCTGAACACGCCAGTCGATCGGCGGTACGTGCGCACCTATTTCATTCCACACGCGCCGCGCCCCCTGGAGACGACCGCCGCCGAGACAGTGGTCGGTTGCTTCGTGCTCGACGAAGACCTGACCGAATACCGCCAGACGCAAATGGCCCTGAATCAGGCGCAGAAACTGAAGGCGGTCGGTCAACTCACCGGCGGCGTCGCCCATGATTTCAACAACCTTCTGACCATCATCCTGGGCAATCTGGCCATGCTGGAAGAAGGCCTGCGGGATAATCCGGAATTGTACAAGTCGGCCCATACGGCGATGAATGCCGGTCGGCGCGGCGCCGATCTGACTCGCCGCCTGCTGGCGTTTTCCCGCCAGCAGGCCCTGCAACCGCGCCCGCTGGCCCCAGGCCAGCAGTTGCAGGAAATCGCCGAGCTGTTGCAGCGCACCCTGGGCGCGACCATTGTCCTGGAAACCGCGGTCGATCCCATGGTTTGGAACATCCGGGTTGATCCGGGTCAACTGACCAATGCGGTGCTCAATCTGGCGATCAACGCCCGCGACGCCATGCCCGGCGGTGGCCGACTGCGCATCCAGGCGAGTAACGTCACGCTCGACACCGCCCACGCCTCCCACTACCCCGATGTCGTCCCCGGCGATTACGTGCGGCTGACGGTAAGCGATACGGGTTGCGGGATGACCCCGGAGGTGGTCGAACGGGCCTTCGAGCCGTTCTTTACCACCAAGGATCTCAGCGCCGGAACCGGGCTGGGGTTAAGCATGGTCTACGGCTTCGTCAAGCAATCCGGCGGTCACGTTCGCATCCGCAGTCAGGTCGAAGTGGGAACCGCGATGGATCTGTACCTGCCGCGCCATGTGTCCAGGAGCCGGGAGACGATCGCCGCGGGGGAGGCGGCGCTGGACGAAAACCGCTTGCGGGGACGGGAGACCGTGTTGTTGGTGGAGGACGATCCCGACATCCGCTACTTTATGACTCGAACCCTGACCGGATTCGGTTACGGCGTGCATGAGGCCACCAATGGCCGGGAAGCACTGGCGTTGCTGACCGAGATCACGTCGTTGGATTTGTTGTTGAGCGACATGACCATGCCAGGCGGCATCAACGGTTATGACCTGGTGCGGGAGGCCCGTCGCCAGCGGTCGGGACTGCGGGTGTTGCTGATGTCCGGCTTCACCGACGGGTCCGGCCAGTTGCCCGCCGATTGCGCCCTGCTGGAAAAACCATTCCAAAAGCTGGATCTGGCGCGAGCGGTGCGGCTGACCCTGGATCAGCCCGCGCGGCCATTGCCGACCGGCGCGGGAGGTTAGCGCGTGGAAGGGGAATGGGTATCGGTCGGCGACCGTGATCGACACTGGATGAGTCGAGCGCTGGAGTTGGCGCAGCGCGCGGCCGACGCCGGCGAGGTGCCGGTTGGGGCGGTGTTGGTGCGGGGAGACGAGGTGATCGGCGAAGGTTGGAACCAGCCGATCGGCGCCCGCGATCCAACCGCGCACGCTGAGGTGCTGGCCCTGCGAGCGGCGGCGGCGCGGGTGGACAACTATCGCCTGGTGGACAGTACCCTGTACGCGACCTTGGAACCTTGCCCGATGTGCGCCGGTGCCCTGGTTCATGCCCGGGTGGCGCGAGTGGTGTTCGGCGCGGTCGATCCCCGAGCTGGCGCGGCCGGAACCGTGTTCGATCTACTGCGATCCGCGGCGCTCAATCACCGCGCCGAGGTGGTGGGCGGTGTCTTGGCCGAGGAGTGCGCCGCGCTGCTGCGAAGCTTTTTCCGCGTCCGCCGGCTCAAGCTCGCCACTGGCGCGGAAGCGGCGTTCAACGCTGGTTGAAGCCGCCGCCGCTGTAATCCGACGGTTGCCGCCACCAGGGTTGCTGTTGCTCCTGTTGACGGCGTACTGATTCCTGCCGAATCCGTTCGAATTGCTGGCGCTGCATTTCCTCCAGCGCGGCCTGTCTTCGTTGCTCGTCCCGCGCGCGCTGCGCGGTCGCCTGCTGGGCTTGCTGGACCTGTCGACGCAAACCCAGCAGGGCGTCGCTTTGCGGCGTCGCGCGCAGTCCCCGATTGATGTAGGCCAGGCTCTCGTCCAGTCGTCCCTGTTGCAGACTTTGCTGCGCCACATCCCGATAATAGATCGTGATACGCTGGATCCCCTCCAGCGCGGCGGGGTGGTTGGGTTGCAGAGCCAACACACGCTGGTATGTGCTTAGGGCGTTGCCGCTGGCGGGCGCGGTGAACCGGCGATTGTCCATTTGTTGCTGGGCATCGGCGAGTAACTGCTCGATTTCCGTCAGCGGCGTCGGTGGAGGGACGGCCTCAGCGGTCGGTTCGGTGGGTGCCGATTCGGCCTGACCGTCCGGCGTGGTGGCGGGCGATGGCTCAATCGGCGGCTGAACACCGACGGGCTCGGCCGATGTGAGGGGTGGCGCAGTCGTGGCCACGGCGACGCCGGTCGAGACCGCCGACTGGCCAGGAGCGGAAGCGGTATTGACGGGCGGTGGACTGGGAGCGATCTGGGCGGGGCGGACAGGTGGAGTGGACGCGGACGCGGGGGAGCGGGGGGAGCGGCCATCGTCCACGATTCCCAAAAGTTGCGATGGATCCCGCAGGAACGGGATTTGCCAGAGAAAGTAGAGACCGATCAAGCAAATCGTCGCCACGGCGCAGAGGTAGATCACGAAATGCTTCAGCCACTTGAGCAGGCCGAAACCAGCCAGCGCGTCGTTCGGTTCGGGTTCCTGGGCGACACGTGAGGCCGGCGGTGCTGGGAGGGGGGGATGGGTTGCCGGCCGCATCGCGGCGGTCTCTGGCGGTGCGCTTGCCGCGGCGCCGAGGTGGAGCGCAAGGCGCTTCAGCCATCCGCGCGGGCCGAAACCGTCCGGCGAGCTATCCAGCGCCGGCTGGGGGGAAACCAGGTTGTCTGGCAAGGAGCCGGGAGTGCGAGTTGCTGACTTCATCGCGGCGCTCTCTGGGTGAAGGTGGTTCCGGTCAGGACGATACGAATGCCGGGACTCGCGGCGCATCGTTCCGAGTGGAAGGTGTCTCTCACATCGGACCACGGCCATTTGCCGATGGGCAAGTCTATAATATCAAGTTCGATAATCCCTCATTCCCAATCCTCGATCCCCGAACATCGCCCTCGAAGCCATGACCACTGTCACCTTTCTCGCCGCGCCCGGCGTCGTCCCGCGCGGACGGATTCGCGCGCCTGGCGATAAATCCATCTCCCATCGCGCCATTATGCTTGGTTCGCTTGCCGAGGGCGTGACCACCATCGATGGGTTCCTAGAAGGCGAAGATTGTTTGGCGACGCTGCGGGCGTTCCGCGCCATGGGCGTCCGCATCGATGGCCCGGATCGGGGTCGGGTGACGGTCCACGGCGTCGGGCTGCGCGGGCTGCGCGCCCCAGCCGGCCCGCTGGACATGGGCAACTCCGGCACGTCGATGCGGCTGATGGCGGGCATTCTCGCCGGGCAGGCGTTCGACGCTGTGTTGACCGGCGACGCTTCGCTGATCCGGCGGCCGATGCGGCGGGTCACGGAACCGCTGGCGTTGATGGGTGCGCGCATCGACAGCGCCGGGCAAGGGACCGCGCCGTTGCGAATCCACGGTGGCCAGCGATTGGTCGGCATCGATTACCGACTGCCGATGGCTAGCGCTCAGGTCAAGTCCTGTCTGTTGCTGGCCGGTCTGTACGCCGAGGGAACCACCCGCGTCACCGAGCCTGCCCCGACCCGCGACCACACCGAACGGATGCTGGAGGGCTTTGGCTACCCGTTGCGACGCGAGGGCGCGCGCGTCGTCGCCCTGACTGGTGGCGGTCGGTTGACGGGAACGACGATCGACGTGCCGACGGATATTTCCTCGGCGGCGTTTTTCCTGGTGGGCGCCAGCGTCGCGCCTGGTTCCGACCTGTTGCTGGAGCATGTCGGCGTCAATCCCACCCGCACCGGCGTCATCGACATTCTGCGGCTGATGGGCGCGGATATCGAAGTGTTGAATCCGCGCCTGGCCGGCGGCGAACCGGTGGCTGATCTGCGGGTGCGCCACGCCCCACTGCGCGGCATTCGCATTCCCGAGACCTTGGTGCCGCTGGCCATTGACGAGTTTCCAGCGTTGTTCATCGCCGCCGCCTGCGCCGAGGGCGAAACCGTTCTGACCGGCGCCGAAGAATTGCGGGTGAAAGAAAGCGACCGCATTCAAGTCATGGCCGGTGGGTTGACCACCTTGGGCGTCGTCGCCGAACCGACCCCGGATGGCATCGTCATTCGGGGCGGCGTGCTGTCCGGCGGAACCGTGGACAGCCACGGCGATCACCGCGTCGCCATGAGTTTCGCCATGGCCGCTCCGCGCGCCGGCGGCCCGATCACGATCCGCGACTGCGCCAATGTCAACACCTCGTTTCCCGGCTTCGTGACCCTGGCCCGGAACGTCGGCCTGACCATCCAGGAACGCACGACGACATGAATGCGCTGGCTCCGGTGATCGCCGTGGATGGGCCGAGCGGAGTCGGCAAGGGTACGCTGTGCCGATGGCTGGCGAACCGCCTGGGCTTTCATCTGTTGGACAGCGGCGCGCTGTACCGATTGACCGCGCTGGCGGCACTGCGTCGGAACCTGGCATTGGAGAACGAAGCTGAAGTCGCGGCGTTGGCCACCGGACTGGCTGCGGAATTCCTGACCGAAACCGGTGGCCCATCGCGCATTCTGCTGGACGGAACGGAAGTTGGCCCTGAACTGCGCACCGAGACCTGTGGCGCCGCCGCTTCCCGGGTAGCCGCGCTGCCGAGGGTACGCGCCGCGCTGCTGCAACGACAGCGCAACTTTCGGCGGTTGCCTGGTTTGGTTGCCGATGGACGGGATATGGGCACGGTGGTGTTTCCCGACGCTGGACTCAAATTGTTTCTGACCGCCAGCGCCGAGGAACGCGCGCGCCGTCGACATGGACAGTTGAGTGAACAGGGCGTGAATGCTAACCTTAAAAGCCTTGCCGATGAAATTGCCGAGCGCGACGCTCGTGACCGCCAGCGGGCGACGGCACCGCTCCGACCCGCCATCAATGCGGAAGTACTCGATACCACGCACTGGAGCATCGCCGAGGTTTACGAGCGGGCGCTGGCGCTGGCGATTCAGCGGCTGGGATTGCCGGGAAACCGTTAGGCTCAAGTCTTTACGTCGGTGAAGCCCATGCTACGCTTACCCGTTGACGGGCGTCGGGATCGGGTGCTTCCGTCACGACGAGAAATATAGTGATCCAGAACCGGTTCGGGAGCGTGCTGCCGAATCCGATACCTCAACCCAGCCATGGCGGTTTCACGCCGCCGGTTTTTTGAGCTACAACCCATGACCGAAAGTTTTGCCGAACTGTTTGAACAGAGCCTGGCCGACAAGCAGATGCAGCCCGGTTCCATCGTCCAGGGAACGGTGGTGGAAATCCGATCAGATGCCGTGGTCGTCAACGCTGGCCTGAAATCCGAAGGGCTGATTCCACTCGAACAGTTTTACAACGAGGATGGCGCTCTTGAAGTAAAGGTGGGTGATCAGGTTGAGGTCGCCCTGGACGCGCTTGAGGATGGTTTCGGAGAAACCCGGCTTTCCCGCGAGAAAGCCAAGCGCGCTCGGGTCTGGAGCGCCCTGGAGAAAGCGTTCGAGGGCGAGGAAATCATCAAGGGCCTGATCAGTGGCAAGGTGAAGGGCGGCTTCACCGTCGAAATCGGCGAAATTCGCGCCTTCCTGCCGGGGTCGCTGGTGGATGTGCGTCCGGTGCGCGACGCCGCCTACCTGGAAGGCAAGGAGCAGGAATTCAAGGTCATCAAGCTCGACCGGCGGCGTAACAACGTGGTGGTGTCCCGCCGGGCCGTGGTGGAGCAGGAATACAGCGCCGAACGCGAGGCTTTGCTGCAGAATTTGCAGGAAGGCCAGATCGTGGACGGCGTGGTCAAGAACCTGACCGATTACGGCGCGTTTCTGGACCTGGGTGGCATCGATGGCCTGCTGCACATCACCGACATGGCTTGGCGACGGGTCAAGCATCCCTCCGAGGTGGTCGCGGTCGGCGACACCATCAAGGTCAAGGTGCTCAAGTTCGACCGCGAGCGCAACCGGGTTTCACTGGGCCTCAAGCAATTGGGCGACGATCCGTGGATCGCGTTGGCCCGCCGTTATCCGGTCGGTACCCGGGTCTTCGGCAAGGTCACCAACATCGCCGACTACGGTTGCTTCGTGGAAATCGAAGAAGGAGTCGAGGGCTTGGTCCATGTCTCCGAAATGGACTGGACCAACAAGAACATCAATCCCAACAAGGTGGTAGCCCTGGGCGACGAGGTCGAGGTGATGGTGCTCGATATCGATGAGGATCGCCGCCGCATCTCGCTGGGAATGAAGCAGTGTCAGGCCAATCCCTGGGAGGAGTTCGATCAGAATCACGCCAAGGGCGACCGTGTATCCGGCAAGATCAAGTCCATTACCGATTTCGGCATTTTCATCGGCTTGGATGGCGGTATCGATGGTCTGGTGCATCTGTCCGACATTTCCTGGAACGCCACTGGTGAGGAAGCAGTGCGTCAGTACAAAAAGGGTCAGGAAGTGGAGGCAGTGGTGCTGGCGGTGGACCCGGAGCGCGAACGTATTTCGCTGGGCATCAAGCAACTCGACAAGGATCCCTTCTCCAACTTCGTCGCCGATCATCCCAAGAACAGCGTGGTCAAGGGTCGGGTCGTCTCGGTGGACGCCAAGGGCGCCGTGGTGGATTTAGGTTACGGTGTCGAAGGCACGCTGCGTGCCTCCGAACTGTCCCGCGAACGGATCGAGGACGCGCGCGCGGTACTGAAGGAAGGTGACGAGATCGAAGCCAAATTCATCAACGTGGATCGCAAGAACCGTACCATCGCGCTATCTATCAAGGCCAAGGACATGGCGGAGGAAGCCGAGGTTCTGCAGGATTACAGCCGCAAGTCCAGCACGGGCGCGACGCTGGGTGACATCTTCAAGGAACAGATGAGCGCGCAGGATGACTGAATTGAATTGAATCGTATCGAATCGCATCAAGGCGGTGCGGTAGCGCGACCGCCGTTCATGGGGAACGTTTCATGACGAAGTCGGAATTGATCGAGATTCTCGCGCGCCAGCGCAGCGATATCCCCTACAAGGATGTGGAGCAAGCGGTCAAGACGCTGTTGGAACAGATGAGCGATTCGTTGGCTCATGGCGAGCGGATCGAGATCCGCGGATTTGGCAGCTTTTCGCTGCATTTTCGCCCACCGCGGGTTGGCCGTAATCCCAAGACCGGCGACGCCGTTACCCTGGCGGGCAAGTACGTCCCGCACTTCAAACCCGGCAAGGAGTTACGTGAGCGAGTCAACGACCGTTGGTTTGAGGGTAGCGACGTGTTGTTATAATCGCCGCCTCAATCCGGCAGGCTATCGGCAGTCATTTGCCGTTCAAAAACCCACGGTATAAAGTGGGTTTTTTGTTGAGAAGTCTTGAGGATCACACCCATTCCACCCAAGGCGGCGGAGGGTTTGCCGTTTGCGTCAGCCAAGTTCAGGCCATTTTGGCGGGGGAAACCGATGTTTTGGATTAAATCCATTTTGATCGCCGCGATCTTGTTGACTGTCCTGTTGGTGGGTGTGGAATTTTCCACGCTCCACGCCAACTCGGTGTCGATCAACTACTTGCTGGGGAAGACGGACTTACCGCTATCGCTGGTGGTGGTGGCGGCGTTCGCCGCTGGTGTGGTGTTGACCTGCCTGGTCGGAGCCTTCGTCGTACTGCCGTTGCGTTGGCAGGTGGCCCGGTTGCGGCAAGCCGTGGTTGGCAAAGATCAGGAAATCAGCTTGTTGACCCGAAAAGCGAGCCGGGAGGGCCATTGATGCGCCGAGGACGCCCCGCTAGGTCATGATGGAGTTATTGTGGCTGCTGCTGCCGGTCGCCGCGGCTTCGGGCTGGTGGGTAGCCCGGCGCGAGTACGCTGGGCGGCGCAACCGTGCGACCGCTCGCAATACCGAGTATTTCAAGGGATTGAATTATCTGCTCGAGGACAAGCCCGATCAGGCCATTGAGGTGTTCACCCGCATGGCCGGCGTGAACCGGAATACCGCCGAGATCCATCTGATCCTGGGCAATCTGTTTCGGCGTCGCGGCGAGGTGGACCGGGCGATTCATATTCATGGCAGCCTGATTACCCGGTCCACTCTAACGGCCGACCAGCGGTGCCGGGCCTTGCTCGAACTGGGCGAGGATTATTTGCGGGCCGGCCTGTTTGACCGGGCCGAGGAATTGTTTCGAGAATTGCTGGAACAGCCTGATTACACCGAGGTCGCTCTGTCCCGGCTGATCCACATTTTCCAGCAGGAAAAGGACTGGCGTCAGGCCATCGCCTACTGCGACCGACTGGAACGTATCGATGGTGCATCCAAACGACGGGAGACCGCGCATTTCTGCTGTGAGCTGGCCGAGGAAGCGAATCAGCGACACCAGGGCGATGAAGCCAGAACCTGGTTGCTTGATGCGCTGGCGCGTGATCCTCACTGCGCCCGGGCCAACTTGTTATTGGGTCACTTGGCGATGGAGGCGGGAAATCCTCGGGTGGCCATTGCCGCGTTCCAGGCGGTCGAACAACAGGATCGAGGGTATTTTCCGGAAGTGATCGCGCCGCTGGGCCAGTGCTACGAGGCGTCGGATCAGCTTGATGAGTGGGGAGCGTATTTGCGGGAAGCCCAGCAGCGGGATCATGGTGGCCGAATCACCGACGTCCTGGCGGATTGGCTATTGCGGCGGGAGGGCGAGGAAGCGGCGCTCCAGTTTCTCGAACGCGAACTGCGGGATTATCCCACCCTGTTGGGCTTGCGCCGGCTGGTCGAAATCCAACTGGCGCGGGGTGATGGTGGGGGACATGCGGGTTTGCGCGCCTTGCACTGTGTCAGCACACAGATGCTCAATGGTTTTGCCCGCTACCGTTGCGCCAACTGCGGTTTCGTCGTCAAGACTCTGCACTGGTGCTGTCCCAGTTGCCAGCAGTGGAACACCATCAAGCCGATGTCGGATCTGGTCATGAAGATCAGCGCCTAGCCGAGGAACAATTTCGTTCGACGGCTTATCCGGACCATACTACCCACCCATCGGCACTATCAGCGCCTAGCCGAGGAACAATTTCGTTCGACGGGTTGACGCTGTTTCCAGGAAGCGACGAGTTCCTCTTGTGTTTTTCAGTTTCCGTTCTATGGTTGTTGTTAATCCTGCTTGGCGCTCGCCGACAGGATGATCCGCTGTCCAACCTACTTGACGAACTGAGGGAGGCATTATGAAATCTTTGATAAAAAATCTGTTTGTTGTGGTCTTGATCGCGTTCTCGGCCGCAACTTTTGCCCAAGCCATCGACATTAACACAGCGACCGCCGAACAATTGGACAAGGGACTGAAGGGGATCGGCCCCAAGAAAGGAGCCGATATCGTGAAATATCGGGAAGCCAATGGTCCTTTCAAGTCGGTGGACGACTTGGCCAAGGTGCCGGGCATCAAGGGGAAGACGTTGGATGGGATCAAACCCTTGGTGACTGTGGGGGGAGCGGCGCCGGCCGCGGCGCCCGCCATGCCAGCGACCCCAGCCGTGCCGGCCATGCCCGCCAAGCCGACCATGCCGGCGACTCCATCTGTGCCCGCCAAGCCAACCACGCCCACTCCTCCAGCAACTCCAGCCGCGCCCAAGCAGTAATCACGCAGTCATCACGCTGGAACGGTTCCGGTTGGCAAGGGATCTCACGTTGGCCGTCCACGGGGCGGTCAACGCTTTATAATGGCGCGCTTTCCGGCAGCGAGCGTTGCCGCCAATCGGAATCGTATCCATGTTTCGTCCCCTCGAATTATTCATCGGCCTGCGCTACACCCGCGCCAAGCGCCGTAATCATTTCATTTCCTTTATTTCCCTGACCTCGATGCTAGGCATCGCGCTGGGTATCACCGCGCTGATCACCGTGTTGTCGGTGATGAACGGTTTCCAACAGGAACTGCGAGGGCGCATTCTGGCGATGACCGCCCACGCCACCCTCAGCCGTTGGGACGGATTGGTGGACGACTGGGCGGCGGTGCGGACGCAAGCGCTGCGCAATCCCGCGGTCCGCGGCGGCGCCCCCTATATCCGGGGCGAGGCGATGCTCAACAACGCTTCACTGGTCAGCGGCGCGTTGATGCAAGGCATTTTGCCGGAGGAAGAACAGCAAGTGTCGGATATCGGCGGCAAGATGGTCCAGGGTTCGCTGGACGATCTACGCCCCGGTGGGTTTGGCGTCGTGTTGGGCCAGGAACTGGCCAATGCGCTGGGCGTGGGGTTGGGCGACAAGGTAACGGTGATTACTCCGCGGGCCAACGTGACGCCGGCTGGCGTGCTACCGCGACTGAAGCGCTTTCAAGTGGTGGGTCTGTTCAAGGCCGGCATGTACGAATACGACCGGGGGCTGGCGTTGGCCCACATCGCCGACATGGGCAAGCTGTTTCAATATCCCGAGGGCGCGGTCAACGGCGTGCGGTTGCGACTGAACGATTTGTTTCAGGCGCCGCGCCTGGTCCGCCAACTCGCCAATCAGTTGCCGGAGGGCTATCTGGCGCGCGACTGGACCCAGGATCACGCCAGCTTTTTCCGGGCGGTGCAGATCGAGAAGACCGCGATGTTTGTGATTCTAACCCTGATCGTGGCGGTGGCCGCGTTCAACATCGTCTCCGCTCTGGTCATGGTAGTGACCGACAAGCAGGCCGACATCGCCATCCTGCGCACCTTGGGAGCGACCCCACTCAGCGTCATGGGCATCTTCATCGTCCAAGGCGTCACCATCGGTCTGGTGGGTACGCTGTTGGGGCTGATCGGCGGTGTTTCCCTGGCAACCCATGTGGACGTGGTGGTGCCCTTCATCGAACGCACGTTCAGCACCAAATTCATGCCCCCGGATGTCTATTTGATCAGTGACTTGCCGTCCCAGGTGCAATGGGGTGACGTGACGACCATTGGCTTGGTGGCGTTCGGGCTGGCGACGCTGGCGACCTTGTATCCCGCCTGGCGGGCGGCGCGGACCCAACCAGCGGAGGCGCTGCGCTATGAATGAGGCGACGATAGTAGAGATGACGGTGCTGGAATGCCGGCAACTAACCAAGACGTTCCGGCAGGGCGACGAGCGGCTGGAGGTGTTGCGGGGGGTGGATTTACAGGTACGGCGCGGCGAGCGGCTGGCGATCATCGGCAGTTCCGGTTCGGGCAAGAGCACACTGCTGCATTTGCTGGGGGGACTGGATACGCCAACCGCCGGTTCGGTGTGGGTGACGGGCCAGGAATTAAGCCGTCTGGGCGACGCGAACCGGGGTCGGCTGCGCAACCGCTGTCTGGGCTTCATTTACCAGTTCCATCATCTGTTGCCGGAATTTACCGCGCTGGAGAATGTGGCGATGCCGCTGCTGATTCGGGGCGAGGCGCCGATCAGGGCCAAGGGACGGGCGGCGGAACTGCTGGGGCGGGTTGGTCTGGGCCAGCGCTTGACGCACAAGCCGGGCGAGCTGTCCGGCGGCGAGCGCCAGCGGGCGGCGGTGGCGCGGGCCTTGATCACCGAACCCGCCTGCGTGCTGGCCGACGAGCCGACCGGCAATCTCGACCGGCACAGCGCCGAACGGGTGTTTGAGCTGATGCTGGAACTGAACCGTGATCTGGGGACCAGCTTCGTGGTGGTCACCCACGATCCGGCCCTAGCGGCTCGGATGGATGGAGTGTGGCGACTGAGCGACGGGGTGTTGGCGCCAGAGCGTTGAACCGACGCCAGCCCGTGCGCGTCCAGTAGCGGCGCGCGCCGGTCGTTTTTGGTGGTAGGTTCATCGCGGCGTGGCCTATGTCGTCAACCCCTAACCATCTGCGGCGGCTTGCGTTCGATCAACCACGCTGTGGGTGGGTATAGGCCGCTGGGCCGGGCCTGAGCCGGTCCCAACGCCGTCGGTTTCGCATCTTCCTCCACAACCATTCTCTCCCGTCACACCCTCGCTGGGAGGTAACGCCGGATCACGGTTGCAAAGGGTGTCGCCTGCCGCGAATCAGGCCAGCCGCTTTCCGGCAGTATTGCGAGTTGGCTGAGTATCCCACCATAAAAAACTCTCCCTTCGTATTTGGGAATCACTCTATTGGATGTCTTTGTCGAATTATAACGGCTCCGATAGACTATCAATTCGGCATAATAACTAATTAACGTAGCATCCAATTATCATTTTTTGGTAAAACGAGGTACATCATCAGTGGATTTAAAGATAGTCATGCACTATGAATTATTCAACTACTTTAGTAGGATTTATATTGAATAAAAATAAGCTCTTGCGGCTTGACAAGCCTATCCTGTTCTACTTGAATTTTAATAAGCCGTTCACTAGGCGAAGAAGGGGATGCCTGGGACGAGTTTTTGAAGTCAGAATTTATCCATTTTTGAAGACCGGAAAACCAGGTGCCGAAGAAGTTGGTAAGTTTATCGCTGACGATATAATTCGGGAGAAAATCGATGAGCACTCGATCAAACAGTTTGAAGGTTCTAGTGGCTCTGGCATTTTGGTTTTTTTCAGCCGTTGCTTATAGTGGAACCATCGGCGTTGGGCCAGCCTTTGATCCAGGAGGTTGGATTTCAGATGCCGTAAAGCTACGTTATCACGCACGCGTTAATAAAATTACAGCAGATACTCTAAAAATCATCTTCCAGACCCGGCGGTTGTACAATCCAGATTGCAGTGGTCCAAATTGCCAGACTTATCTGTTGGAATCCAATCTCTATACCTATTGGGTACAGTATGGCGACAGGGGTTGTGTACAGTGGCCGCCCACCAATGCCGGACCATCGCACTTCGGACAGGCCGCATTATGGTTATCGATCCCTGACTATAACCAAAAAGGCATGGTGGGGAGTCGCCCCGTAGACGCTGCGTCCGGCGCAATGTTTCCGCGCGTAATGACCGGCATCGATAACATCACGGCATTAACAAAAATTGAAACCATGTCGCAGATGAATATGGCGGGGCAGAACATCACCATCGAATATGCACGTGGCTCAACGTTTACTACACCGCTGTCCGGTTGGGGCTGGCGTTTCGATCCAAACTCCACCGTCAGCAGCGGTCAGCCACCTTGCGTTCCCGACTTGCCTACTGGCGTTGTCTATCGAATCTGGACATCGACCGTGACGATTGGTGGGCAAACGTATTCCTACGAATTCGCCGTGCCCGATCAATATGCCACGCACCTTGCTCCCTATGAAATATTCTCCATCGTGACCGAGTTTCTGGATAAAACTTCCGTAGAGATTAGCCAAGGCAAAGGTGACTTTCAGGTATATTTCTGGGATTTCGAGGTGCAACGCGAAAATTCCACCACCTGGATGCCGCTGCGCAAGATGAAAGTTTTTTACCGCGCCGATCCAAGCGATAACATCGGTTGGGGTGCGAAGATTGGTGTCTATGCCGGTCGGCCGGTGTTGGAGATCAGCAACGATACTACCGATACCTACTACAAGCTGAACGATGTGTTTGAGATCCCTGCTCCCAATTCAGACGAATATGTCGTTGAAACATGTGATTACCAAACCCTGCAATTTGCCCTGCTATCAGATTCTCGTACTATCCGATTCGCCTGTGATGGCCTTATTGTGGTGCCTGAACTGGTCATTAGCAATGGCACTGACAAGGTTCTCGACGCCACGGCGCACAACGTCGTGCTGAGGGGGAATTATGCCAACCGGGTGCTGAGGGTTGAGGCTGGTGGCAAACTTGAGCTGAAAAACATTCAAGTTATCCATGGGCTGGCCGACTATGGGGGCGGTATTTACAATGCCGGGACTCTGACTATCAGCGGTGGCGGTGTCGGGGATAATCGGAGTTCCTATGGTGGGGCCATATTCAATGAAACTGGGGGGACGATAACAATTACGGGTAGCCTCATCATGGCTAACCGTGCCACCTATAGCGGTGGTGGTATTGAGAATAGAGGGACGATGACGATCTCCGGAAGTACGCTTTCGGGTAACTCAGCAGGTACTCAAGACACTTTTTACGCGACCGGTGGCGGGATTCATAACGACGGCACAATGACGGTCATTGCCAGTACGCTTACAAATAATTACGCTCGCCTGCACGGTGGCGGTATTATAAACGGCGGTAACAATAATGGAACCTTAATCCTGATCAACAGCACTCTAGCCGGTAACTCAGCTGACGGCGGAGGACTTTATAACCCGGCTGGTAACGGCGGAGGAATTTATGGGTTTAACGGAACCGTGACGTTGGACCATAGTACCCTGGCGGACAATACCCCGGTCAACCTGTCTGTAGAAACTGCCCTGGTGACTGCCAAACACAGCATCGTGACTACCTGTAGCGGCGCCGCTATCACCGATCACGGTTACAACCTGGACAGCAATGGTAGTTGCCAACTGACGGCCCAAGGCAGCCTGTCCAACACCGATCCACGCCTCGGACCCCTAGCCGATAACGGCGGCTTCACCCAAACCCGGTCATTGTTACCGGACAGTCCGGCCATCGACGCGGTTCCCGCCACTCAGTGCGCGATCGCGACGGATCAGCGCGGCGAAACACGCCCGCAGGATGGCGACGGCGATCGAGTTGCCGATTGCGATATCGGCGCCTTCGAGAAGAAGGCGATATCCCCGCTCAATCGGCCACCGGTACTGGCTCCCATTGGCGACCAGACGGTGACCGAAGGCCAAACCTTGAGGTTCGCGCTGATCGCTAACGATCCTGACGGCGATGCCCTGACCTATTCGGTCAATGGCTTGCCGGCGGGCGCTAGCCTGGATACCGGGACCGGCCAGTTCACCTGGACCCCTGGCTACGACCAGGCCGGGGTCTATAACGTGACCTTCATGGTGAGCGACGCTCAAGCCAACGCTTCCCAGAGCGTCACGATCACAGTGAACAACACCAACCGCCCACCGGTGCTGGCGCCCATTGGTAACCGGACGGTGGCTGAAGATCAAACCTTGTCATTTGTCATCAACGCTACTGACCCGGACGGTAATCCCCTGACCTATTCAGCCAGTAATTTACCGACCGGTGCCAGCTTTAATCCGGTCACCCAGATTTTCACCTGGACCCCTGACTACAACCAGGCCGGCGTCTATCCCGTAACCTTCACGGTGAGCGACGGCCAAGACAGCGTATCTGAAACCATCACGATCATGGTGAGCAACGTCGACTTGCCACCAGTCTTAATCTTGCCGGCCTCCCCCACGGCGGAAGCCACAGGGCCCAACGGGGCGATCGTCACGTACAGCGCCACCGCGACCGACGATCTGGATCCCACCCCGGTAGTTGCGTGTACGCCGGCGTCCGGCAGCCTCTTTACCGTGGGCAATACCGTCGTGAACTGCACGGCCACGGATTTCGCCGGCCACAGTAGCCAAGGCAGCTTCACCGTCGCCGTCGTCGACACCACGCCACCGGCGCCGGTACTGCCGCCGAGCACGACCGTGGAAGGCAATACCAGGAATGGAGCCAACGTCACCCTACCGGCGGTCACGGCCAGCGATCTCGTCGATACCGCGCCGACTGTCGCCTGCAACCCGGCCTCGGGTTTCTTCCCCCTGGGCAATACCGTCGTGAACTGCACCGCCACCGACGCCGCCCACAACCACAGCCAGGGCAGCTTCACCGTCACCGTCGTCGACACCACGCCGCCGCAACTTACCCTGCCGGCGGACCTGACGGTGGAGGGCGACACCGCCGGCGGAGCCAACGTCACTTTACCAGCGGTTACGGCGAGCGACCTTGTCGATGCCGCGCCGACCGTCGCCTGCAATCCTACCTCGGGCTTCTTCCCGCTGGGTGATACCTCAGTGCAGTGCACCGCCACCGATGCCAACAAGAACAAGGGAACCGGTAGCTATCAGGTTCATGTGATGGATACCCGCGCCCCGTTCCTGCGCATGAACCGGGTCTCGGCGCCACAATATGGTTGGCTGCCGCGCGAGACCGCCACGACCTTCCCCGCTCGGGTGGGTGCCACGCCGGTCGGCGTGGAAGTTCGGGCTCTTGATCTGGTAGGTCTCCGCTCGGTGACGATCGCGGGTCGAACCGCCGGCGGCGGTCCCGAGTTCTGGACCGTCAATGACCTGGCCCTGACCGCCGGTAGCAACCCGCTGACGGTGCTGGCCACCGATCTGGCGGGCAACCAGACCCCGGCGACCGGCGAGGTGGTGTTGAACCTGGACCTGGATAGCGACCGCATCCGTAACGACGTCGACTTGCAACCCAAACTGCCCTCCTACGACTTCTCCGACCAGTTCACCACCGGCCTGGGGCGGTATCCCACAGATGTCGCGGTGAGCCCGGACGGCACGCGGGCCTACGTAGTGAATCACTCTTCCGGATCGGTCTCCGTGATCGACACCGCCACCCTGGAGGTGATCGCGACCGTCAATGTCGGTGGCTGTCCCTGGGCGCTGGCTCTAAGCCCCAACGGCGCCCGCGCCTACGTCACCAACCCCTGCAGCAGCTATCTGTCGGTCATCGATACCTTCAGCGCTGTGGAGGTGGCGCGGGTTAGTGGTGATACTGACGAATCTCTTATCGCTATCACGGTGAGTCCTAACAGGGCAGAAGCATATGTCGCTGCGAACTTAGATCAGTATGGTTATATCCGGGTGCTCGACACGACGACGAACCGCTGGTCCACGAGCGGACCCGGCATACCTCTTGTCTACTCTTTGGGCCTGAGTGCGGATGGCACCCGGCTCCTCGTCGGGACCCTCTTCTATGTCTTCACCTTTGACACTGCTTCGCTTTCGCAAGTCAGCCACATCAGCTATATGGGTATCGGTGGCAATTCCGCCCTCGCGGTCGCCGTGCATCCGGTGACCGGTGACTACTATGTGTCGCGGTATGACAATCGCGACCTGATGGTTCTGGACGCAGCGCTGCAACCGAAAGCCACGATCCCCGTCGGCTGTGGCTCTTATCTAAATGGTTTGGCCTTTACCCCTGATGGCAGCCGACTGTACCTAACCTGCTATACCGATCCCGGCGTGGTAAAGGTCATCGATCCGGCAGCCGTCCGCGTCATCGGCTCGATTCCGTTGGGGCGCACTCCGATGGGAGTGGCTTTCAGCCCCGACGGTCTGCGCGCCTACGTGGCGAACTACGGGTCAAATTCCGTAGGGGTGATCGATGTGCTAAACGGTTGGGTCACGGATGAGCTGACGTCCGCCACTACCGCGGGGACCAGCTTTGGCCGGATTACCGATCTGGGCGACCAGACGCAGTCTTTGCGCATCGAGGATGCGGAACTCCCGGCTGGCGGCGTCATGGTGGCGGCGGATGCCTCGGGCGGGCCAACGCCCGCGAGCATTCAGCCCTGCGGGTTGGCCAATTACACCTTCCGGTTCCGGGCCGGCAGCAGCGGCGAGATCTACTGCGGGAGCGTCGACCTGCGGGTGCTGACCGGCAGCGTGGAGGTGGGGTTCACGACTCCAAAGGGGACGCAGGGTCACGCCCAGGTCGGCGCCGGCAACAGCCTGATCCTGGACCCGCCCCTGCTCCCGCTTGACCCGCCGTTCAGCATCCGGGTCCCGGACACCAACATCTCGCCGGTGGTGGTGACGATCGACGGCAAACCGATCGTGCTGGCGCCGGGGGTGGTCGTGACGGATGCCGATGGCGATGGCGTATCGGACGAGACCGATAACTGTCCGACCGTCAACAACCCGAACCAGCTGGACGCCAACGGCGACGGCTACGGCGATGCCTGCGTGCCGCTTGACGTGCACCTCGACAAAGATGTCGTGCTCCATCAGCCGGTCGTGATCGAAAACGGCACGATGATCAAGAAGAACACGACGATCGGCGCCGATGCCAGGATCGGGCGTAGGGTGACCCTCGATAAATCCGTCCATGCCGGCGAGCACTTGAAGATTGGTGATAGCGCCAGCGTCGACAAGGAAGCAGTGTTTGGAAACAACGTCACCCTGGGCGTCAGCATTAACCTCGACAAAGGTATCCAGATTGGCGACGGCGTCGCTATCGGTGACGGCACACGCGTTGGTCAAGGCACCTGGATCGGCGCCGCCAGTCTGATCGGCCAGAACTGCGTCATCGAGAAAGATGTTCGTGTCGGCGCGCGGGTTATCTTGGGCGACCAGGTGAGGCTCGGCAAGGGCGTTGTGGTGCCGGATGGGACGGTCCTCCGCTAGTTCGGTGGGGATCAAGAGCTTACCTACTCGTTGGCCCTCTCTCCTCTAACAGGGGGAGAGGATACCGAATGCTGCATTGCTGATGTGGCAGATGGAATCGCCGCTTCAAACCATACCGGGCATTGACTGATGCGCCTCGCCGCCGTCGCCTTTCTGGCCGGAATTTTGCTTTTCCAGGCGCTGCCCGAACTGCCGGCCCGCGGCTGGACCCTAGCATTGCCCGTGGTCGTGCTGACGCTGGCGTTCGTTCCCCCCTTACGCCCGCCCGCCTGGGGCGCCGCCGGATTTCTATGGGCGTTGCTGTTGGCACCACCGATCCCGGTATTGTCGGCGGAATTCGAAGGTGCTGAACTCTGGGTCGAAGGCTGGATCGCCAGCATCCCCGACCGCGAATGGCGCAACACCCGGTTCGAGTTCGTGGTCGATCAGGCCCGGCGTGGCGAGCAACCCGTGCCACTGACTGGTCAGCGCTTGCGGCTGGCGTGGTGGAACGACGGCGAAACTGGAACCGATAAGGAGCGGGTGATGGAACATCCCTCTTTGCGGGCCGGCGACCGCTGGGGGTTCACGGTGCGGCTGAAGCAGCCGCGTGGCCTGCTCAATCCCGGTGGGTTCGACTACGAACGTTATTTGTACGCCAAGGGCATCGTCGCCACCGGCACGATCCGTTCCCAACCGCCGCCGCGGTTGCTGGCGCCATCCGATCGCTATCCGCTGGATCGCTATCGTCAGCGCGTGGTGGATTCCTTCGAGCGACGGCTGCCGGATAATCCCTACGTTGGCATTCTGGCCGCGCTGGCGGTCGGCGAGGAGGGCGGCATTGCTCCCTGGCAGTGGGACGTGTTCAACCGCCTCGGCGTTGGGCACCTGATGTCGATTTCCGGCTCCCACATCGGTCTGGTCGCGGGGATTGTGTTCGGTTTAGTCTGGGTTGGCTGGAGTTGGGTTCCACCGCTGGCGTTGCGCTGGCCGGCCACCCGGGCGGCGGCGGTGGCGGCAGTGCTGGGGTCAGGCGCTTATACCCTGTTGTCCGGTCTGTCGGTGCCGGCCCAGCGTTCCTTTCTCATGGCGGCGGTGGCGATGGCTGCGCTGATGCTCCAGCGACCCGCCGTGCCCAGTCGCATCCTGGCCCTGGCGCTCATGGTCGTGCTGGCGGTCGATCCCGGATCGCCGTTGTTGGCCGGATTCTGGCTGTCGTTCGGCGCGGTGGCGGCGATTCTCTACAGCGTTAGCGGGCGCTGGCGCGAACGTCGTCTGTTCGGCCAGACCGTCGGGTTGCAGCTTGATATCACCCTAGCGATGTTGCCACCGACGCTGTTGTTTTTCCAGCAATTTCCCCTGTTGTCGCCGCTGGCGAATCTGATCGCCATTCCCTGGGTCGGCTGCACGGTGTTGCCGCTGAGCCTGCTGGCGGCGATGCTGGAGCCGCTGGGCGATGCCATCCAGACCATCTCGCTGGAACTGGCGGCGCTGACCATGGACGGCTTGTGGCAAATCCTGCTCGGGTTGGATCGCCTGCCGGGCATGGTGCTGTACCGGCCCGCGCCGCCGTTGTGGACGTTGGCGTTCGCGCTGCCCGGCCTCGCGCTGCTGCTCGCCCCGCGCGGCGTGCCCGGCCGTTGGCTGGGTTTGCCGCTGTGTTTGCCGCTGTTGTGGCCGCCGGCCAGCGCGCCGGAACCGGGCGGGTTTTGGTTCACCCTGCTGGACGTTGGTCAGGGATTGGCGGCAGTGGTGCGGACCCAACATCATGTGCTGGTCTACGATACCGGCCCGAAACTGGGAAACACGCTCGATGCTGGGCGCGCGGTGCTTGTTCCTTTCCTACGCCAGCAGGGCGCAAGCCAGGTGGACGCACTGATCGTCAGCCACGCCGACGGCCAGCATACCGGCGGAGTGCGGTCGTTGCGGGAACTGATGCCAGTGAAACGCATCCTCACCTCGACCCCCGAGCGAACGCCGATCGACGGCGCCGAACCCTGTCGAGTGGGGCAGACATGGGAATGGGACGGAGTACGGTTCCAAATGCTGCATCCGCCGCCAACCGGGTTCAGCGGTGATGACGCCTCCTGCGTGCTCAAGGCGGAAGGCGTCTCGGGTCGGGTGCTATTGCCCGGCGATATCGAAACCGCTGCTGAAGCGGCCCTAGCGACCACGGTTGGATCTGGATTGGCGGCGGAAATTCTGGTCGCGCCGCATCACGGTCATCGCAATCTCTCCACGCCCGTCTTCCTCGACGCGGTGCGACCGCGCTACGTGCTGTTTTCGACCGGCCACCGCAATCGTTTCGGCTATCCGCGCCCCGAGACCGTGGCCCGCTATCAAGCCACCGGCGCCACGTTGTTGAACGCCTCCGACGAGGGTGCGCTCACCTTCCGGCTGGAACCTGATCAGCCACTGGAACCAGAACGTTACCGGCGCGCGCATCGCCATTACTGGACCGCGCCGTGAACGGCTCGGCGTTCCCCCGCATGGATGGAACTTCCACGACCTTGAACCTCGTCACGCCGCGCCGTTCTTGGTAAAACTCCACACCGATAATCCGGAGGGCGGATGTGTTAAATTGAGCCAATAAGCCTTCATGGTCGTCGGCTTCCCACGACTGGCGCTTACCCACAAAACTTCTCGAAGTCCTTTGAGCCCATGAAGATCACCCTTTTCGGCTCCGGCTATGTCGGACTGGTCACCGGCGCCTGTTTCGCCGAGGTCGGCAACGATGTACTGTGCGTGGACGTGGACCCGCGCAAGGTGGCCCTGCTTCAGCGTGGCGAAATCCCCATTCACGAGCCGGGCCTCGACGAGGTGGTCCGGCGCAACGGCGCCAGCGGCCGGTTGCGTTTCACCACCGACGTGGCCGAGGGCGTCGCCCACGGCCTGTTTCAGTTCATCGCCGTCGGCACTCCACCCGATGAGGACGGCTCCGCCGATCTTCAACATGTGCGCGCCGTGGCCCGTTCCATCGGCCAGCATCTCGACGATTACCGGGTGGTGGTCAACAAATCCACCGTGCCGGTGGGCACCGCCGACGTGGTGCGCGCAACCGTCGCCGCCGCGCTCGCCGAACGTGGTTTGAGCGTCCCGTTCTCGGTCGTTTCCAATCCGGAGTTTCTCAAGGAAGGCGTCGCGGTGCAGGATTTCATGCGCCCCGACCGCATTATCGTCGGCAGCGACGATCATCGGGCCACCCTGTTGTTGCGCAATCTCTACGCGCCGTTCAATCGCAACCGTGACCGACTGCTCGAGATGGATGTGCGTTCGGCGGAACTGACCAAATACGCCGCCAACGCCATGCTGGCTACCAAAATCAGTTTCATGAACGAAATGGCCAACTTGGCCGAGCGGTTGGGGGCCGACATCGAAAAGGTACGGGTGGGTATCGGCGCCGACCCGCGCATCGGCTACCACTTCATCTATCCGGGCGCGGGATACGGGGGATCCTGTTTCCCCAAGGATGTCAAAGCGCTGGAATACACCGCCCGCTCCGTCAACTACGAGTCCGCCCTGTTGAAAGCGGTGGAAGCGGTCAACCAGCGGCAGAAGACCGTGCTGTTCGCCAAGATTCGTCGCCACTTCGGGGATGATTTGCGCGGGCGAACTTTCGCCCTGTGGGGGCTGGCTTTCAAGCCCGGTACCGACGACATGCGCGAGGCGCCCAGCCGCAACCTGCTGGAAGCGCTTTGGGAGGTCGGTTGCGGGGTGCGGGCCTACGATCCGGCGGCGATGAACGAAGCCCGTCATCTTTACGGCGAGCGGCCCGATTTCCAATTGTGCGGTAGTTCGATGGATACATTGACCGGTGCCGACGCGCTAGTGATCGTGACGGAATGGAGCCTATTCCGCAGCCCCGATTTCGACGCTATCCGCCAACGGCTCCGACAACCGGTGATCTTCGACGGTCGCAACCTCTACGATCCCGACTATCTGCGCGAACAGGGTTTTACCTATTACGCCATCGGCCGCGGTGAAAAGGCATGATCATCCCCGTCATCCTGTCTGGTGGCAGCGGCGCCCGGTTGTGGCCGCTGTCGCGCGAGGCTTACCCCAAGCAATTCCTGCCGCTGGTGGACCAGCGGACCATGCTGCAAAACACCGCGCTGCGGATTGCCGGCCTGAACGGTGTGACCGCGCCGCTGGTGGTCTGCAACGAGGAACACCGCTTCATGGTGGCCGAGCAGTTGCGCGCGGTCGGTGTTCAGCCAGGAGCGGTGATCC
Organism: Candidatus Contendibacter sp.; assembly: GCA_031732935.1. GTDB lineage: Bacteria > Pseudomonadota > Gammaproteobacteria > Competibacterales > Competibacteraceae > Contendibacter. Next base: position 25,398 of record JAVMKH010000046.1, read on the forward strand.
TGGAGCCGGTCGGTCGCAACACCGCGCCGGCGGTGGCGGTGGCGGCGCTCCACACCCAGCGTGGGGGCGATGATCCGATCTTGCTGATTCTGCCCGCCGACCACGTCATCGCCGATGGTGAGGGCTTTCGCGCCACCGTGCGGCGGGTCGCGCCCCACGCCGAGGCGGGCCGGCTGCTCACCTTCGGCATCGTGCCGACCGGGCCGGAAACTGGCTATGGCTACATCAAGGCCGGGGCGTCGGTGGGCCAATCCAAGGTCGGCGTGGTGGAGTGTTTCGTCGAGAAGCCCGATCTCGCCACGGCCCAGGATTATCTGGAAACCGGCGGCTACTATTGGAACAGCGGCATGTTCCTGTTCCGCGCCTCGGCGTTTTTGGCGGAACTGGAGCGTTTCGCCCCGGCGATACTGGCCGCCTGCCAAAAGGCGCTCGCCGCCAGTCATGCCGATACCGATTTTCTTTGGCTGGACCGTAAGGCGTTCACTGCCTGTCCCAAGGATTCCATCGACTACGCGGTGATGGAAAAGACCGAGCGCGCGGTGGTCGCGCCGCTGGCGGTCGGCTGGAGCGATGTCGGTTCCTGGTCGGCGTTGTGGGAGGTAGGCGCGCGCGACGCCGACGGTAATGTCACCCGCGGCGACGTGATCGCGGTCGAAACCCAGGATACTTACGTGGACGCCTCCACCCGGCTGGTGACCACGGTCGGCGTGAACGATTTGGTGGTGGTCGAGACCGCCGACGCCGTGCTGGTGGCCAGCAAAGCGCGGGTACAGGATGTCAAGGCGGTGGTGGACCGGCTCAACGCCGGCCGGCGTCCAGAAAGCCGGATGCACCGCAAGGTTTATCGGCCCTGGGGCTACTACGACGCCATCGACATGGAGGCGCGGTTCCAGGTCAAACGCATCACGATCCGGCCGGGCGCGTCCATCTCCTTGCAAATGCATCATCACCGGGCCGAGCATTGGGTGGTGGTCAGCGGCACCGCTCGCGTTCATCGCGGTGACGAAGTGTTTCTGTTGACCGAGAACCAGTCCGCCTACATCCCGGTCGGCGTCTCCCACCGGCTGACCAATCCCGGCAAGATTCCCCTGGAGATCATCGAAGTGCAATCGGGCAGCTATCTGGGCGAGGACGATATTGTCCGGTTCGAGGACGTCTACGGCCGGGGAAATGGCGAGGAATGAACGGCGACAGGCGAAAGGTAGAATTCATGCGGAACGATGAACTGGCATGCTTCAAGGCGTATGACATTCGGGGGCGGGTTCCCGACGAACTGAACGAGGATCTGGCTTACTGGATCGGCCGAGCCTATGCCGTCCTGCTGCAACCGCAGCGGGTGGCGGTCGGCCACGATGTACGCTTGACTAGTCCCGCTCTGGGCGCGGCGGTGACCAAGGGTCTGTTGGACGGCGGCGTGGACGTGTTGGACATCGGTTTGTGTGGGACCGAGGAAATCTACTTCGCCGCCTTCCATCACGGTCTGGACGGCGGGATCATGGTCACCGCCAGCCATAATCCGATGGATTACAACGGCATGAAGCTGGTCCGCGAGCGGGCCAGGCCGATCAGCGGCGACAGCGGATTGTTCGCTATCCGTGATCTGGCCGCCGCCAGCGATGAATTCACGATGGCCAATCGGCGTGGCAAACTGGACGATCGGCCGGACAAAAGCGCCTACATCGCCCATCTGCTGAGCTCTATCGATCCTTCCGTCCTACGACCGCTGAAGATCGTGGTCAACGCCGGCAACGGCGGGGCCGGACCGATCATCGACGCCTTGGAACCGCGCCTGCCCTTCCAGTTCATCAAGATTCATCACGAGCCCGATGGAACCTTTCCCCATGGCATTCCCAATCCGTTGTTGCCGGAATGCCGCGCCGCCACGGCGCAAGCGGTGCGCGCGCACGGCGCGGATTTGGGGCTAGCTTGGGACGGTGATTTCGACCGCTGCTTTTTCTTCGACGCCAATGGACGTTTCATCGAGGGGTATTACCTGGTTGGCTTGCTGGCGGAAATTTTGCTGGCGCGGCAACCGGGCGCCAAAATCATCCACGACCCCCGGCTGACCTGGAACACGATCGAGCAAGTGCGGGCAGCGGGCGGTGTGCCGGTGCAAAGCAAGACCGGCCATGCCTTCGTCAAGGAGCGGATGCGGCGTGAGGATGCGCTGTACGGCGGCGAGATGAGCGCCCATCACTACTTCCGCGATTTCGCTTACTGCGACAGCGGCATGATCCCGTGGCTGCTGGTTGCCGAGCAACTTTGCCGCGATGGTCAACCGCTGGCGGCGCGGTTGGATGCGCGGATGCGAGCGTTTCCGTGCAGCGGCGAGATCAACTTTCGGGTGACCGACGCGGCGGCCAAGATTCGGGAAATCCTGACCGCCTACGCCGACCAGCAACCCGCCCTAGACGAAACCGACGGCGTCAGTCTTGCATTTCCCGACTGGCGGTTCAATCTACGCTGCTCCAACACCGAGCCACTGCTGCGGCTGAATGTGGAAACGCGGGGCGACCTGGTATTGCTGGAGCGCCGAACCGAGGAATTGCGCGCCTTGATCACCGCCTGAAACGACTCTTCGGGTGTTGGCAAGGCGTCGCGATGGGGTACAATACATACCTCTTCCGCCTTCGTTGCACGCAATCCTCCCGGAGAGGTACCGAAGCGGTCATAACGGCGCCGACTCGAAATCGGATGGGGGCTTAGCCGCCCCACGTGGGTTCGAATCCCACCCTCTCCGCCAAATCAACGGCTTGCTTTGCCCGTTCCGACTTATCGGCTACGCTGCTTTTCCTTCACGTAGCCGCAACGTAACCACGTTGGCCGCCGCGCTATGGAGATGCTCTCCCGCAAGGTGCGCGTAGCGCAGCACCATCTCATAGCTCGACCATCCCCCAAGCTCCATCAGGGTTTGCAAACTGGTCCCGGCCTGAACGTGCCACGACGCCCAGGTATGCCGCAAGTCGTGCCAGCGGAAATCGACGATCCCAGCTTTCTTGCAGGCGCGTTGCCAGGTGAGGATGTCCGGGCGCTTGATGGGGTGCCCGGCGTAGGTAAATACAAACTCTGGATGCTGACCCCAGCAGCGTCGAAGCACTTCAGCCGCGCTGTCGTTGAGCGGCACGACCAAATCCTTTTTGCTCTTGTTCTGGTCGGCGTGGATCCAAGCGGTTCGCCGCCCCAAGTCGATCTGGGTCCAGCGTAGTCCAGTTACGTTGGCGAGGCGAAGCCCGGTTGCTAACGAAAACTCCGCCATGTTGGCGACATGCGGTGGCAACTCCCGCAGCAGGCGGGCCGCTTCGTCCTGGGTGATCCATCGGATTCTTCGCTTGGGCTCCTCGCGCATCCGTAGCGTTGGGATAGCATCCAGCCAGCCCCATTCTCGGCTGGCCTTGCGCAGGATTCCGCGGATGGTTGCCAGGTAGCGATTCACGCTGCTGGGCTTCAACTCCTTGCGCTGGGCCATGATGGCATCGATTTGCTCTCGGGTGATGCTGTCTAGGTACCGCCCTTCAAGGTGTGGATAGAGCCACTTCAGGCGCTGTTTATCGCCGTTGTGGTCCCGCTTATGCGCCGTCTCTTCCAGGAAGCGGAGCACGGCGTTTTCCCAGGTATGGCGCGGCTTTTCGCCGAGTTTCAGCGCGCGCCAAAGTTCGGTTTCCCTGCGCCTCTCGTACTCGCGGGCTTGCCGCTTGTTGGTAGTCCGAGTGCTTTCCTGCACTGGCGCATGGCCGGGGATAGTGATTTTTGTCCACCAGTAGGGGGAGTCTTTTCTTTGGTATAACGACATAAGCCCTCCACGGAGGGCGCGGGCTGTCTTGATGCAGCGTAGCGCGCCCGTATCCAATCTTCCAGGTGAGCCGAAACGAATAACCAGCGTCGACCGACTTTGGTTGATGGAATTTGGCCAGCGGTGGCCAGCTTGCGAAGATGATCTGGTGAGCATCGCAACAGGGCTGCGGCTTCGCCCAGGTCAAGGGTGTGCATCGAACAGGTCTCCTGCGGCTTTGCCGTTGCGGCGGGTCTGGTAGGCCGTCTGCTTGTGGTGGTCCGCGTCGTAGGCCAAGTGGCACCGCTGGCACAACACGAGCAAGTTAGCCGGGTCGCAGTGCTCCGGCTTGTGGTCTAGGTGTGCGATGGTGAGTACGATCCGCGTTGCTTTTCGGCCTTCGTCCGACCATTCATCAGCCGTTGCGGGGTCGAATGTCCATGCGCCAAATCCTGGAAGCCTCCAGGACTTGTTAGGCACCCCGCATTGCTCGCAGCGGTGGCCGGCGCGCTCCAGAATCGCGGCGCGAATATCCCGCCAGTTTGCCGGATAGCGGTGTTTGTTCTCAGGCCGTATCGGCATCGTTGTTTCTCCCTTATTTTGTTTCCCCCGGTCGCTCGCGCCATATAATCAATCTGTTCCGCAACTTATCTGGCTGTATTTTTGCCCCTCGTATATTTGCCCGAATGAAATTTGCTCCGAGCATCCTGCAATCTCTTAGATTAGCGCCACTAAGGTTAGCGCCGATAAAAATAGCGCCTCTAATATCAGCGCCGCTAAGGATAGCGCCTCTAAGATTGGCGTCCCTAAAATCACCGCCACTAAGATTCGCGCCGCTGAAATCAATTCCTGTGAGAGTTGCTCCCCTAAAATAGGCAAACTTACAATTTGAGTTGCGTAAGTCAGCATCATCTAATCTCGCTAGATTCAGCCTAGCACAGAGGAAATTTACTTCTTTGGCTGAGGCGTCGATAAAGTTGGATTCCCTTAAATCGGCGAACATAAAATTCGCTCTTTCTAAAGTCGCCTGTTTGAAAACCGCGAATCGTAGATCAAGGCTCTGGAAGTTCATCCCGGCAAAGTTCCCTCGCCTATCCATCCTGGATTCCTCTTCGTCATCCAACAGCCAGGCTTTATGTCTTGCTAGTAGTTGATCGACAGTGAAAGTTGGCATTTTCATGTTGTTCTCCTTGCGCCATCCCTGGCGCTTAGGTTATTCGATGTCAAGCGCGGTGCTGGTCATCAGTTGATAGGCGCGGGTCGTGGTCGCCACATCCACCGCACAGTAGGTAAGGATCGCCTCGAATTGCCCCTCTTTATGCAGTCTCGGCACGTCCTCGCCGCTGATGTGTTGTTTTGGGCGCGGGATACCCAAGCTCATCGCCACTGTGTCGAGGCTTATGAACATTTCGTCGCGGTGTTCCATGCTGAACGCCTTGAACAACGAAACGGTGTCCACCGTCTCGGCGACTCTCTCTCCGCCGATTTTGGCCATGAGAAGTTGCGGCAATCGCAAGGAATGCCGGATGTAGGCGTGCCGCAGTTTTGGTAGGTCGAATCCCCTGATGTTGTGGCCGACGATCAAGGTATCGGCCGATGTGCTGGCGTCCAGCCAGGCGCGTAGCGCCATTAACATGCCTCGTTCCTCGCCGCACGGCACAACGGGCCAGCCGTTAATCTCGGGCGCGGAGTCGTCCATGCCGTTGAATAGCATTCTGGCGTTGTCTGTTTGCATGCCGATGCAAAGGATGGGGCTGGCGTCGAGCAGCGCCGCGCGCTTGATGGCGTTGGCCGCGAATTCCCGTTTCTTCGCTTCAACGGTCTCGGGTTTCCAATTGGAGGGCGCTTTCCACGCGGCGATAACATTGGCAATGTCTTCGGCTGGCGCGTCGCCGGTTTCCAGGTCCAGAACTAGGAAACTGGGCTTGGCCAGTGGCGCTAACAAGGTGATGGGTGCCGATGTGTTTGCGAGCATGGCCTTACCTCCTAAATCCGCCGCGACCGCTGTAACGGCTACCGCCTAGCCCGGAATCCTCGCGGGATTCCCAGATATCCAGGGGTCCGACGATGCGTTCGACGGCTTCCAGGGCCGCATTAAACGCGGCTTGACTGGCGACGGCTTCCGCGCCCAGCGCCACATAGGTTCGCAGTGAGCCGCCACCGATCTTGATCTTGACGGGAACCGCGATGCCTTTGATGGGATTGCCACCGGCGGGGGCCGCAAGCCCCAACCCTTGGGGCTGCGCGGTGAGGGGCGCTTGCGTTTGTTGGAGCAAGGCGCTCATGGCTTGCAGTAGGTCTTGCGGGGTTTGCTCGGTCATGGTCTGTATCCTCTTTGATTGTGGGTTGTCGCCGTCCTTGGCGGTGGAGGGGTTGGGGTTACTCGCCTGTCTCGGTGGCGGCGATGCCGTCCGCATAACCCAACTTGTAAGCTTCCTGGATGGCGTCCTCGACCTTCTTGTTTCCGGCCTGGACCGCCGCGATTAGCGCTTCCAAGGGGGTGAGGGCTTGGGCTTTCTTTCCGCGCCCACTTGTCCTTGTCCCATTCGCGGGTGGCGCCAGCGCTGGCGATAGCTCGGGCGTTGGGGCGGGCTGCGGCGCTGGGGGTTGCGCCGCGACCAGGGCGCGCAAGCGCTCTAATTCCTCGCGTTCCGCGTCGGCGTGTTCCCGCTCGTTCAACATCGCCTCCAGGATCGCGCGAACCTCATTGCGAGCGGTGATGGCTTCCGGCAAGAATTCGACGAATTCGGCGGGGTCCGGCTGGTAGGCGTTTACCCATTCCAGGGCCCCGCGGAGGGTGGCCGCGTCTTTGCCTATCACATCGGCGAGAGGTTGCCTGATCATCTCAATCTTGCTTCTTAATCCCGCCACCCGCTCGGCTTCGGCGCGGGCCTTAGCCGCTTTCTCTTCCTCCTTGCGCCGTTCCTCGGCCTTGATGGCGGCGTCGATGGGTTCCTCGATTTCGATCAGTTCGGCGGTGATCCGCTTGGCTTCGGCATCGATCATCTTGCCCCGCTCCAGCAAGGGGGCCTTGAGTTCGATCCTGAGCTTCTCGACCGATGTGCGGTAACCGCGAACCTCGGCGCGGGCTTCCTTCGCCAAGGCCATTCCTTCCTTGGTGCTGGCGTCGAACGGGCCGGCGTGTTTCTCGCGCAAGAGGGCGATGGCGGCGGCGGTCTGCTGGTACTCGGTGATTTCGTAGGTCATTGCATTGCTCCCGCGTTTGGGCCGTAGCCTTCTTGTCTGGAAATGGATTCAAATTCCTCGGCGTCCAGCCATGCCTTGCCGGCTGGGGTGTTCAACCAGGTGTCAAACGCCATGGCATCGGCGGCGTGTTGGGTTTCCGACCAGGGCGGATAATCCGGGTCGTCGTTTGCTGCTGGGGTGTCTTGTGCTAGCATCTTGGTTACCTCGTTCTCCTGGATCGGGGTCAAAGTGGGGCGCTTGTGCTGTTGGAACCAGCGCAAGCGCTTTTTTTATGCCGCTTCTTTTTGCGATGTCTTTTTCTGCCGCTCAAGGGCTTCAAGCCCGTCGAGCAACAAGATGATTTCCTCGTATGTCAGGTAGTGGTATTTAGGTTTTCCGCCGATTTCGATGCGGACTTCGCCGCCGCTGTCGAGTAGTTCGTATAACGTCGCTTTCATACCGCGCTCCTACTGAAGGCTGCTTAGAAATTCGCGTCGTTGATCTTCGGAAAGCGCATAAAAAGCGCGTTCCATTTCTAACTGTTCACATTCCGCGTGAACAAACTCGCTCGTTGGAACCGTTTCTCCGGGCAATCGAATCGTGTGTGGGATTTTGTCCGCGCCTGGAAGTCCGCACAGGCCGCAAATATCTTCATCGCTTTCGTTCATAGCGGTTTACCGGGGTAGTTGGGTGGAAAGTCGTAATCGGTGTAATCGTGGTCGTCGATTACATCACCCTCATCGTTATCGTTATCCTCGTCCCTGGCTGATAACTGTTCATACTCCCAATCATGAAAGTCGCTCGGGCCGTTCATTTGTCGGGTTCCCCTGATTGCCGTTCTTGGTTGTTCGCTCATCCATTCCTCGATGGCCGGATTTTTCAATGTTGAAAACCCGAAAGCTCGGTTTCGGTTTTTGCCAGTTTCAAGGCCGCCGCAAAAACCGCTAACCACTAAAAAAGAGCCTAGACATTATTATAATACCTTTGGTATTTATGTAAATACCTAAAGTATTACTATCCCGCAAAAAAAACCGCCCAGAGTGGGCGGCATCGGCGGGAAGCCAGGTCGGTTTTGGCCGTTGCGAAAGTGCGTGCGGCTCGGGTTCGGGCTCCCGCTCGGGC
>JAVMKH010000047.1:0-6308 GCA_031732935.1 Candidatus Contendibacter sp.
TGCTGTCCTGTTGCCACGATTTCGACGAGCAGAATCTCGTTGGCGATTTAACCCAACAAACCGTCGAGCAAGTCTGGCATGGTGTGGAATTTAAGACATTTCGGCGGCGACTCAATCAAGGTGACAGGAGTTATTCCGAGTTGTGTAATCGTTGCGACCACGAGCCAGATCTGAATTACTTCAGATGGAATGACTTGCAGCCAAAGCTGAGCGGCAAGGGCGCGCGCTGGTTTCCTCGAAAGCCGGATGCCTTGAAATTAGCCGAAGCTCAGGCGATCAAGGCAAAATATCTCGAACGTGAGAGCAGGCCGCGTCCTGTTCGGATGACAAGTATGCGTAAAACCGCTCTTCAAACGGCTGAAAATCATTTAACCAGTTAAATACAATGCTGTGCATATCCAATTTAACCAAGGTTTATCGAATTTACAACCGCCCCACTGATCGGTTGATTGAATTACTGGCGCATAGAAAGCGGCATCGAGATTTTTTTGCCCTGAAGGAGGTGAGCTTCGCGCTGGAGCAAGGAAAAAGCCTGGGTATCGTCGGCGAGAACGGTTCTGGAAAAAGTACCTTATTGCAACTGATCGCGGGTGTGCTGACGCCGACTAGCGGAAATGTCCAATATCGTGGTAGCGTGTTGGGATTGCTCGAACTTGGTATTGGATTTCATGCCGAATTTACCGGCAAACAGAATATTTTTTTATACAGCGACGTCTTAAGTCTGCCTCGTTCCCTCATTAAATCAAAGCTGGATGAAATCATCGCTTTTTCCGAATTGGGAGAATTTATTGATCGTCCATTGAAGACCTATTCAACCGGAATGAGAATGCGCCTAGCTTTCTCTTTGGTGGCAACTCTCGATCCTGATATTCTGATCGTCGACGAGGCGCTGACCGTGGGAGATAACTACTTTCAGAAGAAATGCATCGATCACATCATGAAAATCAAGGAGGCGGGGCGAACGATCATATTCTGTTCCCACAGTACTTACCAGATTGGCATGTTTTGCGAGGAAACCCTGTGGCTAAAAAGAGGTGCCATGGAGAAACATGGCGATACGATGCATGTCCTAGCTGCTTATGAGGCTTATCAACTTCGAAAGAGCGAGCAAGCCGACGGTGAAGTAAGTGCACGATATACCAACGCGCCTGTTCGAATTACATCGATTGAGATATTGAACGATCTACCGATTTCACGTGGTGAGGATTTACGGTTGCGGATTCATACAGAGGCTGTATCCGATGATTTACCTTTTCACCTCATGATATCGCTCAAATTTGGCGCTGACTTCGGGGTATATGCAACTGGAACGCATCTTTCCGGAAAACCGCCTATCCGGGGCCGACGACGCGAGATTACTGTTACTTATCCTAAAATTCCTCTTTTAGGAGGGTATTACTGGTTTCATGTACGTGCTTTCGACGATCAGGGATTAGTTATCTACCACGAGAAAATTCTTTTAGATCCAGAGTTGGAGGTACGCAAGGAGAACAACGAACGCGGGTTTTGTTATCTGGATAATCAATGGGAAATAAAATAGCAATTCCCGGTTGCAGGAGGTCGTTCAGATCGCTAGCGTGAAAAAATTCTACCCAGCCGCTTTTTGAATGATTGGAGCCTGCTGGAAAGGCTAAGGCGGTCGAACATGATGTGTTGGTTGAGCAAGGATGTATCCATACTGTTTTTGATCTGAGCGACAACCCGATGGACCATGTTCATGTCTTCCTCAAAGTGGGTAATAACGGCATGAATTTGATCGAGTTGGATATCGACTCGATCAAGCTGGTCGAATAGCTTGTTGGTTGTCCCACTTTCAGGGGAGGCAGTTTCAATCGAGCAAGCGTGGGTGGGGATATTGTAAACCGCCAGCCATGCGCCCCAATGAGGCAGGAATCGGGTGAATCCGACATCCCGGAGATCCTGTTCGGTCCAGTGCGAGCGGTGTGTTTCCAGCGGATAGCCGTTAATTTCCTGCTCCTGCCACTTTTTTGGAACCGAAAGGATAATGGCCCGACCGATTCGTTTGAGCTGGGTAATGAGCTGTATTCCCTGCTCGCGGGTAAGGTGCTCGATCATCGCCAGGATCAGAATGAGATCGTACTGACCATCCGCGATGGTGGGTACAATATCCAGGGTGTTGCCGACATAAATGTTGTCGTAAGCCCATTTGGGAATGAAGGGTGTGTAAGTTTCGCAGCCCTCGATACCGTCAATTCGAGTGTGCCAAGAACTGGAACCATCCAGTTTTCGATAAAATTCGGTATCATGATATAAATCGAGATGAATTCGGCACAGCATTCCATACAGGCCGAGTCCGCAACCGACATCGAGAATCGAACGCGGGTTCAGGTGAGTGATTTCAGCCAGGATGGGCGATATTTGTTCGGCATTGCTGAAGGGCATCGAGTTCGCTCGCTTGTTGGGATTGCGTTCTTAAAAGATATCCAAATCGCCCATGGTGTAATAAAGATCGGTACGGACTTCCTGGGTCGGAATCGACAGCCGCCAAACCATGTTGGCGACGATGATCCCGGTCGATACCGATTGGTTGCCGACCCTTTCGCGCCAGCCGTCCGGCAGCCAGATTTCAAGCTCGGCCAGACCGGCGACCGTTGCCGCGTGCTCCAGCGTGGCCAACGCTGGTTTGAGCCAGCGGCGCGATACCAGCAGGTCGATCGCCCGCAGTCGGTTATCATCCCGACATACCACCGCCCAGCCCAGCAACCGGCCGGCCAAATAGAATCCAAGCAGTTCGTAGGCGTGGAACGGGTTGGTGGCGTAGCGCCAGCGCAGGTAGGCTCCGTCGCGAATCAGCGCCAAGGCGAAACCGGACGCCAGCCGATTCCACAGCACGTCCAGTCGGGGATCGTCCCAAGCCAAGGGTCGAGCATACAACAGCAAAACCCGTCTCCGCCGGGCGGGTAGCCGGATGGCTGAAGCTCGTTCCACTTGATCGTAAACCCGGGCGTATTGTCCGAGCCGGAACGGTCGCTGCCCGGGAAAGCCATAAGCGAAAGCGTTTGGCCAGCGTTGCGCGAGGTCGCTCAGCAGTTCCCGGGCCAGCCGGGTAAAGAGATTGCGCCCGCCCAACTGCCCGCGAGCGGCGGGATGCACCATCACATCGCAGATTTGAAAGCAGGGCAGTGACCGGTTTTGTCGCCAGCCCCGCAGCGGGATCGCGCCGGCATGACCTACCAGGCGGCCCGTCGGGTCGAAGGCCAGTTTCGCCGGCGGCGCCGAACGGCAGGCCCCGGTGTATTTCCAGCCCCACTGGCTTTCCGTCAGCGGCTGGCCGAACACGAGGCCGAATAACTCGGTGATGGCGATTTCGTCGCCCGGCCGGTAATCGCGGCTATGGTAAACTTCGCGTTCGTTCAAGGGCGTGGCCAGGCAGTCGGCTGTGAAATGGCTTCGCGGATCGGATTTTGGAGTCGAACGGCGGGCGCGGATGAACAGAGAAAACAAGCCGATAATAACCTATCGCGCGGGGCAGGGCCGGATCCGGTCCTCGTATTGGCGCCGCGGCCGGACGATGGAGTTGTTCGCTTGCGCCGATGCCATCCTGCCGTCGCGATGGGTGACTCCGTCAGCGTGATTATCCCGACCGATGGCAGTGGATTGCAAGGCAATGACGCGGAATGGGGGGGTGCGCGGCGCGGCGGCATGACCCGGCTCGTCATTTCCATCGTTACCTACTCTCCGAACCTGACGCTGCTGGCGCGGGTACTGGATCACCTCAAACGGGCGCTGCGCCGCGCCGCCCAATGTGGGTTGTTGACCGAAACACACCTGGTACTGGTGGACAATGGCCCCGGTCTCGGCTGGCGCGAGCCGTTGCAACGGGTATTGAATGGTGCCGCGTTGCCCGCCACCATCGAACTGCTCGGCGGCCACGGTAACATAGGTTATGGCGCTGGCCACAATCGGGCGCTTGAAGCCTCCAGTGGCGATGTTCATCTGATTCTCAACCCCGACGTGTTGCAGGAAGAGGATGCGCTCAGCGAGGGTTTGGCGTTTTTGGCCAGTCATCCCGAAGCCGGGTTGGTGACGCCGGCGGCCTGGGGTGGTGACGGCCAGCGGCAATATTTATGCAAGCGTTATCCGACCCTGCTGGATCTGGCGCTGCGCGGCTTCGCGCCCGGATGGCTGCGGGGTTGGTTTCGGGCCCGGCTCGATCGATACGAACTGCGCGACCGAACCGGCGACGCGGTATTGTGGGATCCGCCCATCGCCAGTGGCTGTTTCATGCTCTGCCGGCGGGCGGCGCTGGACCGGGTGGGGGGATTCCGCCCGGAGTATTTTCTGTATTTCGAGGATTTCGATCTGAGCCTGCGGTTGGCGGCGGTAGCGCGGCTGGCCTACGTTCCGGCGGTACGGATCGTCCATCTGGGCGGTCATGCCGCCCGCAAGGGCGTTCGCCACATTGGGTTGTTTCTGCGGGCGGCGGTAGTGTTTTTCAACCGACATGGGTGGCGGGGGTGGTAGCACCGGATTTTTTTCGGGATCGGACGGTGCTGGTGACTGGCGGGACCGGTTTTATCGGTCGCGGGCTAGTGGCGGCGTTGCGGGAGTGGAATGCGCGGGTACGGGTGTTGGTTCGCCCAAGCGGAACGATACCACCGGATTGGGACGGCGTGGAAACCATCTCGGGCGATCTGGCGGATGTCGACAGCCTGACCCACGCCTGCGCTGGGATGAGCGTCGCGATCCACGCTGCCGGTTTCGCCCATGCCGATGCGGCGGATACGCCGGATTTCGCCGCGCGACATTGGACGGTCAACGCCGAGGGGACTTTCCGGTTGCTCGATGCGGCGGTGACGGCCGAGGTGGAACGTTTCGTTTATCTCAGCAGCGTCAAGGCGGTCGGCGACCCGGGATCGCGCTGCGCGGACGAGAGTTGGGACGCACCGCCGGAGACGTCCTACGGACGAGCCAAGCGCGCCGCCGAGCGACGAGTGCTGGCGGTAGGCCACGAGACCGGGTTGCACGCCGTCAATCTGCGACCGGCGCTGGTCTACGGATCGGGAATGAAGGCGAATTTGCCGCGATTGATCGATGCCGTGCGGCGCGGTTGGTGTCCGCCGCTGCCGGAAACCGGTAATCGCCGCTCGCTGGTTCACGTGGACGATGTGGCGCGGGCTGCGTTGCTGGCCGCCGCGCACCCAGCCGCTCGCGGCCAAACCTACCTGGTGACCGATAATCGGCCCTATTCGGGACGAGAACTGTACCTCATCATCCGCCAGGCGCTGGGATTGTCCGCGCCGCGCTGGGCGCCGCCGGCCGGTATGCTCCGTGGAGCGGCCGCGCTGGTGGATGGCGGGTTGTGGCTGGCTGGACGCCGGGATTGCGGAGCCCGCGCCGCGTTGGACAGACTGTTGAGTTGGGCTTGTTACGATTCCGCGCGAATCGGGCGAGAACTGGGTTACCGACCGTACTGGACGTTTCAGCGGTATTGTGAAATGGGATTGTGAAAATGACGCGAATGATGGAGGCGCGGATATTTTTCCACCAGACGCGGCCGCTTTGGCTCTGGATGGTGGCAGCGACGGGCGGCGCCCTGCTGGCGGTATGCACGCTGCTGCTGTTTTACCTGAGCGGTGGCTTGGCGGTAGTGGCGCCGCCCGTGGTGTTGCAAGGTGCCAAGCTGCAATTGGTCGGCGGCCAAGGCGGTCAAACGCCCGCCGGACTGGAAATCCGCCAGACCGGCCCGCAAGGATTGGCGGTCGTGCAAGGGTCGGTCCGGGTGGCCCAAGCGGCGCTGTATCGCCAGTTGTCGTGGGAGGTGGAGGGTCTCCAACCCGGCAGTGAAGTACGGCTGATCTGGGCGACGCTGGATGATCCTCGAACCTTGCAAGAGTTGGTGCTGCCGCCCGATCACCCCGACGGTGATGTGCTGGATTTGGGCACGGAGCCGCGTTGGCGGGGTCGGATTGTCGCCATCGGTCTGGCGATGCGCGGGCCACTCTCGCAACCGCTGGTCGTCCGCCGCCTGGAACTGCGGCCAGCCCCGCCGACGGTTGGCGCGTTGCTGCGGGAGTTGGTTGCGGATTGGACTACCTTCGAGGACTGGAGTCAACGCTCGATCAATTACACCTCGGGCGCGCCCCTGAGCGCGCTGTTTCCGCCGGTGCTGATGGTGGCGTTGTGGGTTGGTTTCGGTGCCGTGCTGCATGCGTTATTCAGTCCACCGCGCCGCGTCCCTGGAGCGTTGCTGCCCTACGCTGCGCTGTTCCTGCTCGGCTGGTTGGTGTTAGACCTGCGCTGGCAGTGGGATTTGGAGCGGCGGCTGGAGCGGACCGTGGAACGCT
>JAVMKH010000048.1:0-6243 GCA_031732935.1 Candidatus Contendibacter sp.
ACCACCCCCAAGCCCCAAGAACCCCAGGAACAGGCGCGCATCGAACAGGCGCGCAACGCCGCCCGCGCCCGATGGGAAAAGGGAAAAAGTGTAACGCCCATGCTCAGCGATGCTCAGCATGAATCAGCATATGCTCAGCATAAATCAGCATGCGATGAGCATGATGCTGTACTACGTACTGTTGTAGGTAGTTGTAGTAATACCACCACCACCCCAAACCCCTCCTCCTCCACGCCCGACGAGGGGGAAAATCCAGGCTGTAACGCGGAAGAGAGTGAACTGGTGTACCCATCCGGGTTGAGCGGATACCAGCGCCAGCAAGCCGAGACCCTCGTCCAGTCCCAAGGCCCACTCGCTCAACCCCTGCTGGACGAACTCGCGGCGGCGATCAAGGCCAACAAAATCCGCAGCAGCCCGATTGCCTATCTTCGCGCCCTGGTCAGCCGCGCCCAGGAAGGCAAGTTCCAGCCCGACACCGGGCACCGCATTGCACAAGACCGCGAGCGCCGCGCCAAAGCCGAAGCGGCGGTTGCCGCCGCCGAGGCAAGACCCCCCACCAGCAGCCTACCCCCCACACGGCCCGAGCGACCGCCGCGCAGCCCGGAAGGGATGAAACGCATCGCGGAACACCTAGCCGATCTCAAGGCCGCGTTAACCGGGAAGCAACCCGCGCCAGAACCCACCACCACCCAGGAACAGCCACAACAGGAGACCGCCTAGATGCGACACGGCCGCTCAAGACGAAAGCGGGGAAGGGCCAGGAAGACGCGCAAGCCGCAGCAGCCCGAGAAGCGAAAGACAAAAGCGGAGTGGATCAAAGCCAGCATCAAGGATTCAGCCATGAAACCAATATTCGTCAAATTCATTGAGGATGCGGAATTGGCCAGGATGCAACAGGACATCAGGCCAAAAGCCACCGCAGAGAACCGTAGCCCTTGCCCGCATTGCGGGCGGGAAACAGCGGTCTTTGTCGTGTCGTGCGATGGACACGCCATCGATACCCACCGCTGCCGAGACCATGGCGATGTAGTACCGGGCCAGTACCCGAAGCCCGACCACTGCCAGGAAACCCCGCCGCGCAGGTCCGAAGACCCCGGAATTTACGCGGTCGCGGCCGGCAATATCTGGGATGGGGAAGGGCCATGAGCACAATCATTCCCTTCCACAGGCCCAAGCGCATCGACCACATCGGGCCCCTCGTTGGCGTCATCGCCGGTAGCCAGGTCTTCAACGGCACGACCGGCCCAATTCTCGAAATTCGGTTCGTCGCGGCCTTGAACAGCATCGCCCCGGAGCAACGGCAACTCCTCCCCCGGATGCTCGAATCCGGCAACTTCACCGTCCTAACCCTGGAGCAAGAACGATGAACAACTTCGACATGTGCGTTGAAATCATCCTCCAAGAAGAAGGCGGATTATCAACCAACAAAGACGACCCCGGCCGTATAACCAAATACGGAATATCCGCCCGCGCCTACCCTCACCTAGACATCCGCAACTTGAGCAAAGAAGCGGCAAGCAACATCTATCGGGCCGACTACTGGAATCCGATCCGCTGTGATGATCTTCCGACCGGCGTCGACCTGCTGGTTTTCAACGCGGCGGTGAACATGGGCCAAGTAACGGCGGTGAAAATCCTACAGGAAGCGGCCAGGGTAACGATTGACGGCATTATCGGGAACGGCACGATTCAAGCCGTCAAGGCGGAAATGCCACACATCATCGGCGAGTTTTGCGCCCTCCAAGCATGGCGCTACGAAATCAACCGCAACGAGGAAACATTCGGCAAAGGCTGGTTTCGTCGGCTGTTCAGGATGCACCACATAGCCCTCCAATGGGCAAGCTAACCCCTGCCATGAACAAGCTGTCACTGATCTTCACCGCCCTACGCGCCTACAAACAGGCGCGCGGGCAAGAAACGACGACCCTACGCGGGATCATCGCCGGCACCCTGGCGGCTGGCGCCATCACCGGGCTTTGGTGGATGGGCGCGGACTTAAGCGCCGATCAAGTCGGCCTGGTCATGAGCGCGGTTTACGGAGTGGACACGCTTCTCAAGATCGTCCTTCCAGACCGGCTAGAACGAGGAACCCATGAGAAACCAAACGCTGCTCAAAATATCGGCGGCCCTGATCCTGATAGGTCTGATCGTGATCGGGATAACGCTGATGGCAGGATGCAGCGGATGCCGGCCGACGGCGGACCCCGCGAAGATTCAGGCGATGACCCAGCGCCACAGCCTGACGGCGATGAGTTTGGCCGAGACGGTAGCGCTTGAGTGCGAGCGTGAATTTTGAAGGAAAACAACGGGGAGAAAAACCAATGACAACTGCCCTAACCGAATCACTGGAAGACAAAGAACAGATCATGCGGCGCGGCATGGATAAGATTTTTACCCAGCGCCTAACGGCCATCAGCGCCACCATTAACCGGATGCAAGAAACCTTAGAGAAGCGCATCGAGGAGATCACCGAGATTCAGCGAATGCAGGCGGCCCTGATCGAGCGGATTAGCGGAATCAACGAACGATTCGCGATCCACGACCGCCAAGAATCGGAAGATCGGAAGGAAATTCTAGGCGTGATGAATCAGATCACCCAAACCCTGGCGATCTATGGCCAGGAAATCAAGGGACACGGGGAAGCCATCGGCGCGCTGAAAAGATGGGACTTGCTCCTTGCGACCGCACTGGCGACCGTCGCCAGCAGTGGGGTTTGGTGGCTCATCCACCTGATTCAAACCATCGCGGCGAAATGACATGGCCAAGGTCAAGGGGCCGTTGTTCAGCCTGGCCGCGTCCGGCAGCTTCCGGGGGATGGAGTTTCGCACCGGTGGCGGTGAAACCACCGTGGCAGCCCCGCGCGAGATTCAAGCGCAGCGGAGACCGGCCCAGGTAGCCCAGAACAACAGGTTCCGGAACGCGTTGGAAGCCTGGAACGGGTTGGACGCGGAAGCGAAAGCCGCTTGGATCGCCGGGGCGGTCGGCACCGGAATGAGCGGATACAAGCGGTTCATCAGCGAATACATGATGCAGAACATAATCCCGCCCAACATTCCGCTCATGCCATGAGCGTGCAACCGATCCAGGACTCCACCGCAACAATTCACCTCCTCACCGATGACGCGTGGGGGCCCTGGTTCAAGGCCGAGATCGAAAAAGCGCGGTCCTCCGTACTGTTGTCGATCTACATGGTTTCCCACCACTGGCGCATCCCGAACCGATTTGGATACGACCTGTTGGACATCCTCCAGCAGTGCGGACGCAGGGGCTTGACCTGCTCGGCGATCCTGGCCGGAAGCGAGACGATCAAATCCCGCACCCCATTCAACCAAGGGGCGGCTCAAGCCCTGACGGATGCCAATTGGCGAGTTCGCGCCATGCGCACCGCCCGCTTGTTGCACGAGAAAGTGCTGTTGATCGACCGCCGCCTGACGATCATCGGTAGCCACAACATCAGCCAAGCCAGTCTGACCAGCAACCACGACACCAGCCTAGCGATTGAATCCAAGCCGCTAGCCGAGCAGACCTGGCGGCTTTTCTGGCAACGCTGGCGCGTGGCGGAACCTTGGAAACCCCAATAATGGCCAAGACGAAAGGGATGAACGTCCCGCCCAGCCAGTTCAACGCCTTTCTGAAGACCTTGGCGACGGCGAGCAACAAGACCATCACTCGCATCCGGCCGAGCGTCAGGGTTGCGGAGATTCGACCGGAACCCCACTACACCACCCAATTCATTTCAGACGCGGCGGCCTGGATAACGAAGAAATGGACGGCGAACGCCTCAAAGATGGAAGAGAGTGCCCTGTACTCCCAGCTTTGGGCGGAACTGCGCGCCGGCACGTTCAACCCGGACTATTGGCAGGAACTTTCACCGACCACCGACGTAGCGGAATACGCGGTGCCCATCGTCGACCCCTATGACCGGACCCTGAACCCGGCCTATGACGATCCGGCCCACCAGCCATCGATGTGCAAGTACAAGGACATCCTGAGGAACTACCCAACGCCAGCCGGCGACGGCACGCCAGAGAATCCCGCAACGGGTTGGGCGGGCGCAACCCTCAACACGATTTGGCAAGACCTCTACCACGTCCAACGGAAATTGGTCTACACCCTGCCGGGCTACACCAGCGAGGACGACGCACGCCCCATCGGTTTCAAGATGGGGATGACCATCGACGCAACCGCCACCCTTCGCGGCAATCGCAATTGGTTCGCGTTCGCGGTGGAACGCTACCTACACCGGGCCAGCACGCCACCAGGGAACCAGAAGGGCGCGATCGTCCACTACGCGCCAGAGGACTGGTACAAGTTCACCTTGCCCGCGCCCGATGGGGGCCAGTGGGATTGCACCGTTGCCCGATCCGTGATCGACAGCGCCCGCAACAAGGCGCACATCAGCGGAACCGACGACCTGAACCGGCTCACGCTACGCGTTGCAACCCCGCCATCACTGGGCATGTACGGCAGCCGCAACGACGAGGTTCGAGTTATCCATCACGAGACCGTCAAAGTCTATTGGGCGAAATAGCATGGCCAAGGTCACCCGTCCCCTGTTTTCCGACGAGGCGCGCGGACCCATCGCCGGAATCGGCAGTTTCAGAATGGGCGCGCACGGCCCCGAATTCATCGCCCCACCCAAGGCGCGGAAAGCGGAAGCCCAGCCAAAACCCAAAATCCGGGAGTGCTTCAAGGCGGCGAAGGCCGCGCACAGCGCCATCGTGCCGGAACGCATCAACGTCAACGGCGACTGGCGAGACATCCGGTTACCCCGCTGGCCGGAATTCTGGCGTCAATGGCTGATCGACCATCCAGATTGCCAGGATTGAGCCAGGAGCAACGATGATCATCATAAAAGCCCGCAGCAAGCAGACCCGGACCCGAATCGGAAGCGCCAAGTACAAGGCCCCCAAGCCGATGAAGGCCAAGGCCCCCAAGAAACGCGCCCCGCCGAAAGTGGACCGGCAGAAGAAGAAGAACTGCCATGAACAAGCGTTCGCGGCCTGGCTCAAGACCCTACCCCGAAACCGAAGGACCGGCGAATACGATTACGCCATGGGCATCAACATGCCATGGCCGGATTACTGGAACCGCTGGGTGCGCCAGCACCCCGAATGCAGGTAACACACCATGAAGCCCATCCACGAAATCACAACCTCAGTGCGCGGCAAGATCGGCGATCAGGTTTATCAACGAGTCGGCAAGGGGCGCGGCAACCTGGCGACCCCAGGCCGGCATGATTTGCAGTTGCGCCGGCATGTCATCCCCACCAACTACCAGACGGAAAAACAACAGCAGAACCGACGCCGGCTAGCGGCGGCGACCGCCGCATGGCAAGCGCTCACCATGGACGAGTGGAATACCTGGAACACCCGGTCGAAAAAGTCCAAGCGCAGCGGATTCAACCTGTTCGTGAAGCAGTTTTGCCGAGTCCATCCGGTTTCGGAGTTCTGATGGCCAAGACGAAAGGCCCGTTGATGAGTCTCACGGCCGTCGGCAATTGGGGCAAGGGCGCGCTGCAATTCCGCCAGGGCAAACGCGGCACGCATGCCTATCGCCCGCCGAACCCGGACCAGGTTAACCAGCAGCCGCCCAGCGCCACGCAAGCGACGAACCGGGCAGCCTACGCGGCCATCATGAGCGCATGGCGCCAACTCACCCCAGCCGAACGCATCGCCCACAACCAAGCGGCAGCGGCGACGGGGGAACCGCTATCAGGCTGGAACGGGTATTTCCGCGCGATCCGAAGCAAGCGCCCCATCGCAACGGCCGCGTTGATGACGGATGCCGGCGAACTCATCACCACGGATGACGGCGAAGCCATCATCGAGGGGTAAACCACCATGCCGCGACTCTCCGAAATCGAGGACCAGGCCACGTCACCGGCCGACGAGGATCGGTTGCTTGTGGTGGTGGGGGGTAACCTCGTGAAAAACAGTCGGGGTGACCTGTTCCGCAACCAGCGAACCACCACCAGCGCGACCACGGGCACCTTGCAGGAAGGCGAGTCAGCCGCGGTTCGGTTCACCGTGCCGACCAGTGTTGAGATTCTCGCGGTGGAATCCAGCGGACCCGCGCGGGTCCGGCTCTACAGCAGCGAGGCCGCCCTTGCGGCGGATTCGGCCAGGTCACGCACCACGCGGCCGACGCCGGGGATTGGGTTGATCCTGGAGACCGTGCACGAAGCGGCGAGTACGGTTGTACTCGACCCGCACGCCCACGGCTCAAACATGGAGAACCCCG
>JAVMKH010000049.1:0-6222 GCA_031732935.1 Candidatus Contendibacter sp.
CGGTCGGCGATTTCAACATGGGCGCGATGGAGAACAAGGGCCTCAACATCTTCAACACCAAGTACGTGCTCGCCAAGCCGGAAACCGCCACCGACGCCGACTATCAGGGCATTCTCGGCGTCATCGGCCACGAATACTTCCACAACTGGACCGGTAACCGGGTCACCTGCCGCGACTGGTTCCAACTCAGCCTCAAGGAAGGGCTGACCGTGTTCCGCGACCAGGAATTTTCATCCGATTTGGGTTCGCGCGGCGTCAAGCGCATCGAGGATGCGCGCGTTCTCCGTGCCAGCCAGTTCCCGCAGGACGCCGGCCCGCTGGCGCATCCGGTGCGACCGGATGCCTACATTGAGATCAATAATTTCTACACCGTCACCGTTTACAACAAGGGCGCGGAGGTGATCCGCATGATGCAAACCTTGCTGGGCCGGGACGGTTTTCGGCGCGGCATGGATCTATATTTCCAGCGCCACGACGGCCAGGCGGTGACCTGCGACGATTTCGTGGCGGCGATGGCCGACGCCAACGGCGCGGATTTCAGCCAGTTCAAGCGCTGGTATCACCAGGCCGGTACCCCGGAACTGACCGTCAGCGATGACTACGATCCCAGCGCCCGCCGTTATACCCTGACGATCCGACAATCCTGTCCGCCGACACCGGGTCAGTCGCATAAGGAACCGTTTCATATTCCCCTGGCGCTGGGCCTGCTGGATGCCGAGGGCCACGACTTGCCGTTGCGACTGGATGGAGAGAGCGAACCAGGAGGAACCACGCGGGTGCTGGAACTGCGCGAGCCGGAGCACACGTTCCATTTCATCGAGGTGCCGACCCGGCCAGTACCCTCGTTGCTGCGCGGCTTTTCCGCCCCGATCAAGATCAACAACGCTGAAAGCGACGCCGACCTACGCTTCCGGCTGGCCCACGACCGCGACGACTTCAACCGCTGGGACGCTGGCCAGACGCTGGCGATTCGCGCCATCCTCACCCTGGTTGAGGAGCATCGGCAGGGTAGGGCGTGGACGCCACCGGAATCGTTCAGCGCCGCGCTAGGCCGGGCGCTGACCTCGGGCGCCGATCCGGCGTTGTTGGCGCAAGTATTGACCCTACCCGGCGAGGGCTACCTGGCCGAGCAGATGGACGCGGTGGACGTGGACGGCATTCACGCCGCGCGGCGTTTTGTCCAGCGAGCACTGGCGGAACGGCTGCGCGAACCGCTGTGGACGACCTACCAGACCCTGCGCGACCAGGAGCGCGATGGTTACCACATCGACGCCGCCGCCATGGGCCGGCGCGCGCTGAAGAACGTTTGCCTGGAGTACCTGATGCAGCTCGATATCGCCGAATCGCGGGCGCTGTGTCTGGAACAGTTTCACACCGCCGGCAACATGACCGACCAGCTTGGGGCGCTGGCGGCGCTGGTCCATGACGATAGCCCGGCGCGAGCCGAGGCGCTGGCGATCTTTTACCAGCGTTGGCGGCGCGAGGCGCTGGTGGTGGACAAGTGGCTGAGCTTGCAAGCCACATCGAGCCTGCCTGGAACGCTGGCCGTGGTCCGAGAACTGATGGCGCACGAGGCGTTCAGCTTCAAAAATCCCAACAAGGTTCGAGCGCTGATCGGCGCGTTCTCCCAGGCCAACCCCTGGCATTTCCACGCCGCCGACGGCAGTGGCTATACTTTTCTGGCCGACCGAATTTTGGAGTTGGACGCCTTCAATCCCCAGATCGCCGCGCGGTTGATGGCCGCGTTCACCCGCTGGCGCAAATACGACCTGACGCGCCAGGAAAGAATGCGCGGACAACTGGAGCGTATTCTCGCCGCGCCGGAGCTGTCGCCGGATGCCTACGAGATTGCCGCCAAGAGCCTGGGGCGGGAAGAGTGAGAATCCCATCGCGGTTGCTGCGCTGCAAAATTCCGGTTGACACCCGCCGTTGCGGGATGCAAAATGCGCAAAATGATGTTGCGTTGCACAATATGTCTTTAGCCCCATGAATCAGGAGAGCAAGTAATGAGCAACAATCCCTTCAACCCGTTCGCCAACGTCGATTTCAGCAAATTCGATCTGAGCAAGTTCGACCTGACGAAGCTGTTGAGTGATGTCAAGATCCCCGGTTTCGACATGGATGCCATCATGGCCGCCCAGCGTAAGAACATCGAAGCGCTGACCGCCGCCAATCGGGCCGCCGTGCAGGGCATGCAGGCAGTGGCGCAGCGGCAGGCCGAGATTCTGAGCCAGGCCATGAACGAAGTGTCGTCCATCGCCCAGCAATTGTCCGCCGCCGGTAATCCGCAGGAGATGACCACCAAGCAGGCCGAGCTGGCCCGCAAGGCGTTCGAGCAGGCGCTGGCCAATATGCGCGAGCTGGCCGAAATGGTTAGCAAGTCCAACACCGAGGCGTTCGCCATCATCAACCAGCGCGTCACCGAGAGCTTACAGGAGCTGAAGACCCTGGTGACTCCCAAGTAAGGCACGAAAATTCGCGTCGCCGTTTGACGACCAGGCCTCCAGGGAAATACCTTGGAGGCCTGGTCGGTTGTTTTTGGGGGTCGCCGCTGACGTGAAACGGGCAACGCGCTAAAATTAATCAGCGATCTAGCGAACCACCATAAACGACGAGAGGAATGCCGCATGGCCGAGCAAAAAAGCCCTGAAATCAAGCTGTCCGAACTCAAGATGCCCGATCCGGCGCAGATGACGCAGCTTTTCTCCCATATCGCCCAGAAAAGCCAGACCATCGCCAAGGAATTTCTGGAGCGCCAGGCCAGCGATGGCATGCATAACCTGCAGGATCAAATGGCGTTGGGCAAATCCTTCCTGGACTTGACCCAGAAGATCATGAGCGATCCGGCCAAGCTGGCGCAGTCCCAGATGGATCTGTGGAAGAACTATATGGAGCTATGGCAAAAGACCATGCCGGCGCTGTGGGGTCAGCCGATGGAAACGGTGGTGCGCGAGCCGAAGGGCGACAAGCGCTTCAAACACGACGATTGGCGGGACAACCCCCTGTTTTCGTACATCAAGCAGTCTTATCTGCTGACCGCCGGCTGGATTCAAGACATGGTCGCCAACATTGAGGGTTACGACGACAGGACCAAGAAAAAGTTACAGTTTTATACCCGCCAATTCGTGGACGCCATGTCGCCGAGCAATTTTGTGCTGACCAACCCCGAAGTGGTGCGGGTCACCATCGAATCGGGCGGCCAGAACTTGATCAATGGCTTGAAGAACATGCTTGACGACCTTGAGCGTGGCAAGGGCAAGCTGAACATCAAGATGACCGATCTCAACGCCTTCGAACTGGGTAAGAACGTCGCCATCACGCCGGGCAAGGTCGTCTTTCAGAACGAGATGATGCAGTTGATTCAATACGACCCCAGCACCCCGGAGGTCTACAAGAAGCCGTTCCTGATTTTCCCGCCCTGGATCAACAAATATTACATCATGGACCTGCGGCCCAAGAATTCGCTGGTCAAATGGCTGGTGGATCAGGGCTTCACCGTATTTTTGATGTCCTGGGTCAATCCCGACGAGCGGATGGCGGAGTGGGAGTTCGAAAATTATCTTCGAGATGGGCCGCTGGCGGCGCTGGGCGCCATCGAACAGGCCACCGGCGAGACGGAGGTCAACGCGCTGGGTTATTGCCTGGGCGGCACGTTGTTGGCCATCACCAACGCCTATTTGGCGGCCAAGGGCACTCCACGCATCAGCTCGGGAACCCATCTGACCACCATGATCGATTTCTCCCAGCCCGGCGAGTTGGAGGTGTTCATCGAGGAGGAGCAGATCGCCTCGCTGGAGAAGCGCATGGCGGCCAAGGGTTATCTCGACGGCAGCGAGATGGCGAACACTTTCAGCATGTTGCGCGCCAACGACTTGATGTGGTCGTTCTTCATCAACAACTACCTGCTCGGCAAGGATCCATTCCCTTTCGATCTGTTGTACTGGAACTCGGATTCCACCCGGATGCCGGCGAGGATGCACAGTTTCTATCTGCGCAACTTCTACCAGCAAAACCGCCTGAAGGAGTCGGGCGGCATCTCGTTGCTGGGCACGCCGATCGATATGGGGCAGGTCAAGGTGCCGGCTTATTTCCTGTCCGGGATCGAGGATCACATCTCGCCGTGGATGTCCAACTACATGGGCAGCTTGTTGTTTAGCGGGCCGGTCAAGTTCGTGCTTGCCGGTTCCGGCCACATCGCCGGCCCGATGAATCCGCCATCCGCGAACAAGTATTTTTACTGGACCAATCCCAAGCACCCGACCGACCCGACCGAGTGGTTGAAGGAAGCCAAGCAGACCGACGGGTCGTGGTGGCCGGATTGGGGTAAATGGCTGGCCAAGCAATCCGGCGAGAAAGTGCCGGCCCGGGTGCCAGGAACCGGCAAGCTACCCATCATCGAGGACGCGCCGGGTTCTTACGTTAAGGTGCGGCTGGCCAAATAACCGCGCCAGCCCGACGGATTGGCGAGAGAGCACAAACGGCTACCGTGTGAACGGTAGCCGTTTTTTCATGACCGCGGCCGCCATCTCACAGCGAGGGCGAGGCGAAGCATATGAGCAAATTCGTCGAATGGTCCACGGAACTGAGCGTGGGCATCGAGGAAATCGACGCCCAGCATCAGGTGCTCGTGGACTTGTTGAACCAGGTTCACGAAGCGATCCAGCAGCGCCAGGGGATGGAGGTCGCCCAGGGCATCGTGACCCGGCTGGGAGAATACACTCGGGTCCATTTCGCGGTCGAAGAGAGCTTGATGCGAATCCTGCATTACCCTGGTTACGAAGGACACAAGCGGAAACACGACGAGTTGATCGAACAACTGGCCGAGCTGCACGCCAAGCTGGACGCCGGCAAGGCCATCACCTTTGAACTGACCCTGTTCCTCAAAACCTGGTTGACCAAGCACATCATGGAAGTGGACCAACGCTATGTCCCACACTTTCTGGCGCGGGGCATCGATCCGATGCTGGCCAAGAAATCCTGGGTGAAGAAACTGTGGGGTCGATGAACCGGGAGTGGTGAACGGCCGGCCAAGCGTCGGTGCGGCGAAACAAAAACCGACCGCGCGACGCGGCCGGTTGCGATAAAGCCGGGGGCGGGCAACCGCCCCCATGGATTTCAGCTCACTCGAACTCGATGATCGCCTGATCCACCGCCAGGCTGTCGCCGGGCGCCGCCATGATCTTGGCGACTTTGGCGTCCTGCTCGGCGCGCAGTACATTCTCCATCTTCATGGCTTCGATCACGGCCAGTTCCTCGCCGGCCTTGACCTCCTGACCGACCACCACCGCGATCTTGGTGAGCAGACCCGGCATCGGCGACAACAGGAACTTGGACAGATCCGGCGGCGCCTTCACCGGCATCAACGCCTGCAAGTCGGCTATCCGTGGCGACAAGACCATCATGTCCGCTTGCGATCCCCAGTGGAACAACCGATAGATCATGTCGCGGCGTTCGACCTGGATGCAGATTTCGGTGCCGTTCAGCGTGCCCTTGAACAGCGGATAGCCGAACTGCCAGTCGCTGCGGACCTGGTAGGTTTCGCCCATGTACACGACATCGTAGCCGCCATCGGCGGGATCGACGTGCACCGGGTGCTGTTTGCCGCCCATGAGCACCACCCAGTCGTTGCCAACCTTGCGCTCGTGGCCGAGCAGCTGGCCGCTGGTTTGGGCGGCGCGATCCATATAGCGGCGGTGGATGAAGGCGGCCACCGAGATCAACAACGCTGGGTCATCGTGCGGCACGTCGGAGGCATGGAAGCCCTGCGGGTATTCCTCGGCGATCATGTTGGTGCTGATCCGGCCGGTCATGAACCGGGTATGCACCATCAGCGCCGCCAGGAAGCTGATGTTGTGCTGGACGCCGCGAATGAAGAACTCGTTGAGCGCGTCGCGCATGTGGGCGATGGCGCGGTCGCGGGTCGCGCCGTAGGTGATCAGCTTGGCGATCATCGGATCGTAGTACATCGATACTTCGCCACCTTCGTAGATGCCGGTATCGACCCGCACCACGTCGTTTTCCTGGGGCGGCATGTACTTGACTAGCCGGCCGATGGAGGGCAGGAAGTTACGGAACGGATCTTCGGCATACACGCGAGCTTCGATCGCCCAGCCCTTGAGCGTGACGTCCTCTTGGGTAAAGCTCAATTTCTCGCCAGCGGCGACCCGAATCATCTGCTCCACCAGGTCCAGCCCGGTGATGTACTCGGTGACCGGATGCTCC
>JAVMKH010000050.1:0-6170 GCA_031732935.1 Candidatus Contendibacter sp.
GTTCGATTTCGGCGTAGGGGCGCTTGCCTAGAAGATGCATGTGGCGGGGTCCTCGTCGTCGAGACCTAAATCCAAGCCGCTGTCAGGATGATAAAAACGGGGCCGCAATAGCCAGAACGGTCCCAGCAACTCGGCGTAATCCTCCGGATGAAAGCCATGGCGGGTATAAAGACTAACCGTGCGCCGCTGCACTTCCGCCGACAGTGATCGCAATGCCTCGCGCCGCTCCCAGCGGTTGGCGATTGTCAACGCCTGCTCTATGTGGGTCCGCAATTTCTCTTCGCCATCCACCAGCACGAGGAAGGCCACCTGCTGTGTCTTGCCGCGCAGCAGCGTCTGGATGTCCGGCATTTCCTGCCAGCGGGCGAACGCCTCGGTCAAATCCGCGCCGATGTTCTTGCGCGCCTTGATCAGGTCGAAGTAGCGCCGACTCAGCGCCAGCACCGCCGTTTCGCCCACCGTTTCGGGAACCTCACCCAGTGCCTCGCGGGTAATGTCCAGCAGTACCGGGTCATAAATCATCTCGGCAAAGTTGCATCCCCTGGCGTTACTCAGTGACACAGCTTCGACCAAACCGCCGTGCGCGCCCAGTCGGTTATGACGGTTACAGCGCCCCGCTACCTGGATCAGCGCGTCCAACGGCGCGAAATCGCGAATCACCACATCCATGTCAATGTCCACGCCAGCTTCCACGGTCTGGGTGGACACCACCACACAGAATTGCCCGCTCTTGATGGCGGCGATTTTCACCAGCCGATCCTGTGGGGTAACATCGGCGCTGATAAGCCACACCGGAACGTCGGGCAACGCCTCGACCACCGCTTGCCATACCCGTTTAGCTGCTTTACGGGTATTGAGTGTGATCAATACCCGTTTTCCGACCTGTCGCCAATTCATCAGACGCGACAACAAATTATCGATGAAGCTATCCAGACTCTGCTGTTCGCGGTGGCGGAAAACCAGACGGTAGCGATTGAAAGCCGCGAAGATTTCCGCTACCGCCTGATCGTCGCCAGCCAGTTCCCGCGCTCCCGTCAACAGCGCTGGCTGCGTGGCCGACATCAGCAGCACCCGGCTGTTGCCTTCCTCGGTCAGGGCGCGCAACGTTTGATCGACCACATCCCACAACCGACAGGGTAGGGTCTGCACCTCGTCGAGAATGATCAATGCATCCATCAGCGCGTGGAAGCGCATCTGATGCCGGGTGCGGGGCGAGAACAGCGCCAGTAACAGCTGATCGAAGGTGGTCACAATCACTTCGGCCCGCCAGGTATCCAAATAAAACCGGGTATAAGCCGCTCCCAGCGATTGGCCTTCCAGTTCATATTCCCGCTGCGACAGGGAATGGCTGGCCAACAACCGCTCGGATTGTGCGCCGCTCGCCGAGGCCAGTCCCAGCAATTGCCGGTATTCCTGCTCGGTTTGATCGACGATGGAAAGAAAGGGCAGGGCGATGATGATGCGCGGCGGATCCCCTTCCATCGCCAGCCGTGCCCGCTGCCGCAGCGCCCAAGTCGCCGCCAGCAGGGTTTTGCCCGTCCCGGTCGGCAGTGTCAGGGTATAGAAGCGTTGATCCTGATCCGGGCCGCCGATAATCCGCATCCGTAGTTGTCGCCGCAGGACGTTGAGCGGTGTATCGGGCAACCGCGCCAGCCGGTCGTCCACCCATTCCGGAGCCAGCCGGGGTCGGGGTTGCTGGAAATAAAGCCGCAGTTTTTCCTCGCGCAAGGCCAGAAACGCCTTGTCCGCCTCCAGCAGCAGCGAGAATAAAAACTGTGTCCACAGCCGGAAGCGCACCGCTTCCGCCAGCGGCAGGGCTTGCAGGCATTCCTTGATTCGCTGACGGCGGAACAGCCAGCGTCGGGCATCTTCGAATCCGCCATCGGTTTTGCCCAGCGCCAAGCCGGAGGCTTGTTCCAGTGCTTCCCGATCCAATCCCTGCCACTGCTCCAGCAAGGCATCGTCAACTTCCGGGCGCAGGCGCTCTTCCAGGTAATCCAGCGGGGCAAATCCGGCGTGGTGTCCAGCAATGGCCTGTGCCAGCGCCAACGTAGCCAACGGCGGCCAGTTCTGGGATTTGGCCCAGAGCACCGCCAATACCGCCGACAGAGTCGAATGCTCCTTGGCGCGGATATCGCCGTGATACTGGAGCGGATTGCGGATGTAGGCTTGAAAAGCCGGACTGCCCTTGCCGAGATCGTGGCCCCGAATCAGCGCCGCCAAGGTAGGGGCAGTCTCCGGGCGTCGCTCGCGGGTCTGTGGCGAGTGACCGGCCAGGAGGAACTCCGCCGACGCCTGCACTTGAGCGATGTGCTGGCGCAATTGCAAAGTTGGCTGATAGTGGGAAAGCAGGATGTCGGCGTTGCTATCGTTCATAAGAACAACCCGGTCCAATCTCCCACTTGCCAGGCGGCGGCAGTTTCCACCAGGAACGGTTGGCCGCGATGTTCCAGATAATAGGGGGCATGGCGAAATACCCGGTCGGCGCTGACGCTGCGCGGCAGGCGTAGCAAATGCACGCCGATTTTTTCGGCCGCCAGCAAACGAACTTCGTCAGCCGGACAAATCCCTTGTATTCGATGTTGTCTTTCAGGCAGCGCGGTTGCGGTCCAGCAGGCCACGAACTCCACGTCGCACAGCAATTCCGACAAACCCATGCAGGGCGTGAAATGCCAACGCCGCTCCCGAATCCGCTCGACCAGTTCGGCAAACCGCGCTGGCTGTTCTGGCAATGCCACGTGCACTAGGAAGTCCGGTTGAAGCAGCCATTCCTGGTTCAACAGTGTCGCTTTTTCCGGCGCTGGATTCTCCGAACCTTTTTGCGTGTGCTTGACTTCCCAAGGTAGGGCCGCTGGGGGGTCCTTGCGCAATTTGACCCGGTGCCAGAACCGGGTGGGGACCACGCCGCTCATCGCTACACGGACATCGGCCAGTTCAGTGGCGAGGGCGTCCTTTTCCAAGCCCAGGATGGCCGCCAGCAGTCCCAGCACCGCCGTCCGGGGTGGCAGGGGATAGGTCAGAGCGTTGACGTTGGCCTCGGCGCGCAGGAAGTGGCCGTATTTCGCCCGCCAGCGAAAGCTGAGGGTATCCATGATTACACTCACGCTGGCTGATCGAAACCAAGCGGGCGCCAGTCGTCCGGGATGCCGGGGCCGGCAAAGCCAATATCTGGCGACAATTCGTAGCGTACTCTGGCGATGCGGGATTGTTGGTTGGTGACCCGTTCCAGCAGGCGGGACAAATCAACCCGATAATCATCCGGCGAGGCCCAAGCCCGTTCCTGTTTGCCGCTGGCAGCTTGCAACTTGACGTAATCCATCAGGTTACCGAACTGAAATTCTTCGCCAGGACGGTACTCCACCGAGAGTAGCAAGCGCGGAACCTGACCGATCTTGGTGCGAGTATTGCCGGCGGATCGCACCCCGCTCCATAGTGCCCGCAGCAGATCATCGTAATCGGCATCGCTCAGGTGCGATTTTTTGGCCGAGTGTTCGTTGGCGACCCCATGAAACGCGATCAGTGCATAGCGTAAGGCGGCGTAGTTGGTGAAAGTGCCTTGCTTCTTCTCTTCGTCACTGCCAAATACCGAGGTGCCCTGAATCTGGATTTCCTCGGCTGCGTGCACCACTTCGCCCATGTTGAATTGCACTGCTCCAGTCAGGGTCTTCGGCAGTGGCTCTGGTTTCCATCCGTCCTGTTCCTTGAACGCCAGCGAGGACCCAAACCAGCGGGCGTCGATGAAATCGTCCAGGAGGATATCCACCAGTTCCTTGCCGTTGGCCTTAGCCTTGCCGATTTTTTCCAGATGATGCGCTACTCGCCCAGTCAGGTTGGTGGTGCGGCCCTCGATGTTGCCGACCAGAATCTCTTTGCCTTGGGTAGCGATGTAGTCGCGGGCAAACCGTTTCAAGCGCACATCGGTTACGTAGAACCGGCCATCGGGCAGGCTGCGCGGGCGGTTTTCGTCGGGGTCGCCGTTGGGGTTGCCCATGCGGATATCGTAAAGAAACAGGATTTCGCGACGGGAAGAGAGCGTAGCCATTGTTTAGTCCTCGTTTTTACTTGCTTTTGAAGGTAGTACGTCTACTGTCACCGACTGACCCAACAGCAGGAAGTAGCAGGTCGTGGTGTTATCCAGATTGATGTTATCGCCCAGACTCTTGCCACCGAGACGGCCTAAATCCTCGACCAAGGTACGCACATCGGCGTTGGCTTCGGTTTCGTAAGTCAGCAATTTTTCGCGGATTTTGTTGTAAAGCGCCGGTAGGTCGCGGCCATCGAGATTCAGCCGCTTCAGCCAGGTCAGGGCGTTGGAAGCGACATTGACGCGGCGCGCTGCCTGGACTTGCAGCACCTTGCCGTAAAGGATGCCCAGCATGAAGGTGAAAGCCTTCTCCCGGCTGTTCAGGCCGGAGCCGGGCTGAAAATACGGCTTGAGCGCGTCCAGGGCTGGTTCAAAAGGTTCGGTCATGGGATCCATCAGTAACACTCCGGTTATGTCCAGATAATGGAGAAATCGCGCCAGTTGCCTGATCCAATTGGCTAAGGTTTGTTTGTCGCCTTTGTTGCTGACGCCTTGATTCAACAAATAATTTCGTAGGACCGATACATCTTCGGGTAGGTCGTTTAAATACCATTCGGCCGTGAGCAGGATTTCCCGCCACAGTCCAGTTTCCACCTCGCCCAACGTCTTGCCGTGATACAGCGATTCGGCAAGCTGGCGTTTGAGGTTGAACAGCCGAGCACTATCGTTGGCTTTATTGGCCTTGCGCCCGCCAGGACGCTTGAACAAGGTCAGCAGCACATTCAAGCCGAGATCGAAATTCGCGCCCGCCATGACATACCGGGGGGCCAGTGCATGTTTCCAACCGTTCGCTTCCGCATTTCTTTTCGCTAGCTGGCTCAACCGTGATGGCAGAATGTCGTTAATCACGCCGCGCACATCGTCAATGACTTGGCCAAAGGTTGCCCAAAGAATGTGCAGCACAACCTGAGCATCGTTCCGATCCTGCACGAATTCCAGCAAGTCCTTTTCGTGCGAGGCGATCTTGTTGCCGCCCAAGCTTTCCAGATATCTCCGCCAATCTTCGAGAAACTGGCGCTTGCCTTCCTCGTTGCCAAGCAGGCTGGGCAGGAGCAATGCCTTGTCGCCGGCCACGCTCCCGAGGAAATGGCCGAGCAGGTGATTTTTGAAGACGTACAGCAGATCGGCGCAGTCCAGGCACAGGCCGTAACCTTTCCACGCTTGCCCGGTGTCTACTCCGGGAAATGCGCCGGCTCGATCCATGTTGGCGAAATTGATCCCAGTGCCGCGCAGGTTGGGGTACAGCGTGACTCCGATAGCGCCACACAGCGGACAGTCCGCCGGGCCGTGCGCTGGAGCTTCTCCGGTGACGTACTTGATATCGGCCAGCGCGTGAGCCAGGTAGGACTGATATTCGGCTCGATCACCTGGCCAACACCCTTTCGAGTCCACCACGCTCAGGAAGACAGTTTCCTTTGCTTCGGGAATCAAACGGACGGCAGCAGCCAAAGCATGAGGGTCTGGCTGATCTGATCCGACCGCATGAGATTTGCCGCCGAATTCCAGGGTGTGGCTGCGGAACAGCGTCCCACAGATTTCCTCGAAGTAGCCGCTCCAGGTTGTATCGCCTTGGGACTGTGTGGCAAATTCCCTCGCGGTGGTATTCTGAATTTTAAGACTCGGTCCGTAGGGAGGGTTTTCCTTGGGTTTGCTGGTGCGCTTGAACACTGGCCCCAGCGCCGATGACTGAGAACCGCTGGGTTTATTGAATGGCAATCGCCGTCTTTTGGTGTCATCGAGTTCCTCGACCCACATGCGCGCCATGCCGGGTTGATCCGGTATCGCTTGCAGCAAGTAAACACGTGGAATTTTTTCGGCGGCTTCCACCAATAGAGGAGCGAGTTGCTCGCCATGCCGGGCGCGGATTTGATCCAACCCCACGTCGGCCTCCCCGGAACGGTGGTTCAATTCCAATAAAGCCAGTTCCCGCATCGCTTCCAACATTTTGGTCCTTCTCCTCAAACCAGGTGATACTGAAACCTATTCGTTACTTTTTAGATTAGCGCATTGCAGTAAGATTACCAAATCCAACAAGCTTGCCAGTATTGAGACAGACTTGAACGGCATGCCACGGCCTTTTTGATCG
>JAVMKH010000051.1:0-5096 GCA_031732935.1 Candidatus Contendibacter sp.
CAGGCCAAAACCGGCGGCAATCGTGGTGATCAGCGAAATGTTGTGTTCCATTCGAGTTCCACTCGTTGAATTGCCGACGGCTGGAAACAGGCTGATCACTCAAGCGCGCTTCGCGCGAATCGCCGAAAAACCAAGTGTCGGCTTACGCCGTTGCGACGAAAAGTGCAACCCCTGTTCAATAGCTTGCATGAACCTCGCGTGGCTCGACCGTTACCGCAACATGCCCCGCTCGACGATGAATCGAATCACCTGTTCCAACCCTTGCCGAGTCTTGAGATTGGTGAACGCGAACGGCCGCTCGCCGCGCATCTTGCGCGCGTCGCGCTCCATGACCTCCAGTGATGCCCCGACATGGGGCGCCAGATCGATCTTGTTGATCACCAACAGGTCGGAGCGGGTGATGCCGGGACCGCCCTTGCGCGGGATCTTGTCGCCGGCGGCCACGTCGATCACGTAGATCGTCAAATCCGACAGTTCCGGGCTGAAGGTGGCGCTCAGGTTGTCGCCGCCTGATTCCACCATGACCAAATCGAGATCGGGAAAACGCTCGCACAATTGGGCGACCGCCGCCAGGTTCATCGAGGCATCTTCCCGAATGGCGGTGTGCGGGCAACCGCCGGTTTCCACCCCGACGATCCGCTCCGGTTCCAACGCCTGGGCGCGGGTGAGAAATTGGGCGTCTTCGTAGGTGTAAATGTCGTTGGTGACCACGGCGATTTGATAGCGGTCGCGCAGTGTCTTGCACAGGGCTTCGACCAGGGCGGTCTTGCCGGAACCGACCGGACCGCCCACGCCGACGCGCAGAGGGGATTTGTTCATGAATGGGCCTTGCGTTCGAAAAGGAAACCTGACCGTTGCGGCAACGCGCGTGCCCATCGTACCCGATTCGGTTGTAGCGCGTTGTATCGCCATTCGCCGCGAGACAGGTAAGATGATGAGTATCCGTGGTTGACCGAGGCAGGGGTGGCTGGCGATGGGAAAGCGCGGTGGCAAAAATAAAGTCGACGTTTTGGGCCCAGCAAGGGTCGAAGAAGGCGCTGTCGCCGCCTATCTGACCGATCCCGATTTCCTCGTCGAAATCCCCGCTCGAACCGATACCCTGACGCCCGCCGCTCGCAGCGAACGGATGAGCCGTATTCGCAATAAGGATACCCGACCGGAAATGCAGGTTCGTCGTCTCGCGCACGGCCTGGGTTATCGTTATCGCTTGCATGACGCCGATTTGCCCGGTAAGCCCGATCTGGTCTTTTCCAAGCGGCGCAAGGTGATCTTCGTGCATGGTTGTTTCTGGCACCGCCACCCCGCCGCGGATTGCAAGCTGGCCAGATTGCCCAAGTCCCGCCTTGACTTCTGGCGACCGAAACTGGAGAACAACCGGGCGCGCGATCTTGAAAACCAGAAGAAACTCGCCATGGAGGGCTGGCAAGTGCTGATACTGTGGGAATGCGAGTTGCGCGACATGCACCGTCTCGAACAAAGAATCAGGAGCTTTTTGGAAGATGAATAAAGTCAAGGCCGTCGAGCTTTTCGCGGGCGCGGGTGGCCTCGGCATGGGGGTGAGCCGCTCGGGTTTCGAGACAGTCGCCGTGATCGAATGGGATCGTTATTGCTGCGACACCCTGCGCGAAAATCAGATTCGCGGCATGGAACCGGTGCGTGCGTGGCCGCTGATCGAAGGAGATGTCAGGGCGTTTGATTTCCGACCTTTCGAGGACAAAATCGATCTCGTTTCTGGCGGTCCACCCTGTCAACCTTTTTCCCTGGGAGGAAAGCATCGTGGTCATGACGATCATCGGGACATGTTTCCCGAAGCCGTGCGCGCGGTCCGCGAGATTCGCCCAAGGGCCTTTCTTTTCGAGAACGTCAAGGGGTTGACGCGAGTTGGATTCGCCAGTTATTTCGAGTATATCCGCCTGCAATTGACCTATCCCGAGATTACCAGGCGTTCGGACGAAAATTGGCCCGATCATCTGGCGCGCCTTGAACGCCGTCATACCCATAGCGGTTCCCTGGACCTTCAATATCGGCTGGTGAACAGAATGTTGAATGCCGCCGACTATGGCGTCCCGCAGCGTCGTGAACGGGTATTTCTGGTGGGATTCCGGTCGGATTTGAATATCGAATGGGCCTTTCCCGAGCCAACGCATTCCCAGGACGCCTTGATCTGGGAACAAATCCAGTCCGGCGATTATTGGGCGCGGCATGGAATTCCAAATCCTGAAAGGAAGTTACCCAAATCAACGCGCCTGCGGGCTGAAAAATTAAAGGAAAAACCGGTCCTGGCCCCGTGGCGCACGCTCAGGGATGCCTTATTCGATCTTCCCGATCCACAATGGAATCCGCTCGCCGCCACTCGGTATCCAAACCATCGCTTTCAGGGAGGAGCGCGCAGCTATCCCGGTCATACCGGCAGCCCGCTGGACGAACCGGCGAAGACACTCAAGGCGGGCGTTCATGGGGTTCCCGGTGGGGAAAACATGTTGCTTAGACCAGATGGTTCCGTGCGCTATCTGACCGTGCGAGAAAGCGCTCGCCTTCAGATGTTTCCCGATGATTTCGTCTTTCACGGGTCGTGGACGGAAGCGATGCGGCAGCTTGGTAACGCCGTGCCGGTCGGTTTGGCCGAGCTACTGGCCACCCATGTTGAAGACATATTGAATCGTTCTGGCTAAAGCGGCGGGGATTAGGACCGGAACAGGCGCGAATACTGCGTCTCATGCAACGCGCTGACCAGGGCCAGGCCGGGCGCGGCGGCGCCGATCTCGTCATCCGGTAAGCTCAGGCCCTGCTCCACCATTGCAGTGACAGCCGGACCAGCGGTGACTAGCAACCGCTGGCTGGCGGTCTGACCCAACGGGATCAATCGAGTAGCGGCGGCAACCTGGTTCTCGGTCCAGGCCCAGGCGTAGCCGGTGGCCGCTTCCGGCAGCGGAATCTCCCATTTCACCACCGCCAGACTGAACAGGGTGGCGAAACAGACGCGTGATGCGTTTCGCCACGGTTCCGCTTCTTTAAGGCCAAGATCACCCAGTAATCGGGCTAGCGCCGCGCCGAGATGCTGGTCTTCCCGCTGCAATTCGGCCGCCTCGCGGGAGGCGAACAGCCGGGCGTTCCAGCGCCGAACCGCGTTCATGTCATCGTCCCGCCAGGATCGGTGCAGCCGGGCAAAAACTGGAATATCCAGACGTCGCAGATTATGGCCAAGCAACCCTAGAATCCAGTCGCCGGCGCTGGCCTCGTCCCGCACCCAACCGCGCTCCACCGCGTATTCCAAGCCCTGCGAATAGGCGTAAGCACCCACCGGCAGGGCCGGACTGCACAATTGCAACAGGCGCGGCAATGCGGTGAGATTAATGGTCGTGCCCGTGGTGGTGACCGCCGTCGTAAGCGCCGGCTTCCGGCTCAAGCGGCGCCTGCTCGCAAATCACGGCCAGCCCAAGTTCCCGCACCATGCCATCCAGCACGTGATCGTGCAGGTAGCGCAGCCAGCCGGGACCGAGTTGCAGCGCAACGTGGCGGTTGCCGAGATGGTAGGCGGCGCGCGCCAGCAGCAGTGAATCGGCGGTGTGGGCGGTGGAGACGGTTTCCGGGGCGGCGCGCACCTCGACCACCCGTCCATCGGTGGCGCGCAACCGGTCGCCGTGTCGCAAGATCGTGCCGCGCGGCAGAAACAGCCCGACCTCTTCGCCACTGTCCAGTCGCGTCCGCAGCCGGCTTTTCTGGCGCTGCTCGAAAGGCAAGGTCAGCGTCACCTGAGTAGGCAAGTCCGCGTTCAGGCGCTCAAGGATTTGCAGTTCGATCGGTTCGCCGGGGTCCATGAGTGGGCTCAAAACAGAAAATAGCGTTGCGCCAGCGGCAACACCCTGGCGGGTTCGCAGGTGAGCAGCACCCCATCCGCCCGCACTTCGTAGGTCTGTGGGTCTACTTCGATCCGGGGCAAGATGTCGTTGTGAATCAAATCGCGTTTGCCGATGGCGCGGGTATTTTGCACCGCCGCCAGAATTCGCCGCAGGCCCAGCGCATCCAGCGCGCCACTGGTCAGCGCGGCCTTGGAGACGAACGTCAGGCAAGTGGCAGCCAACGCCCCGCCGAAGGCGCCGAACATCGGCCGGTAATGCACCGGCTGCGGGGTGGGGATCGACGCATTGGGGTCACCCATCGGCGCGGCGACAATGAAACCGCCCTTGACGATCAGGGAAGGTTTGACGCCGAAGAAGGCCGGTCGCCATAGTACGATGTCGGCCAGCTTGCCGACCTCCAGCGAACCGACCAGATGACCGATGCCATGGGTGATGGCGGGGTTGATGGTGTATTTGGCGACGTAGCGCCTGACTCGAAAGTTATCGTGGCGTGTCGGGTCCGGTCCCAAACTCCCGCGCTGCACCTTCATCTTGTGCGCGGTCTGCCAGGTGCGGGTGATGACCTCGCCGACCCGACCCATCGCCTGGGAATCGGAGGAAATCATCGAGAACGCGCCCAGATCGTGCAGGATATCCTCGGCGGCGATGGTTTCGCGGCGGATACGCGAATCGGCGAAGGCCACGTCCTCGGGAATCGCTGGATCAAGATGGTGGCAGACCATCAGCATGTCCAAATGCTCGTCCACGGTGTTGACCGTGTACGGTCGGGTCGGATTGGTGGAGGAAGGCAGCACATTCGCTTCGCCGCAGGCGCGGATGATGTCGGGAGCGTGGCCGCCGCCCGCGCCTTCGGTGTGGTAAGTGTGGATCGCCCGGCCCTTGAACGCCGCCAGCGTGTCCTCGACGAAGCCGGATTCGTTGAGTGTGTCGGTGTGAATCGCCACCTGCACGTCGTAGCGTTCGGCGACCGCCAAGCAGTTATCAATCGCGGCGGGCGTCGTGCCCCAGTCTTCGTGCAGCTTCAGCCCCATCGCGCCGGCTTCGATCTGTTCCTCCAGGGCCGCCGGCCGGCCGGCGTTGCCCTTGCCGAGAAAGCCGAGATTCATCGGCAATCCCTCGGCGGCTTGCAGCATCCGCCGCAGGTTCCAGGGACCGGGCGTGCAGGTCGTCGCGTTGGTGCCCGTGGCCGGGCCGGTGCCGCCGCCGATCATGGTGGTCACGCCCGACATCAGCGCT
>JAVMKH010000051.1:5106-6102 GCA_031732935.1 Candidatus Contendibacter sp.
GATGCCGCCGGCGGTGGCGATCAGCCCTTCGCCGGCGATGGCCTCGGTGCCGGGACCGATGATGATGGTGACGCCGGGTTGCACGTCCGGGTTGCCAGCCTTGCCGATGCCACTGATGCGGCCGTCCTTGATCCCAATGTCGGCCTTGACGATGCCCCAGTGATCGACGATCAGGGCGTTGGTGATCACGGTGTCCACCGCACCCTCGGCTTGGGTCCGCTGCGACTGGCCCATACCGTCGCGGATCACCTTGCCGCCGCCAAACTTCACTTCCTCGCCGTGGATGGCGAAATCGCGCTCGACCTCGATCCACAATTCGGTATCGCCCAGCCGGACCCGGTCGCCGGTGGTGGGGCCGTACATGTCCGCGTAGGCGCGGCGGTCGATGCGGCTCATGGCTGACTCTCCAACGGTCCCGTGATCGCGGCGCGGAAGCCGTACACCTCCCGCGCCCCAGCGTACTCCACCAGATCCACTTCGCGTTCCTGGCCGGGCTCGAAGCGCACGGCCGTGCCGGCGGGAATGTCGAGTCGGCAACCGCGGGCCAGCGTTCGGTCGAAGCGCAGGGCGGGGTTGGTTTCGAAGAAGTGGTAATGCGAGCCGACTTGAATCGGCCGGTCGCCGGTGTTGGCCACGGTCAGCCGCGTGACGCGGCGGCCGACGTTGAGTTCAAGATCACCGTCGCCGGTGACAATTTCGCCGGGAATCATGGGTGCTCCTCAGGGGATCGGGTGGTGCACGGTGACCAGTTTGGTGCCGTCCGGGAAGGTGGCTTCGATCTGCACCTCGGGGATCATTTCCGGAACGCCCTCCATCACGTCGTCGCGGGTCAGCAGGGTGCGGCCATGGCTCATCAGGTCGGCCACGGTCCGCCCTTCCCGGGCGCCTTCCAACAGGGCGCAGGAGAGGTAGGCGACGGCTTCGGGATAATTGAGTTTCAAGCCCTTGGCCTTGCGCCGTTCCGCCAGCAGGCCGGCGGTGAACAGCAGCAGCTTG
>JAVMKH010000052.1:0-32267 GCA_031732935.1 Candidatus Contendibacter sp.
ACAACATCACCATGGGCCTCATTTTCGAGGACCTCATCCGGCGTTTCAACGAAGCAGCCAACGAGACGGCGGGCGATCACTTCACTCCGCGCGAGGTGATCCGGTTGATGGTGAACCTGCTGCTGGAGCCGGACAGCCACCTGCTCACCACGGAAGGCGTGATTGCCACCGTTTGCGATCCGGCCTGTGGCACGGGCGGCATGTTGTCCGAGGCGCAGAACTGGATTCGCCAGCACAACGAAGGGGCGCGCGTTCTGGTCTACGGCCAGGATTACAACCCGCGCTCCTACGCCGTGGCCGCGTCCGATCTGCTGATCAAGGGTCACAAGGGCAACAGCCGCATCGAGTTCGGCAACACGCTGACCGACGACAAGTTTCCCGGCGAACGTTTCGATTATCTGCTGGCTAATCCGCCCTTCGGCGTGGACTGGAAGGCGGAGCAGAAGGAAATCAGCAAGCGGTCTAGCTTTCGCGGGTACGCCGGCAAGCTGCCGCGGGTGAACGACGGCGCCCTGCTGTTCCTGCTGCACATGATCGGTAAGTTTCAGCCGGTGGCGCCGGCGGAGCGGAAACACGGCTCGCGCTGCGCCATCGTCTTCAACGGTTCGCCGCTGTTCACCGGCGGCGCGACTTCGGGCGAGAGCGAAATCCGCCGCTGGATCATCGAGAAGGACTGGCTGGAAGCCATCGTCGCCCTGCCCGAACAGATGTTCTACAACACCGGCATCGGTACATTCGTTTGGGTCGTCACCAACCGCAAGGCGGCGACGCGCAAGGGCAAGATTCAACTCATCGACGCCCGCGAGCGCTGGACGCCCATGCGTCGCAGCCTGGGCGACAAGCGCCGTTATCTGACTGATGAAATCATTGCCGAACTGACGCGCGCGCATGGCGCGTTCACGACGACCGATACCAGCAAGATTTTCGACAACGCCGATTTCGGTTATCGCCGCGTCACCGTCGAACGGCCGCTGCGATTGCGCTTCCAGATCACTGCCGAGACCAAGGAGCGGTTTCTCGATGCCTGTCCGGCGTTGCTCGACGCGGTGCGGACGATGGAGCCGATGTTGGGAACCGAACCGCATCGCGATTGGAATGCGGCGTCGGCGATAGTGCAGCGGGTGGTTTGGAAAGCCGAGGCGCGCTGGACCGCCGCCAACAAGAAGCTGTTCCGCCAATGCTTCACGACGGTGGACCCGGAAGCGGAACCGGTGATCGCCAAGCTCCACAGTGCCCCTCTCCCAGCGGGAGAGGGGTTGGGGGTGAGGGTCGATTTAGCGCCCGAAGAATTGAGCGCGCTCTGCGGCATTTATCCAGACCCATCGGGAAAGAAGGGGCGATTCGTGGAGTACGAATCAGACCCGGCGCTACGCGATTTCGAGAACATCCCTTTGAAGGAAGACCTCTTTGCGTTCTTTCTGCGCGAGGTGCGGCCTTTCGTGCCGGATGCCTGGATCGACCGCGAGACCGTGGATGAACAGGATAGCGGCATCGGTAAGGTGGGCTACGAGATCAATTTCAACCGGGTGTTCTTCCGCTACCAGCCGCCGCGCCTGCTGGCAGAGATTGATGCGGAGTTGGAGGCGGTGGAAAAACGGATTTTGATGTTGTTGAAGGAGGTGACGGATTGAATACCATAAAAATGCCTTCGGATTGGATAAGTCGTCGTTTGAAATTGGTTGGTATTATCAATATGGGCCAAGCACCTGCTTCAGACGAGGTTACTGAATATCGTAGTGACGTAAATTTCGCTTTTCTCCAAGGTAATGCTGAATTTGGAATTCTTCACCCAACACCTAAACATGCTTGTAATTCTCCTCGTAAAATTGCACGAGCAGGCGATTTATTGCTTTCGGTACGCGCACCAGTAGGTGCGTTGAATGTTGCCGACCGTGATTATGGTATCGGACGTGGCCTTTGTGCGATTTCTTGGTCGGATATTTCTCCTCGCTTCGGATGGTGGGCACTACACCATTTCCGTCAACAACTCTCCGAAGTTGCTACTGGATCGACGTATGAAGCTGTTGCTATAGAGGACGTGGGTAACTTACGTATATTAGTACCTCCATATGAGGAGCAATTCCGCATCGCCGACTACCTCGATACCGAAACCGCCCAAATCGACGCGCTGGTGGCGGAAAAGGAACGTATGCTGGCATTGTTGGAGGAAAAGCGGGCCGTACTGATCAGCCGTGCCGTGACCTGCGGCCTTGATCCTGATGTTCCAATGAAACCCTCTGGCCTTGAATGGCTGGGTGATATTCCGGTGCATTGGGAGGTAATCCGGCTCAAGTTTTTAGCTGAAGTTCGAGGCGGCTTAACATTAGGAAAAAATTATAATTCGTCTGTCTTGCAGGAATACTCCTATCTTAGGGTAGCGAACGTCCAAGATGGCCATATCGTTCTCGATGATGTAAGAAAAATATCGGTTCCTGAATCAGAAGCAAGAACCTGTATGCTAGAGAAAGGGGATGTACTGATGAATGAAGGAGGTGATGCTGATAAGTTAGGTAGAGGTTGTATCTGGCATGGCGAAATAGCCCCTTGCCTTCATCAAAACCATGTTTTTTCTGTTCGGCCTTTAAAAGTAACACCGGAATGGCTGGATGCGTGGACATCTACCAGAGAAGCTAAACGATATTTTGAAAGTCGTGCAAAGCAGACAACAAACTTAGCATCGATTTCTGGTACAAATATCAAAGAATTTCCGGTAATAATGCCGCCAAAAGACGAACAAATTAGAATTCTAGATTTTGTTGTTTCCGAACGCGCCCGCACCGCTGAGCTTGAAGAAACTCTCCAGCGCTCCATCGCCCTCATCAAAGAACGCCGCAGTGCCTTGATTACAGCAGCGGTAACGGGGCAATTGCAAATTCCAGACAATCAATCCAGTCAATGAGGTGGTTGCCATGCGCATTGATCACCTGCATGTCAAGAACTTCAAGGGATTTCAGGATAAAGAATTCTCGTTCCATCCGCAATTTAATCTCATCGTCGGCGTCAATGGGACGGGCAAAACTTCCGTGCTGGACGCGCTATCAATCGCCGTGGGGAGCTGGTTTCTCGGCATTCGTGGCTACGATACCCGTCCTATTCGTTCCCAGGAAGTTAATTTAGCGAGTTTCGAAGCGGAGAACATCCACGACAACGATCGGCAAACGGTCGGCGTTCATTGGGAACCGCAATACCCCTGCTCGGTTAAAGCCGTCGGCGAAGCCTTGGGTAATAAACTATCCTGGCTGCGGTCGCTCAATACGCCGGGTGGACGCACCACCTATGGCGAGGCAACCGCTATCAAGAACCTTGCCGCAAATGCTGATGCTTTGGTACGTTCTGGAAAGGAGATTATTCTCCCTCTGATTTCCTATTATGGAACAGGCCGACTGTGGGATGCCCCCCGCGAACAAGCCCAAGTCAAAGACGAAAAAGCCCTTATCCGAAAAGAATCGCTATCCCGGTTTGCCGGATATCGCAACAGCGTCGATCCACGATTATCGGTCACTGAGCTAATGCGTTGGATTGCCCGCCAATCATGGATTTCTTACCAGCAAGGTAGTCAACTAACCATTTTGTATGAAGTAGTCCAAAAAGCTATCGTCGGTTGCGTCGAGGGTGCAACTCACCTGTACTTTGACGCCAGTTTCGGCGAAGTCATCGTCGAAATAAACCGAGGCAGACAGCCATTCAACAATCTGAGCGATGGGCAACGCTGCATGTTGGCGATGGTCGGAGACATGGCGCAAAAGGCTGCTATCCTTAATCCCCATCTCGGCGACAAGGCGCTTGAGGAAACGCCGGGCGTCGTTCTCATCGACGAACTGGACCTGCATCTCCATCCCAAGTGGCAGCGGCGCATCATCGCGGATTTGCGGCGAACGTTCCCAAAAATCCAGTTTTTCACCACCACTCATGCGCCGCAACTAGTCGGTCAGATAAAACCAGAAGAAATTTTTCTTTTAGATTCAAGAAATGAAAAACACCCAGGACAAAGCTATGGTATGGATTCCAACTGGATTTTGCGCCATATTATGGGCAGCGATGATCGTGACCCTGATATATCTATTCGACTGGATGCGCTTTTTGAAGCGATAGAAGCAGCTAATTTCAGTGAAGCGAACAAAGAGATTATCGCATTGCGTAGAGAGATTGGCGATCATCCCGATCTAGTG
Organism: Candidatus Contendibacter sp.; assembly: GCA_031732935.1. Taxonomy (GTDB): domain Bacteria; phylum Pseudomonadota; class Gammaproteobacteria; order Competibacterales; family Competibacteraceae; genus Contendibacter. The sequence continues at coordinate 4,170 of JAVMKH010000052.1, forward strand.
GAAGCAGAGGCGATAATTGCCCGTTACACCAGATTTAATGATGAGGAGTAATAGCTGATGCATTCTATTAGGAAGTCAGCAGAGCCTCAAACGCTGAAGGCATGGAAACTCCAGATGCGAGCATCTACCCAAAACTTGACATATAATAATCTTCCAACAGCTATTAAGAATAGCATCAAAGATTCTTTGCTTAGAGAGCAGGGCTACTTATGCGCTTACACTCTACAGCGCTTGGCGAAAATCGAAGATTGCCATATTGAGCACGTCCAGCCCCAGAATATCGCATCCCGTCTAGATTTAGAATACGGTAACATGGCGGCTTGTTTTCCACGGGATGGTGGAGATACTTCACACGGTTATGGCGCACCCGTGAAAGCCGGTATCGCAGTGACTTTAAATCAGAACTTTGTGACGCCGCATAGTATGGGATGCGAGCAACGCTTTCACTATAACGATAAAGGCCAAATCATTGCCGAAGCGAGTGATATCGCTGCCGAGAAAACCATAGAAATCCTTAAACTTAATCATCATGTTTTAGCCGATTTGAGGAAGAGGGCGATTGAGGCCCATGGCTTGACGCTGCGAAAAGGTTCGATGAGATCCCCAAAAAGACCGATGAGCGCATCTCAGGCTCGACGATTTGCCATTGAAGTATTGAGGTTTGGCGAAAATCAACAGCTTGAGCCATTTTGCGAAGCGCTTTCGCAAGTTGCCTGCAAGTATGCGGCAAAAGAAGAAGCACGAGCACAACGAATGAAGGCAAATCGCTAGATGGCAGGTCCGCACGTAGAAGCCGCCTTCGAAACGGTTCTCGCCGATACGCTTTTGTCCGGCGGCTATCAGGCGATTTCCTCAAGCGATTTCGACCGCGAACGGGCGATTTTTCCCGAAATAGCGCTGGCCTTCATCCGCGCCACCCAGCATCAACCCTGGGAAAAACTGGCGGCCCTGCACGGCGATAAAACCGGCGAGCGGGTACTGCACGACCTCTGCCAATGGCTGGATACCCACGGTTCCTTGGCGACCTTGCGGCACGGATTCAAATGCTACGGCCGAACCTTGCGCATTGCCTTCTTCAAAGCCGCACACGGTTTGAACCCCGAGCTGGAAGCGCGCTACGCCGCCAACCGGCTCGGTCTGACTCGGCAACTGCGCTTCAGCCCGAAGAACGAACAATCGCTCGACGTGACCTTGAGCGTGAACGGCATCCCGGTCGTTACCCTGGAACTGAAAAACCCGCTGACCGGGCAGACCGTGGAAGATGCGATGCGCCAATATCGCCAGGATCGCGACCCGCGCGAGCGCCTCTTCGATTTCAAGAAACGCGCGCTCGTGCATTTCGCGGTCGATACCGAAGCGGTTTACATGACCACGCGGCTGGCGGGGTCCGCGACGCACTTCCTGCCGTTCAACCGGGGCGAGCGCGGCGGCGCCGGCAATCCGCCCGATCCCCATGGCAAGACCTACCGCACCGCCTACCTCTGGCGGGAAGTCCTGCAACGGGACAGCCTGCTCGATCTGCTCGCCCGCTTTCTCCATCTTCAGACCGACGAACGCACGACCGACGAGGGGAGAAAGATCCAGAAGGAAACCCTCATCTTTCCCCGTTACCACCAACTCCAGGCGGTCCGGCAACTGGTCGCCGCAGCGGCGCGAGAGGGGCCGGGCCATAACTACCTGATCGAACACTCGGCCGGTAGCGGCAAGAGCAACACCATCGCTTGGCTGGCCCATCGCTTGTCCTCGCTGCACGACGACCGTGACGAACGGGTGTTCGACAGCGTCATCGTGATCACCGACCGTCTGGTGCTCGACAAGCAGTTGCAGAACACCATTTACCAGTTCGAGCACCGGCAGGGGGTGGTGCAAAAAATTGAACTGGATTCGAAGCAACTCGCGGAAGCGCTGGAAAGTGCCGTACCCATCATCATCACGACCCTGCAAAAATTCCCGTTTGTCTCCCGTCAACTCCTCAAGCTGGCCGAGGAACGGGGCAAGGCCGGAACCGGACAGCTTCCAACCCGAAAGTGCGCCGTGATCGTCGACGAAGCGCACAGCTCGCAGTCGGGCGAGACCGCCACCGAATTGAAAGGCGTTCTGGCCGGCGAAGCATTACGCGAAGCAGCGCGACGCCAGGCCGAGGAAGAGGGCGCTGAGCCATTGGAAGAATTGTTCCGCCGCATGGCTCAGCGCGGTCGCCAGGCCAACCTGAGCTTCTTTGCCTTTACCGCCACGCCCAAGCATAAAACCCTGGCGGTTTTCGGCCGAAACGGTGAACCCTTCCATCGCTACACCCTGCGGCAGGCCATCGAAGAACGTTTCATCATGGACGTGCTGCGCCATTACACGACCTATACCGCCTACTACAAACTGCTCAAAGCCTGCGCGGACGATCCCCATGTTGAACGCAAGAAAGCGGCGAAGGCGCTCGCCCGATTTCTGCAGCTGCATCCGCATAACATCGCGCAGAAAACCGAAATCATGGTGGAGCATTTCAACACTATGACCCGGCACAAGATCGGCGGCAAGGCCAAGGCGATGGTCGTCACCAGTTCGCGCCTGGAAGCGGTCCACTATAAAGAGGCTTTCGATCATTACATCCAGGAGAAAGGCTATCCGATCAAAACGCTGGTGGCGTTCTCCGGAACGGTGATCGACGACCAGATACCCGCGAAAACCTATACCGAAGAGGGTATGAATCAGGGCATCCGCGAAAAGGCGCTGCCGGAAAAATTCGCCACTGCGGAATACCAGGTTCTGCTCGTCGCCGAAAAATATCAGACTGGCTTCGATCAGCCGCTGCTGCATACCTTGTATGTCGATAAACGACTGGCGGGTATTCAGGCGGTGCAAACCCTGTCGCGCCTCAACCGCATCCATCCGCTAAAGGAAGACACGTTCATCCTCGATTTCGTCAATGACCCCCAGGAAATCCAGGACGCCTTCCAGCCGTTTTACGAGGGCGCGGTGATCGGCGAACGGGTCGATCCAGCACGGCTTTATGAATTGAAAGCCGAGTTGGACGCCTCCGGAATTTATCTTGCCGAGGAAGTGGATCGATTTTGCGCGGTGTTTTTCAAGCCAAAGGCTCGCCAGAGTGCCAGCGATCATCAGCAGATGAACGTTGCGCTCGATCCGGCCGTCGATCGGTTTCGGGTGCTGAAAACCGAACGTGATCCAGAAGCCGAATCGTGGCGCGGAAAGCTCCAAGCCTTTCGCCATCTCTATGCGTTCCTGAGCCAAATCATTCCTTACCAGGACAGCGACCTGGAAAAACTTTACACCTTCCTGCGTCATTTGGCCGCCAAGTTGCCGAGGCGCGCGTCCGGACCCGCTTACCAGTTCGACGACGAGGTTCGCCTGGAATATTACCGTCTTCAGAAGATCAGCGAGGGCTCGATCAGCCTTGAAACGGGCTATGCCAAACCGCTCGATGGACCCAAGGAAGTCGGTACCGGCGTCGTGCGCGAAGAGAACGTGCCGTTGTCCCGGTTGATCGATCTAATCAACGAACGGTTCGGCACCGACTTCAACGCGGCGGATCAGCTTTTCTTCGATCAGCTCGTCGAGGCGGCCATCCGCGTCGAATCGCTGAGGCAGGCGGCCGAGGCCAATCCGTTCGACAAGTTTCAACTGGTGTTTCGTCAGGTCTTGGAGTCGCTGTTTATCGAGCGGATGGAGATGAACGAAGAAATGTTCGCGCGGTTCATGAACGAAGGCGAGTTTCAAGACGTGGTCGCCCAATGGCTCGGCCAGCAGGTATACCAGCGCTTTCCCAAGGAACCCACGGTCCCATTACCCCGAAAAAGCCGGTGACGGCAACCTCGCGGCGGTGCAACTCGCAAGGTGGATGCCGGTCACAAGTCACAACGTGTACCCACTCCCACCGAGACCCGCGCCATGCTGATTCAACGTCCCACTGATATTTCTCCTTCCGAAATCACTCCACCCGAGCTGTACGCCCGCCGCCGCGAGTTCCTTAAAACCACCGCCGTACTGGGTCTTGGCGCGCTGTTACCGTTCGCTTGGCGGGAAAGTCGAGCGGCGTCCCCCGCCGACGATCTCAAGCCAACGCCCTACAAGGACATCACGTCGTACAACAACTTCTACGAATTCGGCCCCAGCAAGACCGATCCGGCCGAAAATGCCGGCAGTCTGAAAACCAAGCCCTGGACCGTGACGGTCGAGGGTCATTGCGAAAAGCCGGGCCAGTATGCGCTGGAGGATTTCCTGGCCCCGCACCCACCGGAGGAGCGCATCTACCGGCTGCGCTGCGTCGAAGCCTGGTCCATGGTGGTGCCGTGGCTAGGCATTCCGTTGAACAAAATCCTGCCGCGCTTCCAACCGACCGCCAGCGCCAAGTACGTCGAATTCACCACCCTGCTCGACCCCGCGCAAATGCCGGGGCAACGCACCCGCCTGTTGAGCTGGCCCTACGTCGAGGGATTGCGGATGGACGAAGCCATGAATCCGCTGGCCCTGTTGGTGACCGGGCTGTACGGCAAGGAGTTGCCCAGTCAGAATGGAGCCCCGCTACGGCTGATCGTGCCGTGGAAATACGGCTTCAAGAACATCAAATCCATCGTGAAAATCCGCTTTGCCGAGCAGCAACCGCGCACCACCTGGGCCAGCGAAAATCCGAGCGAATACGGCTTTTACGCCAATGTCAACCCCGAAGTGGATCATCCGCGCTGGAGCCAGAAACGGGAACGGCGCATCGGCGAACTGTTTCGCCGCGATACCCTGCCGTTCAACGGCTACGCCGAACAGGTGGCCAGCCTCTACACCGGAATGGACCTGCGCAAGAATTTTTGAGGACACAAATCCGCCGGCGGGCGCGAACCCTTCGGCGGTGGACAATAAACTAGGGATTTCCAGACACCCCACGCCAGGCAACGGGGGAATCGAGACCGTCAGCGCAAGAAAGCGGCGGGATTCCACTCATGTTCGACAGATATGGGTTGTTTACTACCGTCCCATACGCCACCGTTGCTGTATATCTCTGTTCTCATCCATACGCCACCGTTGCTGTATATCTTTCTGCGAGTACTCATGGTGGTGGTTAGATTCAACCCGGCTGGGTTGCCCTACTACCTCATGATAACGTCGCTCATTCTCGGCCTGGCGCCGGCGGATCTCTCGTACCGTTTCCGATTCCTCCTCGCGCCGGCCATGCGATTCGGTGGGCGACGTTTGGGTCTGCGTGACCCTCGCCCGTTCAGCTTGCCACGCTTGCCCATAGTTCCGTCGCGCATCCGCCTCGCGCTGGCGGATAGCTTCTAGCCACTCTCGTTCTCCCTCTCGTAGGCCGCTCGTTGCGGCGGGCGACGTTTGAGTCTGCGTGACGCTGGCGGATAGCCCGTAGCCATCTTCGCTCTCCTTCACGAAGGCCGCTCGTTTCGGCAGGCAACTCTTCCTGTACGGTATTTGCGCACACCGCACTTACCCTGCCACCATAGTCTCGTAGCCATTCACATTCTTCCTCGCGAAGGCCTCTCGGTTGATCACCGCTTTCCTTGCCGTTGTCCTGAATGGTCATCGGCGCTCCTTGCGGGCAGGGTGTCTGCTGATAATACGAGAGCCCGTCCGGCCCAGGGCATTTGTAAATCGATTGCCCAAGCGTGGTGGGCGCGGTGGCAACAATAACAATGAAGAAAATTAACAGCACGGGTTTCATGGCGTTTCCTCCCAGGCTGCCTTACCCGATACATTATATCTCAATTATAATACAATTTAAAGTAAAAGAATGCGGTATCGGAGGGCTATCTGTAGCCGCTCGCACTTATCTGAGTCCGTGCACGCAATCATCGGCGGTTTCCTGCCCGGATTCGGTGATTCTGTCTTTTCGGCTGTGCTCACTACCGGAAGCTTTGCAAAATCGCCTGGGTTTCCGCCGCCGCTATGCGCGGTCCCAACCGAGTCACCAACTGGGCCGAGGCCGCCGAAGCCAGCGCCCCGGCACGGTGGTGGTCCCAGCCCCGACCCCGACCGTAGAGGAACGCCCCAGCGAACATGTCACCGGCGCCGACCGTGTCCACCGCGTCCACCCTAACCGGATCGATATCGATCAACGTCCGTCCGTCCCAAACCAGCGCGCCCCTGGAACCCCGCGTGATCACGAATTCCCGGCTGACGGTCTTCAGGTAGGCGACCGTGCCGTTCAAATCCGCCGCGCCCGCCATGTCCCTGGCCTCATCCTCGTTGGCAAACAGCAAATCCACGCTCGAACCGATCATCTCCAGCAATCCCGCCTTGAAATGTCGAACCATGTTGGGGTCGGACAAGGAGATGGCGGTTTTGACTCCAGATTCCTCGGCAATGCGCTTGGCCGTGATGCACGCCTGGCGAGCGGTGTCCGAGGTGACCAAATAGCCCTCCATGTAAAAGTAGGCCGAATCACGCAAAGCCTCCTCGACCAGTTCCTTGGTGGACAGGTCGCCGCTGATCCCCAGGAAGGTGCAGAGGGTGCGGTCGCTGTCTGGGGTGACCAGCACCACGCAGCGGCCGGTATGACCGGGTTCCTTCTCGGTATGATGGTTCGTGTCCACGCCGCCATCGATCAAGTCTTTCATATAGAAATGGCCGAGATCATCCCCCGCCACCTTGCAGGAATAGAAACTGCTTCCGCCGAACTGGCGGACCGCGATCATCGAATTGGCCGCCGACCCGCCCGAACCGCGCTGGTGAGGATGCGCGGCCAGATGATCCATCATCCGCGACTGGCATTTCTCATCCACCAGGGTCATCACGCCTTTCTCGATGCCCAGCACTTCCAGGTCGGCCGCCTCGACCTCGTACTCCATATCCACCAGCGCGTTGCCGATCCCGTAAACGTCGTATTTCGCCATCATCGCCTCCGTCATCGAATGGTCAAGAATCGGTATTGCATGCCGCCGCGATCACCGCGGCCAGTCGTTCCACGTCGCCGTCGCCATCGGTTTTCAGCGGATTTTCGTCGGCCACCGGCGGTTCATCGTATCGAAGTTGCCGCTCCAGTACCTTGACATCGGCTTCGGCGGCATCGTCGCCGCGTGCCCGCCGCGCGGCGACCCGCGCCCGCAAGGTATCGGGATCGGCGGCGCAGTCGAGCAGAATGAACGGCACGCCCCGCCGACCGGCCAGTTCGCGGAACGGTTGTCGGTGCGCGCGTTTCATGAACGTGGCGTCCACCAGCACCGGACAGCCGGCGACAAGCGAACCATCCGCTAGATCGTACAGGCGCTGATAAGTACGGGCGTTGGCTTCCAGTGTGTAAAGTCCCTCGCCCAGGGTGGAGCCGCTATTGTCCAGCGGGCCGAGGCCAAACAGCCGCTTGCGTTCCACGTCGGAGCGGATGCGGATGGCGCCCGGAAATCGTTCCAGCAATTGCCCGGTTCGGCGCGATTTGCCGGAACCGGAAACGCCGTGCGTGATCAATAGGAACGGTACCGGCTCCTGGGTCAACGCCAGCGCCAGCCGCAAATAATCGCGGCACGCCGCGCGGACGGCGATGCGGGCGGGTTCCGGAATGCCGTCTTGGCTGGCCTGGATTGCGTTGATCTTGGCGCGGACCATGGCCCGATAGACCTGGTAGTAGGACAGCAGCGCCGCTCCGGCGAAGTCACCACTATATTCCAGATAGGTATTGAGCAACCGTTGAGCAAAACCGCCGGCGCCCCGGAAGCGCAGATCCATGGTGAGAAAAGCCAGGTCGTTGATCACGTCGATCCAGCGGAAATCGTCGTTGAACTCGATGCAGTCGAAAATCACGATTTGCTCAGCGTCGGTCAGCACCATGTTGCCCAAATGCAAGTCGCCATGACACTCGCGAATCCAGCCGCCGGCCTTGCGCTCGGCCAGGCGCGGCCACAGCCGCTCGCTGGCGGCCAGGGTCCAGCGCCCCACGGCGGCCAAAATCTCGCGGTCGGTGGGATCGGCCAGCAATGGCCGGGTGCAGGTGAAATCATCCAGCATCGGTTGGCGAACCTGTTCCGGTTTGCCGAATGACGCGGCGGGATCGGCGGCGGGAATGGCGCGGTGAAACTCGGCCAGGCGGCGGGCCAGTGCGTCCAGATGACGCGGTTTCAGCCGACCGGTGGCCAGCACCCGGTCCAGCAACGCCTTCTGGGGAAAGCGACGCATCCGCACCGCGTACTCGATGGCCGTGCCGCCGCCGCCCAGGACCGGATTCGCCGGTTCGCCACCGATGGGCAGGCAGTTGAGATAGATTTCCGGAGCCAGCCGGCCATTCAGGCGCAGTTCTTCCTCGCAATAGTATTTCCGCCGCTCCAGGCTGGTAAAATCCAGAAACCCCAGATTCAGGGGCTTCTTGATCTTGTAGGCGTAGTCGCCGGCCAGCAGCACATGCGAAATGTGGGTCTGGAGATGCTCGACGGTCGCGACCGGGTGCGGATAACGCGCCGGTTGCCGCAGCGCCGCGATCAACGCGGCCTGATCGTGGGGATCGTGGGCGGAAGACACGCGGCTGGCTCCAGATGGGGAAGACGGAGCGGTAGGATAAGACAGAATCACGACAACGCGCCAAGCCGGTCGGTGAAAACAGCGGGTTTGGGCAGGAACGGGCATGGCTAAGGTTCGATCATCACGTAGTTCCAGAAAACGGTTGCCATTGTTGCGGTCGTTGTTCTCACTGCTGTTTTCGCTGCTGCTGGGCGGTGCACTGTTGGGCGCGGCCGGTTTGGGTCTCTATATGCTGTACCTGGACGGCGTTATTCGCACCGAATTTGATCGGAAGCGCTGGGCCATGCCCGCCAAGGTCTATGCCCGCCCACTAGAGCTGTTCGCCGGGATGCCGCTGAGCGCCGATGCCTTCGCCCAGGAACTCAAGCTGCTGGGGTATCGCGACGTGAACTGTCCGGTGGAGCCTTCCGCGCCGCCCGAACCCGGCAAACGGACGATCAAGCGCAAACCCAAACTCCCCGCGCCGGAAGCTTGCGCTCCGCCGCCCGGCGGCGGAAATTCGCCGGACAAGGCTGGTGGTTACGCTCGCCAGGGCGAAGTCTTTGAGGTCATGACTCGCGATTTCGTGTTCTGGGATGGCGCGGAGCCAGCGCGCAAGATCCGGTTGACGTTTGCCGGCGACATCCTGGTCGATGTGGTCAGCTTGGATGGCCGGGAAGCGCCGGGCCTGTTGCGGCTGGACCCCCCCGAGATCGCCGGTATTTATCCCTCCCATTACGAGGATCGCATCCTGCTCAACGGCAAGGAACTGCCGCTGGCGTTGGTGGATACCCTGTTGGCGGTCGAGGACCGTTCGTATTTCGAGCATGCTGGCGTCAATCCCAAGAGCATCTTCCGCGCCTTGGTGGTCAATTTGCGCGCCGGGAGGACCGTCCAGGGTGGCAGCACCCTGACGCAACAGTTGGTGAAGAATCTGTTTCTAAGCAACGAACGGTCAATCAAGCGCAAGGTGAACGAAATCCTGATGGCGATCCTGATCGACGCTCGCTACGGCAAGGATGAGATTCTGGAGGCCTATAGCAACGCTATCTATCTGGGGCAGGACGGCAGTCGAGCGATTCACGGTTTTGGGCTAGCCAGCCAGTTCTTTTTCGGCAAGGCACTGGAAGACCTGGATTTACACCAGCTTGCCTTACTAGTGGGGATGATCAAGGGTCCTTCCCTGTACGACCCACGCAAGCATCCCGATGCGGCGAAAGAGCGTCGCGCCCTGGTGCTGGATGTCATGGTCGAGCAAAATTTGATCAGCGCCGAAGACGCCGCCGTTGCCAAGGACATGCCGCTGGACGTAACGCCCAAGGCCGCCAGCGGCATCACTGCCTATCCGGCCTTCCTGGAACTGGTGCAGCGTCAATTGCGGCAATACTACAAGCCGGAAGATCTAGTCTCGGAAGGGTTGCGGGTGTTCACTACCCTTGATCCACGGGTACAAGCGGTCGCCGAGAACGCCTTGGCGACCAGTCTGCCGGCGTTGGAAAAGAGTCAGCCCAAGGCCCGGCCGCTGCAAGGGGCGGCCGTGGTGGCCGACACCCAGACCGGCGAGGTGCTGGCGATGGTCGGTGATCGCGAGCCCAAAACCGTCGGTTTCAATCGGGCGCTCGACACCAAGCGCCTGGCCGGCTCCCTGATCAAGCCGGTGGTCTATCTGACCGCGCTGGAGCAACCAGATCGCTACACCCTGATGACTCTGATCAACGACAGCCCGCTGGTTCATACCTCGGGCGGCAAGCGCTGGACACCGGCCAACTACGATAATCGCTATCATGGTCGGGTGACCCTGCGCGACGCGCTGGCCCGTTCCTACAACATTCCGGCGGTGCGGGTGGGCCTGGATATGGATGTGATCAAGGTGGTCGAGATGCTCCAGCGCCTAGGCTTCGACCACCCGCTCAAACCCTATCCAGCATTATTGCTAGGCGCGCTGGATGCGTCGCCCTTTGAGATCGCCCAAGTGTACGCGACCATCGCCGGCGGCGGCTTCCGCATTCCCCTGCGCGCTATCCGTGAGGTCACCAACGCCAGCGGTCAGGCGCTGCAGCATTACGCCATGGATGTGGTGAAAGTGGTCGAGCCGGGACCGGCCTATCTGATCACCCACGCCATGCAGCAGGTGGTCAAGGCGGGAACCGCCAGCGCCATGAAGAGCAAGTTGTCGCCCGATCTGAATATTGCCGGCAAGACCGGCACCACCGACGATTATCGTGATAGCTGGTTCGCTGGCTTCAGTGGCGACCGGGTCACCGTGGTGTGGCTAGGCCGCGACGACAACAAACCGACCGGGCTAAGCGGTGCCAGCGGCGCGTTGCGGGTGTGGATGGATCTGATGGCGGGGTTGAAACTGGAGCCGCTGGATGCGCCGCCGCCGGTTGATGTCGAGGAAATTCGGGTGGAACCACACAGCGGCCTGCGGGTTGGCGCGGGATGTCGGCGCGGCGAACCGGTGCCGTTTCTGGTCGGCTCCGAACCGCGTGGCTCCACCTCGTGCGCGCCGCCCGCCCCGCGCCGCAAGCCCCGGTCGCCCGATGCCGATGACACCGATGACACGGATGGAATGAGCGGTTTCTTTCAGCGTCTGATGGAATGAACGACTGTCTGGAAATCCCGTGCCCGAGGAGAGGGGACAGGCAAGGGCGAGGGTGCTTTTTCAACGAATTAGCTTGCGAAAGGCTGTCTAAAAACCTTTAAAGCGGCTAGCCGTCTTGTCGAAACGAGTCGGCGAGGTGGGGATAAGGGGGTCCGGTCGCCGGTTCGGCATGACGGCTTGACGGGGAAAATGTAAAGTTCAACCGACGATAGATGGCATTGGGGTTCGAGACCGCCGCCCGGACGGCGCCGAACTTCATGGGGAGAGTGATGAAGACACAGTTCAAACCGATCAAACCAAGTCCTAGCCTGGTGGCGCTGGCGCTGGCGCTGGCGCTGGCGGGTTGCACGACGGCACCTTATTCGCAGCAACCTTCCAGCCGGACGCCGTCCGCCAAGGCGCCGGTGGTGGATCGCAGCGCGCGCCGTCCACCCGCGTATTCCACGCGGCGACCCGCACCCCCGGCGGATACGGGACAGTTGCCCGAGGAAGATCCACTCCTGCCGCGGGAATACGCCTCCGATCCCTATGGCGCGTCGGCGCAACCTTATCCGACGGAGGCAGGTGGCTCCCAACGGCGACCGGCCTATCCGCCGAGTGCCAGCGGCGACTACCGACAGCCGGCCTATCCGCCGAGTGCCAGCGGCGGCGACTACCGACAGCCGGCCTATCCGCCGAGTGCCGCTACGCCCTATTCGTCGTCGCCTCAGCCCTATCCGGCCCCGGCGAACGAATATGGTCGGCCAGCGCCGACCTATGCACCGACGGATGAGCGATACTCGACCCAGCCCGCGCCGGGCGCGCTGCCCGAGCCACAGCCGGTGGTGCCGAGGACGCCCGCCACCGCGCCCAGCGGCAAGCCTCCCGCCACGCCCGCCGCACCCGCGCCCAGCAAGCCAGCGGTTGCGCTGGTCCCGCCTCCCGTCGCGCCGAAGCCCGAACCGGAGCCCGAACCGGAGCCGATTCAACCGCCCGCCCGCCCATCCCCGCCCCCCGCCGCGCCCGCCGCGCCGCCGGCCGAGTTGCCGCCGGCCGAGATCACCCGCGAGGGTAATCAAGCGGTGGCGGCGCTGCTCGAAAGCGCCGACAAGTACGTCAAGAGCAAGCAGTTGGACAAGGCTGGCGCCGCGCTGGAGCGGGCGTTGCGGATCGAGCCGCGCAACGCCGGCATCTGGCACGACTTGGCCCAGATTCGCTTGCATCAGGGACAGTACCAGCAGGCTGAGTCGCTGGCCAGCAAGTCCAACAACCTGGCCGGCGGCAACCGGAGCCTGCAGTCTCGCAATTGGAAGGTGATCGCCTCGGCCCGCAAGGCCACCGGCAATGCCGCTGGCGCCGAGGAAGCCGAGGCTCGGGCCACGCAGTTTTCGCGCTGAGACGGGTCGCGGTTGCCGGACGTCGCCGTGGGCATGGCCGAATTACTCGGGCCAGGGGGGCCCTTGGCCCGACACGTACCCGGCTTTGCTCCGCGCCCGCCGCAACAGCGGATGGCGCAAGCGGTCGACGCCATCCTGGAGGATGGCGGCTCGCTGATCGTCGAGGCCGGCACCGGCACCGGCAAGACCTTCGCTTATTTGACGCCAGCGCTGTTATCCGGGGCGCGGGTTCTCATCTCCACCGGCACCCGTCATTTACAGGATCAGCTTTACCACCAGGACCTGCCCGTGGTGCGCCGGGCGTTGAAAAGTTCGGCACGGGTGGCGTTGTTGAAGGGACGCGGCAATTATTTATGCCGGTATCGCCTGCAACTGGTCGAGCGGGAGGGAAAGCTGCCTTCACGCGCGCAAGTCGTTGAGTTGCAGCGCATCCAACGTTGGGTCGGTCGCACCCGAAGCGGCGATATCGCCGATATCGCCGACGTGCCGGAGACTTCACCGCTCTGGCCGCGCGTCACTTCCACCGTGGATAACTGCCTGGGGCAGGATTGTCCCCAGTTGGAGGACTGCTTTTTCGCCAAGGCGCGGTTCGACGCACTGGCGGCGGATGTGCTCGTGGTCAACCACTATCTGTTTTGCGCCGATCTGGCGCTCCGGGAAACCGGGTTCGCCGAGTTGTTGCCGGGCGCGGAAGCGGTGATTTTCGACGAGGCGCACCAGTTGCCGGATATCGCCACGCACTTTTTCGGCCGCTCGCTGAGCGGCCGGCAGTTGACTGAACTGGCGCGGGATACGGTGGTGGAGCAGGCGCGGGACGCGGCGGATTTTCCCGAGTTGCGAAACCGCGCCGAGGCGTTGGCGGCAATCGAGCCCGTGCTGCGGGAGACGTTGGGGATGACGGAGCGCCGGGCGCCGTGGCGGGAGGTCGCCGACCAATCGGCGGTGCGGGAAGCTGTCGGCCAATTGACCGAAGCGCTGAATCGGCTGGGGGAAGCCTTGAAGGAAGCGGCCCAGCGCGGCAAGGGTTTGGAGAGCTGTCGCCGCCGCGTCGAGGACCTGAGGCAACGCCTGGCGGCGACGACCGGGGAAGAACGCGATCCCGACACCGTGCGTTGGTTCGAAGTCCGAGGCCGTGGGTTTACCTTGAGCCTGACCCCGCTCGATATTGCCCCGACGTTCCAAACCCGGATGGAGACAGGACCGGGCGCTTGGATTTTTACCTCGGCGACCTTAGCGGTGGGGGAAAGCTTCGAACACTTCGCGGCCCGGTTGGGGTTGCGGGATTACACGGCGCTGCGCCTCGATAGCCCCTTCGATTTTGCTCGCAATACGTTGCTTTATCACCCACCCGGCTTGCCGGAGCCGGTCTCGCCTCATTACACGGCGGCATTGCTGGAAGCCGCGTTGCCGGTGCTGCGAGCCAGCCGGGGGCGAGCGTTTCTGTTGTTTACCAGTTACCGCGCCCTGCGCGAGGCGGAGGAAGGGCTGGCGGGGCGGCTGGATTATCCGCTGCTGGTGCAGGGCGCGGCCCCGAAGGCGGCCTTGTTGCGGGAGTTTCGCGCCCTGGGCAACGCGGTGCTGCTGGGAACCGCAAGTTTTTGGGAGGGGGTGGACGTGCGCGGCGAGGCGCTGTCGTGTGTGATCATCGACCGCTTGCCGTTCGCTTCGCCCGGTGATCCGGTGTTGCAGGCGCGAATCGAATCCTTGCGCCAGCGGGGCGAGGATCCGTTTTGGAACTATCAGTTGCCCCACGCGGTGATCACCCTCAAGCAGGGCGCGGGCCGGCTGATTCGGGATGTGAGCGACCGGGGCGTGCTGATGCTCTGCGACCCGCGCCTGCTGACCAAATTCTATGGGCGGGCGTTTCTGGACAGCCTGCCGCCGATGCCGCGCACCCGCAAGCTGGAACGGGTACGGGCGTTTTTCACGGAAGGGTAGCTGTCCGATTCCCCCTTTAACCAGAGGAAATTTTCCATGTCCGACTCTCTCCGTCTCCAGCGATTTTCCGGCGCCGCGATCCATCCCTGGCTGCCGGAACTGGCGCGATTGCGCATCCAGGTGTTTCGTGAATTTCCTTATCTTTACGACGGCAGCGCCGCCTACGAGGAAAAGTATCTGAAGACCTACGTGGACGCGCCGGACAGCGTCATGGTCCTGGTTTGGGACAGCGAACGGGTGGTGGGCGCATCGAGTGGTCTGCCGTTGGCGGCTGAAACGCCAAACGTGATCAAACCCTTTCTGACGCACGGCTACGACCCATCGCGGATTTTCTATTACGGCGAGTCGGTCCTGCTGCCGGAATATCGGGGGAGGGGACTGGGAAAGCGGTTTTTCGAGGAGCGCGCGGCGCACGTTTGTGAACTGGGCCGTTTCGATATCGCCTGCTTCTGCGCGGTGGAGCGCCCCGCCGACCATCCACGCCGGCCGGCGGGTTACATACCGCTGAATGCACTTTGGAACCAGGAGGGGTTCGTCAAGCATCCAGAATTGCACACCACCTTTTCATGGCGGGATCTGGACGAGGCTACGGAGTCGTCGAAACCAATGGTGTTTTGGCTGAAGACGCTGAATTGACTTTTTCCCATCCAGGTTTCCCTCCCCTCGGCGGAGAAGGAAGGCTCAAGCTTCCGTCACCGACGGCAACCCAGATAGCGCCATCGCCAGTTCAGCCTCGTCGTAATCCTGGTCGGTCAACTTGCCAGCGAAATAGTCCATGTAGGCTTGCATGTCGAAGTGGCCATGGCCGCACAGGTTGAACAAGATCGCCCGGCTGACGCCTTCTTCCTTGCAACGCAGGGCTTCGTCGATCGCGCCCTTGACGGCGTGATTGGCTTCCGGCGCCGGCAGGATGCCCTCGACGCGGGCAAACAGAACGCCGGCGTCGAAGCAGGCGGTCTGATGGTAGGCGCGGGCCTCGATCAGACCCAGTTCCTTGACGTGGCTGACCAATGGCGCCATGCCGTGATAGCGCAGGCCGCCGGCGTGGAAGCCGGGCGGGGTGAAGGTCGAGCCTAGTGTGTGCATCTTGGTCAGCGGGGTCAGATGCGCGGTATCGCCGAAATCGTAGGCGTAGGGGCCGCGGGTCAGGCTGGGACAGGCCGCCGGCTCGACCGCGACGATGCGAACCTTGCGGCCGCCGCGCAAATGCGCGCCGAGGAACGGGAAGGCGATGCCGGCGAAATTGGAACCGCCGCCGGTGCAGCCAACCACGACATCGGGATAGTCGTCGGCCATGGCCAACTGGTCCATCGCTTCCAGACCCACCACGGTCTGGTGCAGCAGCACGTGGTTGAGCACCGAACCCAGGGCGTATTTGGTGTCGTCGCGCTGGGCGGCGACTTCCACCGCCTCGGAAATGGCGATGCCGAGACTGCCCGGATGGTCGGGCCGCTGGGCCAGAATCGCCCGCCCGGAGGCGGTTTCCTCAGAAGGCGACGCCACGCAACGCGCGCCGTAGGTTTCCATCAATGCCCGACGGTAGGGCTTCTGGTTGTACGACACTCGTACCATGAACACCTGCACGGCGATGCCGAATAGCGCGCCAGCGAAAGCCAGCGAGGAACCCCACTGACCAGCGCCGGTTTCGGTGGCAATGCGCTTGACCCCGGCCTCTTTGTTATAGAACGCCTGGGCGACGGCGGTGTTGGGCTTGTGGCTGCCGGCCGGGCTAACGCCTTCGTATTTGTAGTAAATCCGCGCTGGCGTGCCGAGCGCCTGTTCCAGTCGGCGGGCGCGATACAGCGGGCTCGGCCGCCACTGCCGGTAAATCTCGCGCACCGGTTCGGGAATCTCGATTTCCCGTTCGGCGGACACTTCCTGTTGGATCAGCGTCATCGGGAACAATGGCGCCAGATCGGCCGGGCCGATCGGCTTGAGGGTTCCAGGATGCAGCACTGGTGGAGGTGGTTTCGGCAGATCGGCGACCAGGTTGTACCAGTGCTTGGGCATCCGATTTTCATCGAGCAGGTATTTGACGGTTTCGCTCATTTTCTTTAATCCAAAAAAGAAAAGCCCGCCGTGGAATCGGCGGGCTGGGTAGATTCGGCGCGGCGATCAATCACTGCCGATTTTAGCCGAGATTGACGCCGTAATCGCGGGCGACCGCCGCCAACCCGCCGGCGTAGCCCTGACCGATGGCTTTGAATTTCCATTCGTCGTTGTGGCGATAAAGCTCGCCGAAGATCATCGCCGTCTCGGTTGAGGCGTCCTCGGACAGGTCGTAACGGGTGATTTCCTGTTCACCCTCGGCGTTGAGCGCGCGGATATAGGCGTTGCTCACCTGGCCGAAGTTCTGCTTGCGCGCCTCGGCGTCGTGGATGGTGACCACGAACGCCACCTTAGCGGCGGTGGCCGGCATCGTGCCCAGTTCGATTTCGATCACCTCGTCGTCGCCCTCACCCTGGCCGGTGCGGTTGTCGCCCAGGTGCTTGATCGCGCCCGAAGGATCCTTGGGGTTGTTGTAGAACACGAAGTGCTGGTCGCTCAAAACCTTGGCATTGCCGTCCAGCATGAAGGCCGAGGCGTCTAGATCGAAATCGGCGCCGTCGGTCTTGCGCAAGTCCCAGCCCAGCCCAAAACGGACTTTCTTCAAGCCGGGCGCCTGCTTGCTCAGGGAAACATTACCGCCCTTTTGCAGGGAGATAGCCATCGCGGATGCTCCTTTCTCGTTGCCGAGGATGATGAATGGGGAGGGTGGCCGATGGGTCAGCCGATGTTGATGCCGTATTGTCGGCACATGGCGGCCAGTCCGCCGGCATAACCCTGACCGACCGCGGTGAACTTCCACTCACCGCCGTGCCGGTAAAGTTCGCCAAAGATCATCGCGGTCTCGGTCGAGGCGTCCTCGGCCAAGTCGTAGCGGGCGACTTCGGCGTTGGTTTCGGCGTTGACCAGCCGGATATAGGCGTTGCCGACCTGGCCGAAGTTCTGTCGGCGGGCGTCGGCCTCGTGGATAGTGACGGTGAAGGCGATTTTCTGCACGTCCGCCGGAACGCGAGACAGGTCCACCATGATCGCCTCGTCGTCGCCCTCGCCGGCGCCCGTGCGATTGTCGCCGGTGTGTTGCACCGAGCCGCAAGTGGATTTCAACTGGTTGTAGAAGATGAAGTCGGCGTCGGAGCGCACCTTGCCACTGGTGTCCAGCAGGAACGCCGAAGCGTCCAGGTCAAAATCCGTACCGTCGGTAGCTCGGGCATCCCAACCCAGTCCGACCAGCACCTTCTGAAGGTTCGGCGCTTCCTTGCCCAGCGATAACCGTTCCCCTTTATTGAGGGAAATTGCCATGGGTTCGTTCTCCCTAGGTTTGAATGGTTGAGGGTGAAACGGGCCGGCCAGCGGGGGGAACTTGCCCCATCCGGCCCACCGTCGATTTAGTAAGTCAAAAACTCGCGACGATCATTCCGATTTCTTCGGTTGAGCCGCGTTTTCCTCTTCCGCTTCTTCCTTTTCGGGCAGCAGCAGCGAGGCGATCACCCCCACCGCCAGCGTGCCGAGGATGATCATCAGGCTGAGGTTGGCGGAAATTTCCCAGCCGGGCCAGTGGAACAGGTGGTTGGAGGCTTGCAGCGCCAGTTTGAAGGCGATGAAGAACAGCAGCGCCGCCACCGCCTTGTCCAGATGCGCCAGATATTTCTGCGCCGCCGCCAGCACGAAATACAGCGAGCGCAGGCCGAGAATGGCGAAGATCACCGCCGAGTAGACCAGCAGCGGTTCGCGGGTGACCGCGATCACCGCGGGGACCGAGTCGAAGGCAAAGATGATGTCGGATACCTCGATGCAAACCAGGCACAGCAGCATCGGGGTGGCGTATACCGCTGCTTCCCGGGCCACCGAGACGCTGGGATCCTGACCGATCACGGTTTTGACATGACCGTGGTCGACCACGAAGTGACCGCCGTGCAGGCGCGGGAAGATCGGCACCAGTTTCTGGGTCAGCCGCACCGACCAGTGATCGGAGTAATCCTCGATCTCCTCGTCCTCGCCGATCCCGGCCAACATCTTCCAGCCGGTCCAGGCGACGATGGCGGCGAACACGAACTCGATCCAGGTGCTCAGTCCGAACAGGCTGGTGCCGAAGGCGATGAACAGCATGCGGAAAATCACCGCGCCCAGGATGCCGAAGTACAGGATCCGGTGTTGTAGGGCGCCCTTGATGCCGAAGGAGGCGAAGATGGCGACGAACACCATCAAGTTGTCCACCGACAACGATTTTTCCAGGATGTAGCCGGCCAGGAACAGGTCAGCGTAGTCGTCGCCGTGATGGACCTTGAGGTAGAAGAAAAACGCGATCGATAGAAAAATCCAGAACAGCGACCAGGCCACGGCGTTGGGAATGCTGATGTCCTCGCTGTCCTTGTGCAGCCGCAGGTCTAGCCAGACCGAAAAGGCGACCACCGCCACGAAGATGGCGATGGTTTCCAGGGGAAAACCGAAGTGATGTTCCATGTCGCCGCGCGCTCAGGCCAGATCGAAGTCTTTGGGATTCAGACCCAATTCGGCGCAGATCTTGCGCACCACGGTTTTCTCCTTCTCATCGAAATCACCATCGGCGGCTCCGACGGCGCAGCAGACCCGTACCATCAATCGCGCCTCGGCCTCCTTGTCCTTGACCTTGGCGACCGCCTGCAGGGCGCTGGCCTGACCAATCTGATGGTCGAACTCAAACTGCTTGGCGTATTTGTCAAAGATGGCGATGATCTCGTCGGTGCCGAAGACGGATAGGACCTCGGAATTGCGCAGGAAGCCCATCATCTTCTGCTTTTCCTCGGGTCGGACCACGCCGTCGGCGTGAGCCACCAGCGCGCAACCGGCCACCACCGCTTCCAGGAAGCTTTTGTTTTTGAACTTGGCAACCTCGGTCTTCAAGTTGGCGGAGACTTCGCTGTAACGCTGTTTCAACCATTCAAGAGCCATGCGAGAATTCCTCCAAAAGTTATTAAAGCGGATGGATACAAACTAATCCTTGGACCCGGCGACCCAGCGCAGGCCAAAATGGTAGGCCTGGTCCAGATAGCGGTGATCCTGGAAATATTCGACCAGCTTTGTGACCTTGATATTGCCGCCCTGGTTCTCCAGCAGCGCCAGCGCGCACATGCGCTGATCGTTGCGATGACTGTCGAGACGAATTTCCAGGGTCGGCTGGTCGGGCGCCTGAATCGTGACCACCGCGTCGGTTTCCGACCAGTTGGGGGCGCCCTCGTAGATCAGGGCGAAAGCCACGAGGCGATCCAGTTCGTCCCAGTGGCGACCGTTGATGCGTAGAAACTCGCCAGCGGCGCTGGCTCCAGACCGGTCATCGCCCATGAGCTGGATATAGGGCGGTTGTTGCAGGCTGCCAAAGCTGTTGCCCAGGGCTTGCACCGCCCCCGCCCGGCCATCGCGCAGCTTGAACAGGCAACCCAGGTCCAGGTCTACCTTACGGCTGGTCAGTCGGCCAAAGAAACCCTTGCCGCCGCCGCCCTGATTCCAGTTGAGATTGACCACGATTTCGCCGAAACCCTGGCTTTTCTTCTCCAGCGAAATGCTGCTGCCTTTCTTCTCCAGGGTGATCTTTTCCAGCCGGATCGGCTTGGCGGGTGGCGGCGCGGGCGTGGATTGAGCCGCGGGTGGCGGTGGCTCGGCCACGTCGGGATCGTCGGCCACGTCCACCCCGTATTGCCGGGCCAGCGGTGCCAATCCGCCGACGAAGCCTTGGCCGACGGCGCGGAACTTCCATTCGGCGTTGCGTCGGTACAGTTCGCCGACGATCAGCGCGGTTTCCGCCATCATTTTGGTGCTGAGCGGGAAAGCAGCCAGCACCACCTGGTTGCCAGCGTCGCGGATTTCCGCTCGAACCTGGTTCAGTTGGCCGAAGGATTGGTCGCGCCGCCGCCCCTGATCGATGGTCAGGGCGATGACCACGCGCTCGATGGCCGCCGGCAACGCGGTGAGGTTGACCGTGAAGGCACGGCCATCGCCGGCGCGCTGGATGCCGCCACCGGCCAGCGCCGGCTGATTGTAGAAGACGAAGTCGCCGTCGTCGCGCACCTTGCCCTGACTGGTCAGGGCAAAGGCGCTGGAATCGATCGCCAGCGCCGTGTTCGTCGGTTCCCAGGCGAGCGCGATTTCGATGGTGGCCGGCGCTGGCTGACGCTGGGTGAGCGAGATGTTTTGGCCGGGTTGCAGGTCCATGACGCCTCCTTCGGCGAATTTACAGATGGGGTCGGATCGCCGGCAGCAGATCGTGGAAGGTGCGACCGCTGGCGTGTTCGCCGAGCGCGTGCATCTTCCACTCGCCGTTGTGGCGGTACAGCTTGGTCATGATCAGGCCGGTATGCGTGCCGCCTTCCAACGATAGATCGAAGCGGGCGATTTCGCCGCCGTTGGCGTCGTCCACGATCCGGCAAAAGGCGCTGGGAATTCCGGCGAAGCCTTCGCCGCTGAAGCTGTTGACGGTGAAGATCAGGGTTTGCACCGTGACGGGCACCCGGTTCAGTTCGATGGCGATGCGCTCGTTCTCCGCGCCGGCTTCGCCGCCGCCAGCGCGATCATCGCCACTGTGGCGAATGGAGCCACAGCGGCTTTCCAGTTGTCGAAACCAGACCGTATCCACCAGATTGCCGCCGGTGTCGAACAGCAGGCAGGAGGCGTCCAGGTCCACGGCCTCCTGGCGGACGCCGCCGCCGAAGCCCAGAAAGCCACGGGATTGGACCTGCTTCATGCCCCAGCCCAGCCCCATGATGACCCGGCTTAGGCTGCGTCCCGCTTCCTTTTCCAGACTGATGCGCTGTCCCTTCTGCAGATTGATGGCCATGCGGATTTCCTCGGTTGCTGGGATAAAATGGGGGTTGGATGATGCAGCGCTGTTTAGGATAGTGTAGATGGTGACAGTGGTCTGGGGCGCCGCCTTGAAATTGATCGGTGGCGAGATGGGTGATGGTTGTTATCCATAATTAAATGACGACGGATGCGGGAAATTCAAGTTGGGCGGAGGCGGTCATGCGCAAGCAGGCGTTGTGGTTGGCGATTCTTCTGACTGGCGCGGTTTGGGCCGCCGCTCCACCGACTGGGCCAAATGCCAAGAAACCGGCCGAGTCGGGCGTCAAGAAGTGGCAAGACGAAGCTGGCGAGTGGCATTACGGCAGCGTTCGTCCGGTCTCGCCCAATGCCGCCGTCGACAGCGCCGCCGAGGCCTACCAACGCGGCGATTACGCCAAGGCATTTCAGGAGTACATGGAGTGGGCCAAGAAGGGCGATCCCCGCGCCCAGGCCATGGTCGGACAGATGTACCTGCGCGGTCAGGGCGTCGGGCAAAATTCACGCAGCGCTGTCGAGTGGCTGCGCAAGGCGGCCGTGCAAGGGAATACCGACGCTCAACTCCAGCTCGGGGTCCTGTTCGCCGCCGACCCCAGCGCCGCTTCCAGCGAAAAGGAAGCGCTATTCTGGTTGCGCAAGGCGGCGGAACGGGGCAATGCCGAAGCGTTATATATCCTGGCGGGCAAGTATGCGGCTGGTCAGGGCGTGGGCCGGGATGAGTCGGAGGCCGCCAACGGTTATCGGCGAGCGGCGGAGAAGGGCCATGCCGGCGCCCAGTTTGAGCTGGGAAATTTTTACGCCAGCGGGCGCGGGGTGTCGCGCGACGACAAGGAAGCCGTGCAATGGTATCAGCGAGCGGCGGAGCAGGGCCATGCCGGCGCCCAGTTCAACCTCGGCGCGATGTACGCCGCCGGCCGCGGCGTGACCGTGGCCAGCGATCGGGACGCAGTACTTTGGTATCGCAAGGCGGCGGAGCAGGGTCATGTCGAGGCTCAATACAATCTGGCCGTGCGATTGCTGGCCGGTCGGGGCGCGCCCGCCAGCGCCGAGGAGGCGGCGCGCTGGTTCCGCAAGGCCGCCGATCGAGGGTTGACCCTGGCCCAGGTGAATCTGGGGCGGTTGTACGCCGATGGCCAGGGTGTTCCCCGCGACGACGGGGAAGCGGTGAAGTGGTACCGATTGGCCGCCGAGCAAGGTGAAGCCTTGGCGCAATATTCCCTGGGACGGATGTTGACGGATGGGCGCGGCACGGCGCGCAACGAGCTGGAAGCTTTGCAATGGCTGCGGCGCGCGGCCGATCAGAACCTGTCGATAGCGCAACTGGATCTGGCCAACGGTTATTTGAATGGCCGTGGAGTGGTGCTTGACGAAGCCAAGGGGATGCAGTTGTTGGGTCTAGCGGCGGCGGGCGGCCACCCCGAGGCGCAATTTGCGTTGGCGGAGCGGCTGTTGGCGGGTCGCGGCGCGCCACGCAACGACCAGACCGGACTGGAGTGGTTGCGCAAGGCGGCGGAACAGGGTCATGTCGAGGCGTGCTACCGACTGGCGGGGCTTTACGCCAGCGGCGAGTTCGTGGCGCACGACGACGGCTTGGCGGCGGAATGGTATCGCAAGGCGGCGGAGCGGGGCCATGCCGTCAGCCAGTTTCGCCTGGCGGTGCTCTATGCCGAGGGGATCGGCGTGACCCGGGATGACCGGCAAGCATTGCGTTGGTTTCGTGAGGCGGCCCAACAGGGCGATGTCGTGGCGGGATTCAATCTGGGGGTGTTGTACGCCTCCGGTCGGGGCGCGCCGCGCGACGAGGCGCAGACCGCGAGCTGGTATCGCAAGGCGGCTGAACAAAATTTGCCGCAGGCTCAGTTGAATCTCGGACTGATGTACGCGGACGGACGGGGTGGGTTGCCACGCGATCCGACGCAAGCCGTCGCCTGGTACCGCAAGGCGGCCGAACAAAATCTGCCACTGGCCCAGTTAATGCTGGCGCTCAGCTACGCGACGGGGCGTGGCGTGCCTCGCGACGATCCGCAGGCGCTTCATTGGTTCGAGCAGGCCGCCGACAACGGTTTGGTGCTGGCCCAGTATGGGTTGGGGATGCTGCACGGCGCCGGTCGGGGGGTGGTGCAGGATTTGGTCAAGGCCCATCAGTGGTTGAGTCTGGCCGTGTCCGGCGGCTACGTGGGCGCGGCCCAGCCGTTGGATGCCATCGCCAGGCAGATGAGTGAGATCGATCTGGCTCGCGCTCGACAACTGGCCCGCGAATGGCAGGCGAGCAATTCCCAAGTGTCGAGGCCCCACTGAGGAGGCTACCCAAAAACGCCTCTAAAATGGAAACAGTTGGCATGAGACGCCTAATTCGCCAAGGAACGACGAGCACACTTGGCTGGTCGGTGGCGTTGTTCATTCTCAACTCGGCGCTGACGTTCCAGAACCGTTGGCCGACGGTCGGGGTGCGCTGGGTTCCAGAACTGTCCGCCGAACTGGCGGCGCTACTGCTGGGGCTGGTTCTGGTCACGGCTTGGCGCGGTCCGCTGGGGCGTGGGTGGCGTAGCGCGGTTTTGGCGGTATTCGTCGTCCTGACGCTGGGACGGTATCTGGACGTCACCGCGCCGGCCCTGATGGGGCGTTCCATCCATTTGTACTGGGATAGCCGGCATATTCCAGCAGTCGCAGCCCTGTTGCTGGATCGGGTGGCGGGCTGGCGAGTGGCGCTGGGCGGCGTGGCGCTGCTAGCGCTGTTGGCCGCGCTGTTGGCCGTCCTGCGCTGGGCGGTCGGCGCCGTCATGGCCGCGCTTGCCCGCGCTCCCGTCCGGCGCGCGCTGGGCGTCCTGGCCCTGACGCTACTGGCGCTGTATGGCGCTGGTCGCCTGAGTCCGCGCTTGCCAACCGATACCCTGTTCGCGTTACCGGTGACGGCCATGCTGGCCGAGCAGGTGGAAATGGTGCTAGCCGCGACCGTGCTTCGAAACAACCGCTGGATCGCGGTTCAGCCGCCACTGCCCGCTTCGAACCTGGATCGGCTGGGACGGGGCGATGTCTTCGTGATTTTTTTCGAGTCGCAGGGTGCGCTAGTGTTCGACGATCCCCGCTTCGCCGCGCCGCTGGCTGGCGATTTCGCCGCCTTGGAATGGTCGCTGACCGACGCTGGCTGGCGGATGGCCTCGGCGCGGGTCGAGTCCAGCACGTTCGGCGGGTTATCCTGGCTGGCCCATTCCAGCCTGCTGTCTGGACTGCGCATCGCCGACCAGGGGGATTATTATGACCTGCTGGCTTCCAGCCGACCGACCCTGGTCAGCCGGTTCGCCGCCGCCGGCTACCGCTGCGTGGCGCTGATGCCGGGACTACGGCACGCCTGGCCGGAGGGGCGATTCTACGGCTTCGACCAAATTCTGAACGCCGAGCGGCTGGAGTATCGGGGTCCCGCTTACGGGGGCTGGGTCATTCCTGACCAGTACAGCCTGTACCGATTGGATCGCACCGAGGTGCGACCGGCTGGCCGGCCGCCGCTGTTCGTGTTTTTTCCCACCATCAATAGCCATGCGCCGTTCGCGCCGATCCCACCCTACGAGGCGGACTGGAGCCGGTTCGATACCCGGCTGACCGCGTCCGCCGCGGCGGGCGAAGTGGGGCTGAACGAGCGGTTGGACGGCGCGGCGTTGGCCGCCGCCTATGTCGAAAGCGTCCGTTACAACCTGGCGGTGCTGGGTGGCTATCTGCGCCGACACGCCCCGGCGAACGCGCTGTTCGTGGTTCTGGGCGATCATCAGCCGCCGGCCATCGTCGGCGGGCGCGAGATTTCGTGGCAGGTTCCGGTTCATGTGTTCTCGCGCGATCCGGGGTTGATCGGCGCGTTTCAGGCGGTGGGCTTCCAAGCTGGCGTGAAGCCGGGTCCAGCGGTGCTAGGCGGTATCGGTGATCTGGGATTGTTGCTATTGCGCGTGCTGAACGATCCGCCGTCCGAGGCTGTCACCTCGCCGGCGGCGCGTGGCGGGCCAGCCAGACCGTATCCACCGTGAAGGACAGCGTCAACAGCGCCAGCGCGCCGGCCGACAGCAGCGGGGTCCATGGCGGCACCAGCGGTGGGAGCAGGCACAAGATCAGCACGGCGGTCTGAATCACGCAGACGGTTTGGCGGCGGCGGCGCGGCGGCAGCGGTTGGCGCAGCCAGGGCAGGGCGTAGCCCAGCGCGACGAAGCCATAGCGCAGCGCGCCCGACAGCAGGACCCAGCCACCGGCCTTGTCGGCTTGATGGACCAGCGCCGCCAGGACCAGGATGAGAAAGGCGTCCACTTCCATGTCAAACCGGGCGCCGAACGGACTTTGCCAGCCGCCGCGCCGCGCCAGCCAGCCGTCCACGCCGTCGAGAATCAGCGCGATGCCGGTCAGCACGGCCAGCGTCCAGGCCAGTCCCGACGGCGGTTCCGTCTGGCCGATCAGGCCGGCGGCCAAGGCGGCGATGCCGGCGCGCAATAGGGTAACGTCGTTGGCCGCGCCAAACCGTTGCAGTGGTCGATGCTGGGGCAGGAAAGGTAGCAGGACCAACAGCAGGCCAGCGAAAACGGCGAGGGTCTGGAGAACATAGCCGGCGGACAATTGGAAAGTTTCAGCCAGGGTCCATGCTAGCCCCGCCACCAGCGGCAGTACGCTGGCGACATGGATCAGAGCGCTGAAAATGAGCGGTCGCAGTGGGGACGCGGTTAAGAGGTTCATCGTTGTTGGTGAATGGATCAACGGTAATCGGGATCGATGATGAGCAGTGAGCTTGAGTCAGCACGTGCCTTCTGGCTGGCGGCGCCGGGTCGGGGTGAAATTCGCGTGGAACGGCTGGAACCGCCGAGCGGGGACGAGGCGCGGGTGCGGACGCTGTATTCCGGCATCAGTCGCGGCACCGAGAGTCTGGTGTTTCGCGGCGAAGTGCCGCCCAACCAATATCGAACCATGCGTGCGCCGTTTCAGCGGGGCGAGTTTCCGGCCCCGGTCAAGTATGGCTATTGCAGCGTCGGCGTGGTCGAAGCCGGTCCCACCGAGTTATGCGGACTGACCGTATTTTGTCTGTATCCGCATCAGAACCGCTACGTAGTTCCAGTGGCGGCGCTGACCCCGGTTCCGCCGACGATTCCTTCCGGGCGGGCGGTGCTGGCGGCCAATCTGGAAACCGCGCTCAATGTGTTGTGGGACGCCGCGCCTCGACTGGGCGACCGGATCACGGTGATCGGCGCGGGCGTGGTCGGTTGCCTGATCGCCCGGCTGGCGGGCCGCTTGCCGGGCTGTGTGGTGCAACTGGTGGACGTGGACCCGCGCCGGGAAGCCATCGCCCACCACCTGGGCGTCCGTTTTACCTTGCCGGAACGGGCGGAAGGAGAACAGGATCGGGTGATTCATGCCAGCGGCTCGCCCGCCGGTCTGACGACGGCGCTGGGTCTAGCGGGCTTCGAAGCGATGGTGGTGGAAGCCAGTTGGTTCGGCGCGCGGCCGGTCAGTCTGCCACTGGGCGAGGCGTTTCACAGCCAGCGGCTGACGCTCCAAAGTTCCCAGGTCGGCCCTATCGCCACCGCGCAGCGCGGGCGCTGGGACCATCGGCGACGCATGGCCACGGTGATGAAATTGCTGGACGATCCCGCGCTGGATGCGTTGATCAGTGGCGAAAGCCCATTTACCGACCTACCGCGCGTCCTGGCCAAACTGAGCGCGAATTCGAGCGGGACGCTGTGTCATCGAATCGTTTATCCCAGCGTCGACTGATTTTCGCTCAGGTCTGGCGCGAATGCGGCGCGCGTTGACCGGCAAGAGGTTGCGCGTTCGACGTCAAGAGTGATCCGTCTCGTTCAGCAACGTCCGCATCACCTCCACCACTCTTGCTGTTACCGCGTCCGCCGGCGTTTCCCGTCCAACCATGTAGCTCATCAACAGTGGGTCTTGCAGTTCCAGCAAATCCGCGAACGCCTGTTGTTCCTCCGCCGGCACAGTGGGGTAATGCCGCTCCAGATAAGCCAGCGTCAACAAGTCCAGTTCTTTCATCCCGCGCCGGCAGCGCCAGCGCAATTTACCGATTTGTTCATCCACGATCCGCGTCTCCTACAAACAAAACCCCTCGCCCGCGAGCGGGAGAGGGGTTGGGGGTGAGGGAGCAGGTAACGACTTACCGCCGTTCCACCATCATCTTCTTGATTTCCGCGATGGCCTTCGCGGGATTCAAGCTCTTCGGACAGGTCTTGGTGCAGTTCATGATGGTGTGGCAGCGGTACAGTCGGAACGGGTCTTCCAGATCATCCAACCGCTCGCCGGTGAACTCGTCGCGGCTGTCCACGATCCAGCGGTAGGCTTGCAACAGGATCGAGGGACCCAGGTAGCGTTCGCCGTTCCACCAGTAGCTCGGGCAACTGGTGGAGCAGCAGGCGCACAGGATGCACTCGTACAGGCCATCCAGCTTGGCGCGGTCTTCCTCGGATTGCAGCCGTTCCCGCTCCGGTGGCGGCGTGATCGCTTGCAGCCACGGCTTGATCGAGGCGTACTGGGCGTAAAAGTGAGTCAGATCCGGCACCAGGTCCTTGACCACCGACATGTGCGGCAATGGGTAAATCTTGACCTCGCCCGACACGTCGCCGATGGCCTTGGTGCAGGCCAGGGTGTTGGTGCCGTCGATGTTCATCGCGCAGGAACCGCACACGCCCTCGCGGCAGGAGCGCCGGAAGGTCAAGGTCGGATCCATCTCGTTCTTGATCTTGAGCAAGGCGTCCAGCACCATCGGACCGCAGGTGGCCAGATCGACCTCGTAGGTGTCCATGCGCGGATTTTCGCCGCTGTCCGGATCCCAGCGGTAAATCTGGAAGCGCTTGACGTTCTTGGCGCCCGTGCCGGCATAGTAGGTCTTGCCCTTGCCGATGACGG
>JAVMKH010000053.1:0-32216 GCA_031732935.1 Candidatus Contendibacter sp.
TCTACCCCGACAGGCTCGCTAGGTGAGCCTGCTGAACTTCGTGGCTAATTAGGTGGCCCAATAACAGGGACTGATTGGGCAAGCACGTCCCTGGATCATGCAAACTCAAACCGCCGGCCTTTTTCTGGATTCGACGCTGGTTACCAAGGCGCTGGCTAGTATCGGCGGGTAACCATCCTTGGTCTGGCTCCCACGCTAACCCACCCTCCCCCGCCAAAAGCCCCGGTTGCCGCCAAACCGGGCCCCGACTAGACTTGCGCCCAGTTTCCGCCCCTTCCCCAAGGACATCACCACGACGGTCAGGAGCCCATGCCGCCTACCTTTCCCCCTGATTCCATTGGTCTGGTCACCCCCCAGACCGCCCATTTCGACGAACCGCTGGCGCTGGACTGTGGTCGGACGCTAGCGAACTACGAAATAGTTTACGAAACCTACGGCACGCTGAACGCCGACCGCGGCAACGCCGTGCTGATCTGCCACGCACTGTCCGGCGATCACCACGTCGCCGGCTATCACGACGAGGACGATGCCGGCAAACCGGGTTGGTGGGACAACTGCATCGGTCCCGGCAAACCCATCGACACCCGCGAATTCTTCGTGGTGTGCTGCAACAACCTGGGCGGCTGCAAGGGCTCGACCGGCCCAACCGCCATCAACCCGGAGAATCGCAAGCCCTACGGTCCGGATTTCCCCATCGTCACCGTCAAGGATTGGGTACGTAGCCAGGCGCGGCTGGCCGACCAGCTTGGCATCCAGCAATGGGCGGCGGTCATCGGCGGCAGCCTCGGCGGGATGCAGGCCATGCAATGGGCCATCACCTTTCCCGACCGGGTGCGTCATTCCCTGGTCATTGCCGCCGCGCCCCGGCTGTCGGCCCAGAACATCGCCTTCAACGAAGTGGCGCGACAGGCCATCCTGTCCGATCCCGACTTCCACCACGGCCACTACTACGAATTCGGCGTGGTGCCCCGGCGCGGGTTGATGCTGGCCCGGATGCTGGGTCACATCACCTATCTGTCCGACGAGGGGATGCGCGCCAAGTTTGGCCGCGAGTTGCGCGAAAGCAAGATGAATTTCAATTTCAACTTTGAGACCGAATTTCAGGTGGAAAGCTATCTGCGCCATCAGGGCCGCGCCTTCGTGGACCGCTTCGACGCCAACACCTATCTGCTGATCACCAAGACCTTGGATTACTTTGACCCAGCGGCGGATTTCGACAACGACTTGGCCATGGCCTTTCACCGGGCGCAGGCACGTTTTCTGGTGATCTCCTTCACCAGCGACTGGCGGTTCGCACCGACCCGCTCGCGGGAAATCGTCCGGGCGCTGGTGCGGGCCGGGCGCGAGGTCAGCTACGCCGAAATCTCCTCGGAGCACGGCCACGACACCTTTCTGATGCCGATTCCGCTGTATCACGAGGCATTGCGGAGCTATCTGGCGCGAGTCGCCCGCGAGGTGAACGCTCATGCGGCCTGAGCTGGAACTGATCAGCGAGTGGATTCGTCCCAGCGCTCGGGTGCTGGACCTGGGCTGCGGCGACGGCGCGTTGCTGGCCTATTTGCGCGAACATCGGCAGGTCAGCGGCTACGGTCTGGAAATCGACGGCGCCAACATGCTCCGGTGCATTCAGGCTGGGGTGAACGTCATCCATGCCGATCTGGAAGCGGGATTGGCGGATTTCGGCGATGGCAGCTTCGACTACGTGATCATGACCCAAACCTTGCAAGCCGTGCGGCAAACCGAAACGCTGCTCGATGAAATGCTGCGAGTGGGTCGGCAGGGCATCGTCACCTTTCCCAACTTCGGTTTCTGGCGCTGCCGGATCCAGATTGCCCTACAAGGCTTGATGCCGGTGGTCAAGACCCTGCCCTACCAATGGTACGACACGCCGAACATCCACCTGTTCACCCTGCGCGATTTCGAGCAACTGTGCCGGCGCAAGCACATCGACATCCTGCAACGCACCGTCCTTGACCACGCCCACCGTCCCCGGCTGGGGCCGCGGCTATGGCCCAACCTGCTGGGCGAAATCGCCCTGTACCGGCTGGGCCGGGCCTGAATGCCAGGCAACATCCCCTTTCGGAGAGCGACCATGCCGATGAGCCAACCCGTTTCCCGTCGTTGCCGACGCAACCGCCGCCCCTTCCGGCCGCGCGGCTTCACCCTGATCGAAGTGATGGTCGTGGTGGTGATCCTCGGCATTCTGGCCGCCGTGGTGGTGCCGCGCATCATGGACAATCCGGACAAGGCCCGAGTGGTCAAGGCCAAGCAAGACATCCGGGTGATCAAGAATCAGATGGATCTGTACCGGCTGCACAACTTCCGCTACCCGACCACCGAACAGGGCATCGAGGCGCTAGCGCGGAAGCCCGCCGACGCGCCGCACTGGCAGGAGGGCGGCTATCTGGACAAACCGCCCATGGACCCCTGGGGCAAGCCGTATCAATATCTCAGCCCCGGCCAGCACGGTGACATCGACATTTATTCGCTGGGCGCTGACGGTCAACCAGGCGGCGAGGGCGTGGATGCCGACATCGGCAACTGGAATCTGGATCAATAAGGAAGGTGCCGGGGCGCTGAACGCCAAAACCTCCGCCGCGCCGCCGCGCGGTTTCACCCTCCTGGAAATCCTGGTGGTGCTGGTGCTGATCGGCATCATCACCAGTTTTGCCCTGCTATCGGCCGGCGGCGGCCCACGCACGCGATTGGCGGAAGAAGCGCGGCGACTGGCGGCGCTGGTGGAACTGCACCAGCAGGAAGCGATTTTGAACGGCGCAACCCACGGCATCCAGTTCGCCCGTGCCGGCTATACCCTGCTGACCTTGGGCGAGAAAGGCGAATGGCAACCCGCCACCACCGATACCTTGATCCATCATGCCTTGCCGGAGGATATCGTCCTGAGCCTGTGGGTCGAGGATCGGCTCGTCGATCTGAAGATCACCCGCAAGCTGCCGCAGGTGCTGCTGCTGGCTAGTGGCGAAACCACCGAATTCGTCGTTGTGTTCGGCTTCGCCGACGACCCCGCCCTGGACGCACCGCGCTATCGGGTGGCGGGCGATGCGCTAGGCCGGCTGACGACGGGCGAGGTGACCCGGTGAGGCATCAAGGCGGCTTTACTCTTTTGGAGGTGTTGGTGGCGCTAGCGGTGCTGGCCATCGCCATGGGCGCGATCATCCACGCCGCCACCCAGAGCATCAATACCACCGCCACCCTGCGCGATCGAACCTTCGCCGGCTGGGTTGCCCGCAACCAGGTCAACGCCCTGCTGCTGGAGACGAAACCCTGGCCCGAGGAAGGCTCCCGCAAGGGCAGCGCCGAATTGGCCAACCGGGTCTGGCGCTGGGAGGCGCGGTTCCACAAAACCGAGGATCCGAACCTGCGCCGCCTCGAACTCACGGTGCGCGCTGGCGAGGTGGGCGAGGAACTCGGCAAGCTGATCGCCTTCAAGGGCAAGCCGCCGGAGCAATCCACCGATGCGACCGGCCAGCCGTCCAAAACCACCGACAAACCGGCAACGCTCCAGGAAGGGCAACCGCCGACACCCCAGCAGTCGCGTCTCGCGCCATGAAAGCGCCCAGTCATGGTTTTACCTTGCTAGAACTGCTGGTGGCCCTGGCGGTATTCTCCATCATAGCGACCGCCGCCTACAGCGGTCTGCGCAACGTGCTGTATACCCGCGCTGCCGTGGAGGAGCAAAACCGACGACTGGCGGCGATGCAACTGGCGGTCTATCGGCTGGAGCAGGACATCGAACAAACCGTGCCGCGCGGCATCCGCGATGAATACGGCGAATCCCATGGCGCTCTGCTCGGCGGTCCGCTCGCCGCCGACCCGCTCACCCTGACCCGCGCCGGCTGGGACAATCCCCTCGGCCAGCCGCGCGCCACCCTGCAACGACTCGCCTACCGGCTACGAGATGGCCGGTTGTGGCGGCTGCACTGGCCAGTGCTCGACCGGGGTGGCCCGATCGAACCGCGCGAGACGTTGTTACTCGACCGAGTGCGAGACTTCAAGGTACGGTTTCTGGAACAGGACGACTGGCGCGACGACTGGCCGCCGCCTTCCTCGAATGAGGAAACCAGCAAACTGGATCCCGACCGTCTGCCGCGCGCGGTGGAAATCCGTCTGACGCTGGAGGACTGGGGTGAAATCACTCGCCTGTTGCTCCTGCCCAATTAGCCGCGCCAAGCCGCGGACCGGCGTGGCCCTGATCACCGTGCTGCTGATCGTGTTCCTGGCTAGCATCGCCGCCGCCAGCCTCGCCACCCTGCAACAACTGGCCATCCGCCGGACCACCGTGCTTGAGCACCAACAGCAGGCCCGGCTTTACACGCTCGGGGCCGAACAGGAAGCCATGATTATCTTGGCGCGCGATCGCCAGCGGAACGAAACCGACCATCCCGGCGAGGAATGGGCCAACCTGCCTCCGGCCCTGCCAATCGAGGGCGGTACGATCACCGTCCGCCTTACCGATCTGCAAGGTTGTTTCAACCTCAACAACCTGTGGCGGCCAGCGCCCGGCGAATTATCGCCCACGCCCAACGAACCGAAAAAGAGTGGGGACAAGACCAAAGACGACAAGGGAGATCGCCCCCAGGATTCGGTCGATTCGGAAACCGACGCCGCGCCCAAACCCAACCCGCCCCCGCCCAGTCACCCCAAACCGGCCGCGTCCTCGGGCAAGGCTGGACTGGAGCCGGCCCAGGTCAAGCTGCTGCAACGCCTGCTGGAAAATCTCGAACTGAAACCGGCGCTGGCGCAAGTCATCGCCGACTGGATCGATCCCGATCCCGATCCCCAATTCCCCGACGGCGCCGAGGACAGCGATTACGCCGTCCTGAATCCACCTTATCTGGCCGCCAACCACCCATTCCTCGACGCATCCGAGCTGCGACTGCTCAAGGACCTGGATCGAGAGGCTTACGCCAAGCTGGCGCCAGTGGTCTGCGCCCTACCGCCCGGCACGCCATTAAACGTCAACACCGCGCAAGCCTTGGTGCTGGCGGCGCTGAGCGAGGAAGGGCTAAAACCGGCGGACTTCGAACGCCTGTCGAAGGATCGGCCGGCGGAAGGCTACAAAACCGTGGACGAATTCCTGAACGCAGCCAAGCTGACGGTGGACGCGCCGATCAAAGCCTTGCTGAGCGTCGACAGTCAGTATTTTCTCTTGCGGGCCGAGGCACGGGTGGGCGACGGACGCGCGATCCTATACAGTACGCTCTATCGCGATGAAAACGGCGTCCGTGCCCTGCAGCACGATTTTGGCCATCAAGACTGAAACGACCTTGCCCGCTCCCCTTTGTTTTTTCCGCCTGCACCCGCCCGATCAAGCCGAGTGGCTGTACCCCAACCGGGCGATCCGGCGCGGCGCGCTGGCCGAGATGGCCGAACAAACCGCCGGATCCCGATTGGTGTTGATCGCGCCCGGCGAGAAAGTCACTCTGCGTCCGGTTTCCTTGCCCAGTCGCAAGCGGTCCACCTGGGCGCGCGCCGTACCTTACGCCTTGGAAGATCAGGTGTTCGAGGACATCGAGGCGCTGCATTTCGCCCTGGGCGATAAACCCGACGGCGACCGGCTGCCGGTGGCGATCGTCCATCGGGACGTCTTGCGCGGCTGGCTGGACGCCTGCGCCCAGGCCGGGCTGGCCTTGACCGCCATCGTCCCGGAGCCGCTGCTGCTGCCCTGGCAGGAAGGCGATTGGAGCATCTTGCTGGAGGAACAGCGAGCAGTGGCGTGTATCGGTCGCTGGGACGGCTTCGCCGCCGAGCGGGATTTGCTGGATCTATTACTGAACCGGGCCATGGCCGAGGCAGGCGATGCCGAGCCGCGCCGACTGCGGGTCTGGGGCCACCCGCCGCCGGCCCTGACCGAGGGCGGGTTGGAATCGCGCATCGAGGACAGCGCCCCCGAACCGCTCCAAGTGTTCGCCAGTGCCTATCAGGCGTTCACGGCGATCAATCTGTTACAAGGCCCTTATAGCCCCCAGGCCAGTTGGGGACCACGATTGCGGCCCTGGCGCGCGGCGGCGGCCCTGGCCAGTGCATGGCTGCTGATCCAAGGCATCGGTCTGGCGCACGAACACTGGAGTTTGCGGCGCGCACAAACCACGCTGCGAGCCGCGATGGAACAGGTCTATCGGGAAGTCGTGCCCGGCGCGACTAATATTCCGAATCCTCGGTTCCAGTTGGAAACCCGCCTGCGAGAATTACGTCCAGCCAGCGCCAGCGACAGCGCATTTCTTGAACTGCTCCACCAGGGTGGCCAACCGCTGGCCGGTTTTCCAGGCGTGACCTTGCGCAGCCTCGGCTATCGCGACGGCCAATTGGACCTTGACTTGGAGAGCGGCAATTCGGCGGTGCTGGATCAACTCCGGCGGAAACTGGACCAGCAACCGGGATTGCGGGTCGAGATGCGCGCCACGCAACGAGAAGGTCGGGTGGAAGGCAAGATCACGCTGAAAAGGACACCCTCGTGAAAGCCTGGTGGGAAAGCTTGAGCCGCCGCGAGCGCCTCTTGACCGCCGGCGGCGCGGCGCTGGCCCTGGTATTGCTGCTCTACGCGCTGGCCTGGCAACCGTTTCAGACCAGCCACCGGCGATTGCGGCAGAACGTTGCCGAGCAACGCGCCGAACTGGCCGCAATGCGCCAGATAGCGGGGGAAATCAAGCGGCTGGGCGGAGCAGGCGTTCCAGCGACATCGCCAGTGGATGGCCGTTCCCTATTGACCCTGGTGGATCAGACCGCCCGGACCGCCGGGCTGGGCCCGGCTCTCAAGCGGGTCACGCCGCAGGGCGAGAACCGGCTCGGCGTTCAGTTCGATGCGGTTGAGTTCGACCAACTGATACCCTGGCTGGGCCAACTGGAACGCGACCATCGCGTCGCCATCGTCAATCTCAACGTGGACCGGGTCGCCGCCGGCCGAGTGAACGTGCGCGCCACCGTTCAGGGCCGCCGACCATGAAGCGCATCCTGGGTTACAGTCTGCTGGGCGTGCTGACCTTCCTGCTATCCCTGCTGCTGCTGACGCCGGCCGCTCCGGTGATCGACCGAATCGCCGCTCGCCTGCCAGGCTTCAGCGTGCAGGCCGTCGAGGGACTGGTGATGAAAGGTTCCGCTCGCGGCATCCAGTGGCGCGGCGTCCGGATCGATCGGCTAAACTGGAATTGGCGGGCGTCGGTGCTATGGACCGGCTGGCTGGAATTTCAATTGGACGCGGACGATCCCGAACTTCGGTTGAGCGGCAAGGCGGCGGTCAACCCAAGTCAGCGCTTGCGTTTGCGCGAGGCCAGCGGTCGGTTACCGCTCGCCCGGCTGAACGCCCTGGCTGGACCACCCAAGCTGCCGTTGCAAGGCGTGGTGGAATTCAACCTGCGGGAATTGCTCCTGAACCACGCCGCCGGCTGGCCGCAAACCGCCGATGGCGTCATTCGTTTGCTGGACATGCGGCTCGCCCTGGACCGGCCGTTGAACCTGGGCGATTTCAAGGTCCAACTGACACCCGCCAGTCCCGAGGGCGTCCAGGGCGCGGTCCAGGATCAGGGCGGGCCGTTGGCGCTGGAGGGCACGCTGCGCCTGCTGCCAGACGGTCGTTACCGCTTCACCGGTTGGGCAGCGGTACGCGACGACGGCGACCCGGCGCTCCGTCAGGCGCTGAGTCTGCTGGGGCCACCCAGCGACGATGGTCGCTGGGCCTTGAATTTTTCCGGCGTCCTGCTCCGGTAGGGGGCCGTTTGGAACACCGTTCATCCACTTCCAATCGCAAAGGAATCACCAAGGGAGGCAACCACCGATGTACCTACAATCGCGCGGATTCCTGATCGTCCTGATGACGCTGGGACTGGTCGCCTGCGCCAGTCAGCCACCGCCGCCACCCAAGGTCGATCTGCCATTAAGCGACGCCACATTCCCAACACCGCCGGAACTGCAACCCCAGATCGGCTTCTGGCGCAACGTCTACGCCACCTGGGGGCGCGGCCAAGTCGCGCTGCACGATGACCGCTATCTCGATCTGGTGTATGGCGTCCTGACCCTACCCGGTGAGGTGGGCGAAAGCCAAACTCCCGAACAGCGGGATTTCGTCAAGGAACATCAGGAAAACCTGCGCGCCATCCTGCGTCAGTTGGA
Organism: Candidatus Contendibacter sp.; assembly: GCA_031732935.1. Lineage (GTDB taxonomy): Bacteria > Pseudomonadota > Gammaproteobacteria > Competibacterales > Competibacteraceae > Contendibacter. The sequence goes on from JAVMKH010000053.1 coordinate 8,125, forward strand.
GTCCAAGGTGGCCACCAACGCCCCGTTGACCCCCACCGAACAGAAGCTGGCGAACCATGTTCGGGCCAGTAGCGGCGGCCCCGGCGCCATCGTCGGCGCCAGCGACCGGCTGCGTACCCAGCGTGGCATGCGCGAGCGCTTCAAACGGGGGCTGGAAATCAGCGGTCGTTACGACGCGGCCTTTCGCGGCGTGTTTCGCGAAGCAGGGCTGCCCGACGATCTGGCCTACCTGCCGCATGTCGAATCATCCTTCCAAAACCACGCCGCCTCCTCGGCCGGCGCGGTGGGCATGTGGCAATTCATGCCCGGCACCGCGCGCCATTTCGGCATGTTGAACGCGGCGGTGGACGAGCGGCGCGATCCCGTGGCTTCGGCGCAGGGCGCGGCCCGCTATCTGGGTAACGCCCATGATCGCCTGGGAAGCTGGCCGCTTGCGCTGACGTCCTACAACCATGGCGTGGGAGGGATGAAGAACGCCCAGCAGATTTTCGGCGACGACTTCGTCGCCATCGTGCGGAATTATTCCGGAAAGGGCTTTGGTTTCGCGTCACGCAACTTCTACACGGAATTTCTGGCGGCCCGTGAAATCGCCCGCAACCCCCAACGCTTCTTTCCGGAAGGCATCCACTACGACCCTCCCCTAAACCTGGATCGGGTGCGGCTGCGGCAAGCGGTGAGCGCCATGACACTGGCGAACTATTACGAGGTCAATCCGTGGGAATTGACCAGTTTGAACAAAGCCTGGAACCCAGCGGCCCAGGACGGCCGCATCGAACTGCCGGCGGGAACCCTGGTGTGGTTGCCCGCCGGAACCGTGGAGCGGCTGGTGCAACGGGGTACCGCTGACCGCGCGTTGGCGCTGGCCGATCCGGTGACCACCAGTCGGATGCGCTGATCCCAGCCGACAAAAGCCCCTTCTTCACGCAAGAGGGGGCTTTTGTCTTGACGTCAACCCAGCTTCTTGAAAAACGCCTTGGCCCGCTCTTTCTGGTTGGCGTCGCCTTCCCGCAACACCTCATCCAGCAAACTGCGCGCGCCTACCTGATCGCCCATTTCCAAATACGCCGAAGCCAGATCCAGCTTGGTTTCCACGTAATCGGCGGCGCTCATGCCTCGGTCAACCCTACCAGCCGCTCCTGTTTTATCGCCAAGCTTCAAGGTATCGCCGCCAAGGTTTTGCAGCGCCTCATCCAGCTTCAGTGGCTCCTCGGCGGTGCTGGATCGCGCCAGTTCCTGAGTTACGTCGGCGAATTCGAACTTCAATCCTGGCGTTGGAGAACCGGTTGGCACGTCGACCGTGGGGGCTGGGCTCGATGATTCGGTCGGGGGTTCGGCGATGCCTCGTTCCAGTGGCGAGGATCCGGACGGCTTCCCTGTCCCCAAATTCCCCGGTTTCATCTCCAACGGCGGCAATTCAGACGGTTGCGGTCGAGCGGTCTTGCCCAGTCCAAGGCCATCAAGATCGAAATCCAAACCATCCAAGCGCAACTCCGATGGCAATTCCGTTGGCGGCTGTACCGGCGCCTCTCGTTGCTGCTCTTGTTCCATCAGCGGGCTGACGAGTTGGCGGGTCACCGACGCGGTGGGCGGCTCGGCCTCCAGCAACGGCGCCTTGATATCTCGGGGCGCCGCACCCGGACGAGCCGCCGACGCTGCTCCACCCTCGCCAAGGCCAAAATCGTCCTTGAGCAACTCTCGAATCGGCCTGGGAGTCGCCGGACCCGCGAGACTAGGCGCCGCTTTCTCTTGAGCGGAAGTCGCTGGGGGAGCCGCCGCCAATTTCACAGCGGGTCGCGGCCGCACGGAAACCGGTTCGCGTGGCCGGGTTCGGGCCGTTGTACCTTCCTGGGATCGGACCACGGTCGGCAAGGTTTCCGTGGACTCCAGTACGGCCAACTCCTCCTCCGTCGACGACGTCGTCCGAGCGGGACGCCGCAATAATGGCAGCACGATCAGAGCGGCGACGGCCAGCACGATCAGAGCGATGGCGATCCAGACGATCGGATTACTCATCCAACTGGATTCGGCAACCGGCGGCGGCGCCGATAGCTTGGGTTTAGGGGCCGGCGCGGGTGGTTGCGGCGCGGCGGCCGGAGGCGCGACCACCGAGGGCGCGACCACTGGGGGCGCGGGCGGCGTTTCCGACCGGGGAACGGTGGATTGTGGAACGATTTCCCGCAGCGGTTCAGCGGGAGGCAACGAGGGCGGTGTCGAACCAGGTCCGGTAACCGGCACTGGCGTGGTGGGCGGCGGCGCTACCTCCGCCACCGGAGCCGGGGGTGGTAACGGCGTGGTGGTGATCGGTCGAGGCGGCGGCGTAACGGGCGCGACCGGCTCGGGTGGGGACGCCGACCCCGGCGTGGATATTGTGGTCGGACCAGGGACCGTCAAGTCGGTCGGCACGGAAGCGACCGCTGGTCCAGCCGGGGACGGGGGTGAAGGCGGCGCCGACGGCGCACCCAGCGCCTGCGCCGTCGGCACCTTGAGCGTGGTACCGGAACGCAGGGTATTGGGGTTGCCGTCAACAAAGGCCGTCGGATTACCCGCGATCAGAATCGCCATCATCTGCGGCACGCTGATCGCGGCCGAGGGCCGAATCCGGTTGGCGATAGCCGCCAAGGTCTCGCCGGACCTGACCGGTCCATAGAACGAAGCACCCTCGAAGCTCACCGGCGGCGCGGGTGGCAATTGTGGAACCGCGGGGGGTGGCGGCGCAACCGACGGCGCCGCCACGACCGGCGGCAACGGTGCCACGACCGGCGGCGGCGCGGGTGGTTGCCGGCGATTTGCGTACAACTCGGGATCGAGTTGGATCGCAAACTCACGAATCAGCCGGCCACGTTGCCAAGCCAACTCCAGCAACAAGGTGAAATTTGGTTCACGAATCGGCTCGAGCGAGGTGATTTTGATGATCTTTGGGCCACTGGGTGGCGTTTGCACCGAAAACCGCAGCTTCGAAAAAAATTCCAGCCGTTCGATCCCCGCCCGATTGAATTCCTCTTGACGAGGAATCCGCGCGGTCAAACCGGTCAGCTCGGTGGGATTGTTGATGATGAGGGGCAGTTCGGCTTCGAAGACCTGATTGAGTGCCGAACGCACCTCCAGTTGGCCAACACCTAGGGCGAAGGCGCACCAGGGCGCTGCCAGCCCGGCTAAAAAGAAAAGTCGGAGTAGTAATATCCTGATCGGCATGGAACCTGTCTCCATTCCGCCGCCGGTAAGATTGTTATGCCGGCGGGATGAGCTTGGATACCGCCGCCGGCATTTGGGCCGGCGGCCGTTCCGCTTGGAACCGTGGGCAAAATGCGCGGCGGCTCGAAGCTTCCCGTTAAAGATACTCCTTAATCGGGATTTCCGCGATTTGGATGCGTGATGAAATTCCGTGAAATCCCGTGCTCAACGAACGGAAGCCCCGCCCCAGCGAGATCAGCGCTCCAGCAGGATGCGCAGCATCCGTCGCAAGGGCTCGGCCGCGCCCCATAGGAGCTGATCGCCACAAGTGAACGCCGCCAAATAATCGGGGCCCTGATTCAGCTTGCGCAGCCGGCCCACTGGTACGCTCAGGGTTCCGGTGACAGCGGTGGGCGTCAATTCACGGATGGAAAGCTCACGCTCGTTCGGCACCACCCTCACCCAATCGTTGGCCGCGCCGATCATTTCCGCTAGTTCATCCAGCGGCGCGGCGCGAGTCAATTTGATGGTCAGGGCCTGGCTGTGACAGCGCATCGCGCCCACGCGCACGCAGAGACCGTCGATGGGAATCGGGTGATCCGAACACCCCAGAATCTTGTTGGTCTCGGCCTGGCCCTTCCACTCCTCGCGGCTCTGACCGTTGTCCATTTGCTTGTCGATCCAGGGAATCAAGCTGCCGGCCAGGGGCACACCGAAGTTCTCGGTCGGGAAATCGCTGGAGCGGAGGGTCTCGGCCACGACGCGGTCGATTTCGAGGATCGCCGAGGCCGGCTGATCCAGCCGGTCGGCCACCGCGCCATGGATCACGCCCATCTGCTGAATCAGTTCGCGCATGTTCTGAGCGCCGGCGCCGGACGCGGCCTGATAGGTCATGGCGGTCATCCACTCCACCAGACCATGGGCGAATAGCCCCCCCAGACCCATCAGCATCAGGCTGACCGTGCAATTGCCGCCAATGTAGTCCTTGACACCTCGGGCCAGCGCATTCTCGATCACTGTACGATTGACCGGGTCCAGGATGATGACCGCGTCGTCCTTCATCCGCAGCGTCGAGGCAGCATCGATCCAGTAGCCCTTCCAACCAGCGGCGCGCAGTCGCGGATAGATTTCGTTGGTGTAATCGCCGCCCTGACAAGTGATGATGATATCCAGCGCCTTCAGATCGGCGATGGATTTGGCATCCTTCAGCACTGCAATCTCCCGGTCGATGGCCGGTCCCTGCCCCCCCACGTTGGAGGTGGTAAAGAACACCGGATCGATCAGGGCAAAGTCGTTTTCCGCCAGCATCCGCTCCATCAGCACGGAACCCACCATGCCACGCCAACCCACCAGACCGACTCGCATCATGAAACCGCCCTCATACGTGTTTGCATTGACTGATTCAAAGCCCTACAACGCCGCCGCCACGGCGTCGCCCATCGCCTGAGTTCCCACCGGGATCATGCCGGGTGCCATGATATCCATGGTGCGCAAGCCCTTGTCCAACACCCGAGCGACCGCGCGCTCGATCCGCTCGGCCTGCTCCGGCGCGTTCAGGGTATCACGTAACAACATCGCCGCCGCCAGGATAGCCGCTAGCGGATTGGCCACTCCCCGGCCCGTAAGATCGGCAATGGCGCCATGACCCGGCCGATACAGACCCTTGCCATTGGCGTCCAGGCAGGCCGACGGCAACAGACCGCTGGCGGCGGTCCACTGGGGGTGGAAAATAACCGGATGCGGATTGAAGGATAGTTCCAGGTCAGCGCACAGGTCCAGCAGGCCACGTTCCGGGCGCAACGATTGATCCAACCGATCCCACTTTGGCCCGCCGACCGCGCCGAGCAGGATGGCGTCGGCCGCCCGCGCTTGACGGCGGGTTTCCTCGGGATACGGCGCCCCGAGTGCGTCCACCGCGCAACCGCCCAGCAAGCCGTATTCCAGCGTCACATCCAGGCCGTGTTCCTGGCGCAGGCATTCCAACACCTTCACCGCCTCGGCGACAACTTCCGGACCGACACCGTCGCCGGGGAGAATCAGGATGTTATGAACCATGAATTGTCCTTAATGCGCCACAGCGCGCTCCACGCACTTTCAACCACGCAAGCGCGTGGAAGCTTAAAGCCCGTTCGTTCACAAAACAAACCCTGGTTCGACACTTACTGGACGCCGCTGACAGATCAATCACTTCAAACCCGCGCAATCGGGTTTGCAAACCCCCCCGCCCCCGCTAACCTAGCGCATCTCGACCACTTCCCAACGATCATGCTCCCATGCGCCGCGACGACATTTTGCCTCTTCTGGTTTCGCTCGGCATCACCGGCCTGCTGCTGTGGGGGCTGGTGTATTTCGTTACCGAATGGTGGGGACGATTGCCCAAGGTGGTCGCTCTCATTCTGCTCATCCTGTTGGCCGTGATGGTCATTGGCTATCCGATCTATGCCCTGGCGCGCTGGTCAGATCGCTATCTGGCGCGGGTACGGGAGGCGCGCGGCCCAGATCGCAAGACATCGGACTGACACCGCCACCGTATCGCCATCCCCATGTTTGGCCTGTTTCAACACTGGCGCCGACGTCGCCAGCTTGAACGCGCCCGCATCCTGGAAGCGGAATGGCGGGCGACGGTCGCCAATCTGCCGGTTCTGGCGGGTCTGACCCCAGCGGAACTGGAGCGGTTGCGCGATCTGGCGACGCTGTTTCTGGCGGAAAAGGCGCTAGATCCAGCGGGTGGGCTGGAATTGACTCCGGAAATGGGGCCGTTGATCGCCGCGCAGGCCTGTCTGCCGATCCTGAACCTGGGGCTGGACTACTACCAGGACTGGAGCGCGGTGATCCTGTATCCCGAAGGCTTCCTCGCCCATCACGAATACACCGACCCGAACGGCCTAGTCCACAGCGTTCACCGGCCACTGATCGGCGAAGCCTGGGAACGCGGCCCGGTGATCCTGTCCTGGGCCGATATCGTGGACACCCTCGATAAGCCGGGCCTCAACGTGGTGATTCACGAAATGGCCCACAAGCTGGACATGCTGACCGGCACGGTCAACGGCCTGCCGCCCCTGCATCGGGGCATGACGGCGCGCAACTGGAGCCGCGCCTTCACCGCCGCTTACGATCATTTGTGCCGCCAAGTGGACCGGGGCTGGCCAACGGCGCTCGATCCCTACGCCACCGACAGTCCCGCTGAGTTTTTCGCCGTCGTCAGCGAAGCCTTCTTCGAAACACCGGCGGTGATCGCCGACACCTATCCCGCCGTTTACATCCAACTGCGGGCGTTTTACCGACAGGATCCGCTGGCCCGGCAAGCTAGCGTTTTCCCTCCAACCGCACCCGTCCCTCCCGGTCCACCACTTGAATCCGCGTAAAATCCGCCGCCGGCGCGGTCGCCAACAAGCAAGGGCTGGTCATGACCTGCGCCTGTCGGCGGCCAGGCGGGGGCTCGCGCCAATCGACCCGTACCGTCAATACGCCGTCGCGCAGGGCAGCAACATCATCGGCCAGCGCCAACCCGTAACCCGCCGTGGAACGCTGACCCATCGCGATCAGCAACACGCCGGCGTGGGGAAAATCCACCATCGGTGGAGGCGGTGGATCCAGCCACTGGCTATTGGTTTGCGCGTACACCTCGCGCCATTCACCAGCATCGGCAATCCAGCGCACGGCGGGGCGGCCCAGCCCACCGCACTGACCCTGACTGGCCAATGCCGCGATCGGCAGGGTTGCGTCACTCGCCGCGATACCGCCCGGCTGTGCGCATCCCGTCGCCGCCGCCATCAACGCCATGGCCCACAGCCGGCCTTGATGCTTCATTGAACGGGGACCATCGTACCGACATTGACCCCGAAGTTTTGCAGGCTAGGATCGATAGTTTGGAACGATCCTGAGCCCGACCCACCGCCCGCCGCAGCGACCGCCTTGCTGGCGTTGATCAGACCATAGCCGAACTGGTCATCCTTACCTGGCGTCCCCAGATCGTCGGTCAGCGCGCCGCTGGTCAACAGATCGGCAACCTTCTGCGGCGTCAGGCTGGGCGCCACCGCTTTCATCAAGGCCACCACCCCGGCCATGTGCGGCGTCGCCATCGAGGTGCCCACAGCGATTCCGTAACCGTCGACCCGCTTGCCGGTGCTATCCGAGGCCGCTGTGCTCACCACCCCATCGGGATAGCCATCCCCATTGACATCCTGCGCCATGTTACCGCCGGGAGCGACCACGCTGACCCAGGAACCAAAATTGGAGTACGGCGCCCGAGCCTTGTTGATGTCCACGGCGCCGACCGCAATGACGCCAGGAAAAGCAGCCGGATAGTTCATCTCGGTGGTGCCGTCATTTCCAGCCGCCGCGACGAGGACGACGCCCGCGGCGCGGGCCTGGTTGCACGCATCCTGAAGACCCGACGAAAAGCCGGTGCCGCCCAGGCTCATGCTGATCACGTCGGCGCGGCGCGGCGGCACCGTGCCCGAATCGTTGGTCAGTCCAGCGGCAAAGCGTATTGCTTGTTCGATGTCGTAATCGTAACCGCCGCCGATCCCCAGTGCCCGTAGCGGCATGACCTTGGCGCCGAAGGCGACGCCGGCGACGCCAGATCCGTTATTGGTCGCCGCAACCACCGTACCAGTGACATGGGTACCGTGGAAGGAACTGCTTCCGTCATCCCCGGAATGGTCGCCGGGATCGTCGGGATTGGAATCGATACCATCGCCATCGCCGGCGACGGCCGGGTCCTTGATAAAGTCGTAGCCAGCCACAAATTGGCCTTGCAAGTCGGGATGGTCGAGCGCCACGCCGGTATCGATCACCGCTACGATCACGCCGGCGCCCGTGGTCACGTTCCAGGCCTGCGGCAGGTTGATCTGCGGGTAGTGCCACTGGTATTGGTAATAGGGATCGTTGGGAACGAAGAAGGGTTTGCGAATGTAGTTAAGTCCGGCGGCCGCCACCTCCGGGTCCAGGCGCATCGCCTTGACCTGATACAACGTCTTCAGTTTATCCCGGGCGACTGAATCGGCGGGTTGAAACCCACCGGGGAACGGCGAGGATTCGGTGCTAGCCAACGCCCGATAGGCTGCCACCTGCTTCAATCCCGCTAAATCGAACAGGACATTCCGCTGCTGGGTTTCATGCTCTCGGCCCGCGAATCCGCCCAGTGCTTGAACTCGCGCCCGCACTCCGCCCTGAACCTCGGCCCGCTGATCCGGGAAACGCACGACGGACTGGCCAACGGCGAACGAATCACTCAAGCGCAGGCTGGCGGCGGCCGGCTCCCGCGCCGGCCCGATGGTCAATTCATAGCGGGACGCTCCTTGATGCGCTCCCACCAGCACCAGATAGTCGCCGGCGGTCTTGACCGTCAGCGACTCGATTCGAACTTGACCGGCCGAGGCGTCGAGCAAATTGCCGCCCAGATCGGCCAGCCCCAGATCCAAATCGGCCTGGACGCCATCACCGGCGATGGTCAGCGTGACCCGGTCACCCGCTTTCAAGCCGACCCGGTAGACGTCCACCAAGTCGCCAGCGACGCGCGACCGGCCTTCGAAACCACTGCCCGGCTGATTGACATAACCCGTCAAGACAACGGGATTGGGAAGGGATTGAGCGGTCGCGACGGTGTCGTTGGAAATAAAGATGGCATTGGGATCGCTGCCGTCATCGTCATCCGCGGCGGTCTCGACCACCACGTCAAGTATTTCAGACGCCGTGTCGGTCTTTGCGGAAAGGACCGAACCGCCGCCGCCAAAGCTCGCTCGCAACGGGAGGCTGACCAACCCCAGCAGGAGAAGTGCATATAAAAGCCTTGATTTCATTCACCATCCCCTTTTCAAAACAAGCCCGACGGGTGCCAGTTGCTGAATACAATGGATTTCGCGTTGAATTTCATAAGCAATGATCGTGCCTTAATCTTCGCCATTCCCGGATGAAACTACAAGAAGTCATCCAGTCGCGCGGGTTCCCAGACGGCGCGCTGCACTTGCCAGTTTCCGCCGCGTCGAACCAGTTCGAGGTTAAAACGATACAGATCGGCATTCATCCCTGTCAGTTCACCGGCGCTCACCACAGGCCGGCCGGCCATCGCCGCCGCCACGTGGACCGTGGCGCGATCCGGCTGCAAAAAGGCGATGTCACGAATTCGGGTGAACAGATGGATCGATTGATTGCGCAAGATATGCAGCCGAATCAGGCTCTCCATCGCCTTGCGGTTGTTGCCTTGGTCATCAGCATAGTCGTCCGCGATCAGCGCGCGCAGACTCGCCGCGTCGCGCGCCTCGGCCGCGATTTGGGCTTGGGCGATCAAGGTCCGGATTTGGGTCTCGGGCGAGGCGGTATCGCGCGAACAGGCAACCAACAGCAACGCTAAGATCATCGCCGCCCATGCCGGCATCCAGGGGCAGTTGCAAATTGTGACGCAAATTGTGATGGGCGACGGCGTTTCCCACGGCGCCCGCCAGTCTAGATTACAATCGGCGCTCGATCTGTCCATCATGCTCACCCGCGAGAGAAACTTCAGTTATGAATCATTGCTTTGAAATTCTTGAGCAGTCCAGCGGCTATCGCGGCTTTTTCCGTCTGGAAAAATACCGGCTGCGGCACGAATTGTTCGCTGGCGGTTGGAGCCCGGAGATGATCCGCGAATGCCTGGAGCGCGGCCACGCGGTCGCTGTCCTGCTCTATGACCCCGAACGCGACCAGTTGGTTTTACTGGAACAGTTTCGAGTCGGCGCGCTGGTGTTCCCCGGCGGTCCCTGGTTGTTGGAAATCGTCGCCGGGATCATCGACCACCCCGGTGAAACCACCGAGGACGTGGCCCGACGGGAAACCATCGAGGAAGCTGGCTGCGAACTGCTCGACCTCGTGCCGATCCACCATTACCTGGTCAGCCCCGGCGGCACCTCGGAAAGCATTACCCTGTTCTGCGGGCGGATCGATGCTGGAACCATCGTCAGCGGCGTGCGCGGCGTCGCCGCCGAACACGAAGACATCCAGGTGCATGTGGTGTCCCGAACCGAGGCGCTGGCGTTACTGCATTCCGGCCGGATCAACTCCGCCGCGCCGATCATCGCCCTGCAATGGCTGGAGTTAAATCGGTCGAAACTGCTGGAACGCTGGCGAGTCGCGCCGGGCTAAATCCCCAGTCGGCGCAGATCGGGATCGGGCTGCGCCCGTTCCCAGAGTGCCCGGAACAATTCCAGTAGTTCCTTCATCCGCTCGCTGGGCTGGGATTCGTACCCGCCAACCAACCGACGCGGATCGCTGAACCGCAGCAACGCCCGTTCGTCGACGATGGCGAACGCCTGACCCAGTTCGGGCCGATCCGGCGCTTCCTCCCGGGTCAGGGTGCGCAGGATCAAGGCGGTGGTCAGCCGCTCGGTCAGCCGCACCAGCCCCGGACAGTCGCTGCGCCACTCGCGGGCTGGCGGCAACAGGAGATGAAAACGAATCTTGGGCTGGCTCACCACCCGGTTGCGGATGGCGGCGAGCACGTCGGAATCGTTGTACAACTCGGGGCGTATCAATGGCGTGTATAGATAGAGCGTGCGCCGCATGCCGCTAAGCAGTTCCAGGAAAGCGCGCCGGCCGTCTTCCAATCCATTTAGTGAAATCAGGGAAGTTTCGTCAGGGTTCGCCATCACCGCCACCTCGCTACTCGGAAAAATCGTTGCTGTCAACGATATTAAAGACCAGGACGCGCCAAGGTTCACTCTTCTCCGCTCTTCACGGATCGTCAAGGTGCGTTGTTCCTTTCGGTTTGGCGGTTACCCGGCCCAAAATCGTGCCGGACTCAGATCACCTAATATGTGCGGCGACTTTACACCTTGCGGGCTTGAGCGGCGGCGTTGCCGATATACGTCGCCGGAGTCATGGCCAGCAACCGCTGTTTAGCCTCATCGGGAATAGCCAGATCGGCGATGAACGCCCGCAGTGTCTCACGCTCTATCCGTTGGCCGCGAGTGAGGGCCTTGAGTTGCTCGTAGGGTTGTTCGATGCCGTAACGACGCATCACCGTCTGGATCGGTTCGGCCAGCACTTCCCAGTTATCGTCCAGATCGGCGGCCAGCGCTAGAGCGTTCACCTCCAGCTTGCCGATACCTTTCAGGCAGGATTGATACGCGACCAGCGAATGCGCCAGCCCGACCCCCAAGGTCCGCAACACGGTCGAGTCGGTCAAATCCCGCTGCCAGCGCGACACCGGCAACTTGGCGGCGAGATGATCCAATAACGCATTCGCCACGCCCAGATTGCCCTCGGCGTTCTCGAAATCAATCGGATTGACTTTGTGCGGCATGGTCGAGGAGCCGATCTCCCTAGCTACGGTCTTCTGGCGAAAATAGCCGATGGCGATGTAGCTCCATACATCGCGGCAGAAATCCAGCAGCACGGTGTTGGCGCGCATCACGGCGTGGAAAAACTCCGCCATGTAGTCGTGCGGCTCGATTTGGATGGTGTAGGGATTCCAGTCCAGACCCAGGTCCTCGGTCACGAAGCGGCGGGCAAACTCTTCCCAGTCCAGTTCCGGATAGGCGGCCAGATGGGCGTTGTAGTTGCCGACCGCGCCGTTGATCTTGCCCAGAAGCGGCGTCGCCGCCAGTTGCGCCCGCTGCCGCTTCAGCCGATAGGCGACATTCGCCATTTCCTTGCCGAGCGTGGTCGGCGAAGCGGGCTGGCCGTGGGTACGGGCCAGCATTGGCTGGTCGGCGTGCCGGTGCGCCAACCGGCTGATGGCGACAATCATCTCGTCCAGTTGCGGCAGCAACACCTGGATTCGGGCTTCGCGCAGCATCAGCGCATAGGCCAGGTTGTTGATGTCCTCCGAGGTGCAGGCGAAATGGATAAACTCGCTGACCGCCTCCAATTCGGCGCTGCCGGCGATCTTTTCCTTGAGCAGGTATTCCACCGCCTTCACGTCATGGTTGGTAATGCGCTCAATGCTCTTGACCCGCTGGGCGTCGGCGGGGGTGAAATTTTCGACCAGCCCCTCAAGAAGACGGCTGGCGGTTTCGCTCAAGGGCGGAACCTCGGAAATGCCGGGATGACGGGCCAACGCTTGCAGCCAGCGCACCTCCACCAGTACCCGGTGGCGAATCAGGCCGTACTCGCTGAAAATGGGCCGTAACTCGGCGGTTTTGCTGGCATAGCGACCATCGATGGGGGAAATGGCGGTCAGAGCGGTCAGTTCCATGGGATCAGTTCCTAGGTGGCGCGGGCGGCGGATCAGTCACCTCATTTTAATCCCGCCCTCCGGCCGTCGCCCGGAAAATCACCGCCCCCAGGATGATCGCCCCGCCCAGCAACGCCAGCGGTCCCGGCGTTTCCCCCAGCAGCAGGAACACCCACAGCGGATTGAGCACCGGCTCGATCATCGGCAACAGAATCCCTTCCACCGCCCGAACATGGCGCAGCGCCAGCGCATACATGACATAGGGCAGACCGAGTTGTACCACGCCCAATAGCAACAATCCGATCCAACTGGTCGCGTCCGGCATGGACTGAAACATGAACGGCAACCCGATCAGGCCCGCCAGTAGATTGCCCAACACCAGCGCCGAAATCGCCGATTCCTCGCGATGGCGGCGCAGAAATAGGGTCAGCCAGGCGAAGCAGAACCCGCTGGCCAGCGCCACGCCATTGCCGAGATAGCCGTCCAGGCTGAGCTGGTCGCCAAAGAACAGCAGCATCCCAACCATGATCGCCGCCAGACTCAGCCAATCGTTGCCGCGCGCCCGTTCGCCCAGAAACCAGGGGCTGAACAGGGCGACGTACACCGGCGCGGTGTATTGCAGCAGAATGGCGTTCGCCGCCGTGGTCAGCTTGTTGGCGATGACGAACAGCACCACCGTGCCGGCGTAGGCCACCGCCGCGCCGATCTGCTCGAACGAACCGGAGAACCACAGCTCCTTGCGAAAGATCAGCGCGATCACCGCCGCGCCGATTAGGCTGCGTATCCCGGCGATGGCGACGGGATTCCAGTTCACCCACTTGATCAATAGCCCGCCCAAACTCCACAGGATCGCTGTCGCCAGCAGCATCAGCACGGCGCGGCGATGGGCGGGATTGGTTTCAATCCGGGTTGATTCGTCTGGAGTCCCGCTCGCCTCGGCGTTCATGCGCCGCCGCCTAGATAGGCATTCCGAATTTCCGGATTGGCCAGCAGCGCCTCGGCCCGATCTTCCAGTACGATCCGGCCCACTTCCATAACGTAGCCACGATGGGCCAGCTTCAGAGCGGCGCGGGCGTTCTGCTCCACCAGCACGATGGTCACCCCCGCCTCGTTGATTTCCCACAGGGTCTGGAAAATCGCCTTGACCAGCAGTGGCGCCAGACCAAGGCTCGGCTCGTCCAGCAACAGGACGCGCGGGTTGGCCATCAGCGCCCGGCCGATGGCCAGCATCTGCTGCTCGCCACCGCTGAGGGTACCGGCCAGTTGCTCGCGGCGTTGCGCCAAGATTGGGAACAGTTCGTAAATCCAGCGCAGGGTCTCGGCTACCTTGGCCTTGTCCTGGCGGGTGAACGCGCCCAGATTCAGATTTTCCCGCACGGTAAGGGCGCCGAAGATACGGCGGCCTTCCGGGGCCTGGGCGATGCCCATCTCGACTAGGTGGTGGGCCGGCAGTTTATGAATCGGGCGGGACTCGAAACGGATCTCGCCGCTGGCCGGCCGCAGCAGGCCGCTGATGGCGTGCAGAGTCGTCGTTTTACCCGCGCCATTCGCCCCAAGCAGGGTCACGATCTCACCCTGCTGAACCTGAAGGTTGATGCCGTGCAGCGCCTCGACGTTGCCGTAACGAACGCGCAGGTTTTCGACTTCAAGCAGCATGGCGGGCATACCCCGAGGGAGGGCGGTTCAGCACCATAAATCCGCCAGTGGAAAAGCAATAGCGTCAAAGGGTACGGCGCGCACCTCGTCATCCTGCTGATAAACATGCTCCAGCGACCAGCGCCCTTCTCTCAGCGCAAACACTTCCAAGGTTCGTGGCGCGGGATCGATCAACCACAAAAACGGAATCTCCTGCGCAGCGTAAATCGGCATTTTGTCCGCCCGGTCCACCCGCGCCGTACCCGGTGACAGCACCTCGCACACCCAGTCGGGTGGCAGGGTGAAAAAAGCCGTGTCCGGCATGCTGGGTAAACGCTCCCGCCGCCAGCCGGCCAGATCGGGCACCAGGATATGCGGGCCGAGGTGCAGTGCCGGCTCGTCCAGAATCCACCAGCCGCCCGGACCACCCCGGCCTTTCTGGAACGGCCCGACCAGTTCATCGCCGATAGCGGAACTGGCCACAGCATGTTTGGGCGCGGGGCGCGGATGGGTGATCAATTGCCCGTGAATGATCTCACCCACCAGGTTCTCCGGCAGATCGAACAGGTCTTCGTAGGTGGCGAGTTTGCGAGCGGTCGCGGACATGGTTGCAATCTCCGTTAGACGCGTCGAGGTCGAGGGACAATACCGATTTTGCCACGGATGGAACACCGACGCCCGGCCAGATCACTCCACTCCCAACAACGCCCGTTCCTCGTCCAGGGTAGCCTGTTCCCGCTGCTGCAAGGCCCACATCTGGGCGTACAAGCCGCCCTGTTGCAACAGTTCGCGGTGGCTGCCCTGCTCCCGCACCCAGCCATGGTCCAGCACCAGGATCTGATCGGCGTCCACGATGGTCGACAGGCGATGAGCGATCACCAGCGTGGTGTGCTCGGCGGCCACGGCCCGCAAAGCCTGCAAAATCGCCTGCTCGGACCGGCTGTCCAGCGCCGAGGTCGCTTCGTCGAAAATCAGGATGCGCGGCCGCTTGAGAATGGCCCGGGCAATCGCCACTCGCTGTTTCTCGCCGCCCGACAGTTTCAAGCCGCGCTCGCCGACCACCGTGTCGTAACCGGCCGGCAGCGCGGCGATAAAATCATGCAACTGCGCCATCTGGACAGCAGCGACAATTTCCGCGCGGCTAGCGTCGGGCCGGGCGTAGGCCAGGTTGTAATAGAGCGTGTCGTTGAACAGCACCGTATCTTGGGGGACGATGCCGATGGCTGCGCGCAGGCTTTGCTGAGTCACGGCGCGAAGATCCTGGCCGTCGATCAGGATGCGCCCGTCGGTCACGTCGTAGAACCGGAACAGCAACCGCGCCAGCGTGGATTTGCCGGCCCCACTGGCGCCGACCACCGCCAGTTTGCGCCCCGGCGGCACGCTGAAACTTACGTCGAATAAAATTTGCCGGTCCGATTGGTAACCGAACCGCACATTGTCGAACCGCAGTTCGCCGTGCGTCACCCGCAAGTCGATCGCGGCAGGCACGTCGCGGATTTCTGGCGTCCGCTCGAACAGGCGCACCAGATCGTCCATGTCGACCAGCGCGTACTTGATCTGCCGGTAGACGATACCGAGAAAATTCAGCG
The DNA here is from genome assembly GCA_031732935.1 of Candidatus Contendibacter sp. Taxonomy (GTDB): domain Bacteria; phylum Pseudomonadota; class Gammaproteobacteria; order Competibacterales; family Competibacteraceae; genus Contendibacter. The sequence goes on from JAVMKH010000053.1 coordinate 23,674, forward strand.
GGATGAACAGTTGTAGCAACAAGGCGTTGACCAGCACTAGATCGCCCAGGGTCATCTGGCCGGCGGCAACCTGGGTAGCGGCGGCGACCATCATAACCGTCACGCCGACGGCGATGATCGCGCCTTGACCGAAGTTGAGCACCGACATGGATGTCTGACTGAGGACGGCGCTGTTCTCCCATGCCGCCAGAGTGGCGTCACAGCGGCGCAACTCCCAGTCCTCGTTACCGAAATACTTGACCGTTTCGTAGTTGATCAGACTTTCGATCGCCTCGTTGCCGGCCTGTGATTCCAGCCGATTCATCAGGTGGCGGTGTTCCATCCGCCAGTTGGTGATCGCCAGGGTGAAGGCGACATAAGCGGCGACGCTGCCCAAGATGATGAGGGTGAAGAGCGGTGAATAACCGCCCAACAGTACCGCCGCCGCCAGCAGGAATTCCACCAGCACCGGCAGGATGCTGAAAGCCAGGTAATTCAGCAGCGTGCTCAGGCTGCGCGCGCCCCGCTCCAGATCGCGGCTGATCGCGCCGGTCTTGCGCTCCAGGTGAAAGCGCAATGACAGGTTGTGTAAATGCGCCAGGGTGCGCAGGGTCAGCCGGCGCATGGCGCGGTAGCGGACTCGGGCGAACAGTACGTCGCGCAGTTCGCTGAACAGCGCGTTACCCAGCTTCAGCGCGCCATAAGCCAACAGCAATGTCACTGGCAGCAGGACCACGGTTTGCTGATGAGCGTCTAGGTGGTCGACGATCTGCTTGAGCGTCAGCGGGACGCCGATGTTGGCGACCTTGGCCAGCACCAGACAGCCGAGCGCCAGCAGTACCCGGCCACGATACTCCCAAAGATACGGCAACAAAGCGCGCAGATTGGCTCCGTCACGACGTTCCTGACGAGGAGATTCGGTAAAGCGGAGATCGGGACGCATTACTATTTGTTGGAAAGACGAAGGGCCATCCCGAAGGATGGCCCTCGCAGCGCAATGAGGCTAGGAACGAACGATCAATTCGACGGCGCGGGCGCGGCGGCTGGAGCGGCTGGCGCCGGAGCCGTTGCGGTGGGCGGCGGCGCGGCATCCGTCTTGATGCCGGTTTCACCCAGCATATAGACGACAGCATCCTTGAGGTTGGCCTCGGTCAACGAGGAGCCGCCGCCCTTGGGAGGCATGGCACGGATACCCGTGACGCTATGTTTCACCAGGGTATCCAGGCCCTGGGCGAATCGGGGTTCCCATTGATCCTTGGCGCCGACCTTGGGCGCGCCCATCACACCAGCCGCATGGCAGGCAGCGCAAACTTTGTTGTAAACCTCCTGGCCGGACAGTTTCAACTCGGTGCTGGCAGCAGGCTTGGGCACGGTGAAGGACACCTGGGCGACTGGCTTGATGCGTTCAAGCACGGCGGCCTGCTTGCGCGAGCCATCGTCGGGAGCAATGTTGCCGACGACGCCCATCAGGGCGGCCACCATGAACAGCACCGCGGCCAGTAACACCAGTGCCGAGATCAGGACCACGAGGGTGGTGACAACGGATTTATCTGTGGTTTGCGAACTCACACTCTCACCTCACTGAACGCATTCTCAACCTGCTCATTCCCGGCAACGTCGCGGCCAACCGGACTCGATTCGAACGCTTCCCCTGGCTCCGGTCGGAGGTTCGCGTGGTGGCGCCGTGGGTGGGAAGGTCTTGGCTTGGATTTGTTATCTTGTGTTTTAGGAAAGCTTAAGGCGCGTTGATTATAGCGTTATTTGGTGGAGTCTGGAAACCGCCGCTCCATGCCGGTCGAAAGGTGGATTATCCGTTGAATTCACTGAAAACCACCGCGCGGGCTGGACGCCGGGCGACGAGCCGGGCACAATACGCGCCCTGTCCTCAACGCGCCCGTAGCTCAGGTGGATAGAGTGTTGGCCTCCGAAGCCAAAGGTCGTGGGTTCGAGTCCCGCCGGGCGCGCCAGTTTTCAATCGCTTATCCGCCAGTTCCCTACCCTGTTCCCCACGCCGCGAATTCAACCGCCGACACAACCAACCGGTTGCGGGCCGAGGATGACTGGCTCCGGCTCCAATTCAACCCCGAACGCCGTCCGCACCGAGGTTCGAATCGCCTCCGCCAATCGCAACACGTCCTCGCCCCGCGCGCCACCGCGATTGACCAACACCAGCGCCTGATGCTCGTAAACGCCTACTGGCCCCATGCCTCCGCCTTTCCAGCCGCAGCGTTCGATCAGCCAGCCGGCGGCCAGTTTGACCGCCCCATCCGACTGTGGGTAGTGGGGCAGACCGGGATGCTGGGTGATCAATCGGGCAAAAGTCGCCACGCCCACGACCGGGTTCCTGAAGAAACTACCAGCGTTGGGGATTCGCGCCGGATCCGGCAGCTTGCGCGAACGAATCGCCGCCACCGCATCGAAAACATCCCACGCCGTCGGCTCGGCGATGTTCCGCGCCTCCAGTTCCCGCGCCACGTCAGCGTAGCCAGTCACTGGTTGCCAACGTCTGGGCAATCGAAAAGTCACGGCGGTGACGAGGTAACGCTCGGCCGCCCCGCGCTTGAACACACTGTCCCGATACCCGAACTGGCAGGCGGCGCGGTCGAAAATCACCGTTTTACCCGTTTCCAAATCGACCGCCTCCAACTGCTGGAATCGCTCGGCTACCTCCAAGCCGTAGGCGCCGATGTTTTGGATGGGCGCGGCACCGACCGTGCCAGGAATCAGCGCCAGATTTTCCAGGCCGAGCCAACCCCGCTCCAGGGTCCAGCGCACGAAATCGCGCCAGTTCTCCCCCGCGCCGGCGCGCACGAACCAAGCGTCGTCGCTTTCCGCGACGAGCGCCCGCCCGGAAATGCGAACGTGCAGCACCAACCCATCGAAATCGCCGGCCAAAATCAGATTGCTGCCGCCACCAAGCACGAAACGTCGCCAGTGTTTCCATTCGGGCATGGCGATTAAGCTAGCCATCTGCGGGAGCGTCTCGATGGTGGCGAACCAAGCAGCGCGCGCCGGCAGTCCAAACGTGTTGAAGGATTGCAGCGACGCGTCGCGCGTCAATAACGCAATTGACGGGTTCATGAACGACTCATCCAGTGGGTGGAGCGCCAACAGCCCCCCAGTCTCGCGGGCCGAAAAATCCAGACGATAAAAAACCCGCCACATGGGCGGGTCCGCGCCATTCAGTCCAGCTCAGGCCGGCGCCGGCAACGCGGCGCGCAGCTTCTTCATGGCGTTGCTTTCCAGTTGCCGGATGCGTTCGGCGGACACTTGGTATTCAGCGGCCAGATCGTGCAGGGTCGGCTTATCGTCGCTCAGCCAGCGCCGCCGCACGATGTCGCGGCTCCGCGGATCCAGCCGTTCCAGCGCTTCGCTCAGCCAGTTGGTGGTCCGCGCCTCCCAATCCTCCCGCTCCAGCGCCTCGGCCGGATCGGCTTGATCGTCGCGCAGATACGCCGAGGGACCATGGGCTTGCGGTTCATCGTCGCTCTCGGCGTCGGGGATCGGATCGAAGGCAATATCGTGCCCGCTCAACCGCGATTCCATTTCCAGCACTTGTTCGGGACTGACGCCCAATTCGCGAGCGACCGTGTTCACTTCCTCGTGGTTCAGCCAGCCCAGGCGCTTCTTGGCGCCACGCAGCTTGAAGAACAACTTGCGCTGGGCCTTGGTGGTGGCGACCTTGACGATCCGCCAGTTGCGAAGAATGAATTCGTGAATCTCCGCGCGGATCCAGTGCACCGCGAACGACACCAGCCGCACGCCATGGGCCGGATCGAAGCGCTTGACCGCCTTCATCAACCCTACATTGCCTTCCTGAATCAGATCGGCCAGCGGCAAACCATAGCCGATGTAACCACGGGCAATATGCGTCACGAAGCGCAGGTGCGCCACGATCAGTCGCCGGGCGGCTTCCAGATCGTTGCGCAGCCGCAGACGCTGGGCTAGTTCCTGCTCTTCCTCGGCGCTCAGCATCGGCACCTGGTTGACCGCCTGGATGTAGCTTTCCAGACTGTCGACCGGCGCCGGTAAACTCCCCATGCGTGGAACCAGCGCTGTCGTCATCGTCATTCACTTACTCCCCTCAGTTTGGCGTTGACCTAATTTTAGCACTCGCGCTATTTGAGTGCCAAACCGGGTTGGAGTTCCCTCGTCGCCGCCCTGGGTGGCTTAATCGACGGCTTCCTCGTCCAGCAGGGCGGCGACGAACTCGGCGGCGTCGAACGTTCGCAAATCCTCGATGCTTTCACCGACCCCGATGAAACGGATCGGCAGTCCCAGTCGGCGGGCGATGGCGAAGACAATACCCCCCTTGGCGGTGCCATCAAGCTTGGTCAGGATCAGCCCGGTCACGCCGACCGCCTCGTGAAATTGCACCGCCTGGTTGAGGGCGTTCTGGCCGGTGCTGGCGTCCACCACCAGCAATACCTCGTGCGGAGCGGTGGCGTCCACCTTGCCCATCACCCGCTTGATCTTCTTGAGTTCCTCCATCAGGTTCGACTGGGTATGCAACCGTCCAGCGGTGTCGGCGATCACCACGTCCAGCCGCCGGGACTGGGCGGCCTGGATCGCGTCGTAGATCACCGAGGCCGCGTCGGCGCCATTTTGTTGAGCGATGACCGGAATCCGGTTACGCTCGCCCCAGACCTGCAACTGCTCGACGGCGGCGGCGCGGAAGGTGTCGCCAGCCGCCAACAGCACCGAATGATCCGCGGCGCGCAGCCACTGGGCCAGTTTGCCGATGGTGGTGGTTTTGCCGACGCCGTTGACCCCCACCATCAGGATGACATAAGGCCGGGAATCACTGGGCCGCCACGGTTGCTGGCAAGGCGCGAGGATGGCCAACAGTTCCTCGCGTAGGGCCTGGAGCAGCGCCGGGACATCGTTCAACTGCTGGCGCGACACCCGCTCAGCCAGCCGCTTGATCAAATGCTGGGTGACATCGACGCCGACATCGGCCAGCAACAGGCGGCTTTCCAATTCCTCCAGCGCCTCGTCGTCAAGCTTTTTGCCGGCAACCCAGCGGGACAAGCCGCTGACCAAACCTTGGCGAGTGCGCCGCAACCGGTCGCGCAATCGGGCGAAACGCTCGGGCCTGGACTCCGTCGGCTCGACCGATCCAGCGGCTGGCTCAAGCGCGCGGCTCCTGCCAAAAGGCCAGTGAATGGGTCGGTTCAGAACCTCGAACAAACTGGGTTTTCTGACTGGTGGGTCAACGGGATCAGGCTTGAAGTCGGTCATGATGATCATCCAGCAAACACTGGGACCACGCCTCCCGGATTGGGAGCGCGGCGAAGAGCAAACCCGCGCGATTCAATCCGTGGCCAGCAACGCCTGGTCGATTCGGGCCACCCAAATCAGCGCCTCGTCGTGGGTCAGCAGCAAGATTTGGAGATTATTGCGGTAATCCTGCCAGGACTTCTCAACGCACTCGGTCATGGCATCGGCATAGCAGGCCACCAGCCTATCCGGCGAATCGGTCATCCGGAACCGCTCCATGTGTTCCACCCCATGTCGCAGACAGACCAGATAGAGATCCAGCGTCTTGCGCACCGCGCCGAGCACCCCGATGCCCATCAACCCGCTGAGTCGCAGCGCGCATTGCAACGCCAGCAGATTCACCGTCTGGTTACGCCCCATCATCCTGTCCAAAGTCATCATGACTTATTTCACCTTGATCGTGTTCATTTATTGCATCGCAACATAATTTGCGATGATCGTCAAGCCAATTCATCCGCAGCGCTCCACTGGTTATAACAGCGATATGCGAACCCTGGATGACGACGCGGACCGAGGTCACACCGCCACTGGCGCCTGGATGACTGGGTGTGCCTGATAGTCGATGACCTCAAAGTCCTCATAGCAGTACTCCGCAAGCCCGGCGGGCCGACGGTGGATCGCTAGGCGCGGCGCCGGATAGGGTTCGCGACTCAGTTGCAAGCGGGCTTGCTCCAGATGATTCCGGTACAGATGACAGTCGCCGCCAGTCCAAATCAATTCGCCGACCCGCAGGTCGGTCTGCTGGGCGACCAGGTGCGTCAGTAACGCATAGCTGGCGATGTTGAACGGCACGCCAAGGAACAGATCGGCGCTGCGCTGGTAAATCTGGCAGGACAATTCGCCATTGGCGACGTAAAACTGGAACAGCACGTGACAGGGCAACAACCGCATCCGTTCCAGCGCGCCGACATTCCACGCCGACACTAGGATCCGCCGCGAATCGGGATCGCGCCGCAGTAGATCGAGAGCGCGAGCCATCTGATCAATATGCTGGCCATCGGCCGCCTCCCAGTCGCGCCACTGCTTGCCATAGATCGGTCCCAGATCGCCGTTTTCATCGGCCCACTCGTCCCAGATCGTCACCCCATGCTCGCGCAGGTAACGGAGGTGGGTATCGCCACGCAGAAACCACAGCAGTTCGTGAATGATCGAGCGCAGATGCAGTTTCTTGGTCGTCACCAGCGGAAAACCGCGCCGCAGATCGAAGCGCAGTTGCGCGCCGAACACGCTGAGCGTTCCCACCCCAGTCCGGTCCTCCTTGCCAACCCCCTCGGTCAGCACTCGCCGCAACAGATCAAGATAAGGTTTCATGGCGGGGAATCTCGATGCTCCATTCCTCATCAAAACAGTGGCATTTTATGGTGCAATGCAATATAGTGACTTCAATTTCATGAAGCATGAATGGGTTACCGCGCGTTAGGATTATAGTAATGACCGCCAAAGCGACTTCCTCGATTCAAGTGATCGCCCGGCTGTCCCGGCTACTGGACGCCATCGCCGCGCATGACGAGCCCGTCAGCCTCAAAATCCTGGCCAGCGCCGCTGGTCTGCATCCTTCGACCGCATTTCGCATTTTGGCGTCGCTGATCGAGCACGACTTGGTCGAGCGCAGCGTCAACGGTCGCTACCGGCTGGGCGTTAAGTTGCTATGTCTGGGCGACCGTGCTCGCAACCAGACCAGCCTTCAGCGCGAAATTCACCCGCTGGTGGAGCGGTCACGCAACTTACTCGGTGAGCCCGCTCGTCCAGGTGACCGCGAGGACGGCACGGCGACATCGAACGCTTGTTAGAAACGCTAGGCCCCAGGGGGCCGGTCCCAAGCAAACCTCGCCCCTCGCCCACTATCACATGGGCAACTCCATGATGAAGGCGGCGCCTTGACCGATCTCACTCTCCACCCAGATACGTCCATTGTGGTGTTCGACGATCTTCTGGCTGATCGGTAGCCCCAGGCCCGTGCCCTTTGGCTTGCCGGCAAGACTATTACTGACCTGATGAAATTTTTCGAAGATCAGTTTGTGCTGGTCCTGGGCAATACCGGGGCCATTGTCACGAACCTCGATCCGCCAGCAGTCCGCCGCCGGCTCCAGTCGAATGATCACCTCACCGGTCTGCTCCGGGCAGAACTTCACGGCGTTCGACAACAAGTTGATGATCACTTGGGTTAGCCGGTCGTGATCGCCGACAATGGTCACCGGCCGGTCGCCCAGTTCCTCGCGCAAGGTCGCCGCCTTGTCGCGGAACAATTGGCTGGTGGAGTTGATGGCGTCCTGAATCAACGCCCGTAGGTCGATTTCCTCGACGCGCCAGTCGATCCGACCCGAATCGATCTTGGCCATGTCCAGGACCTGATTGATCAACCGGGTTAACCGCTCGCTTTCCTTGACGATGATGCTGAGGAATCTGCCACGCTGTTCGACCTCCATGTCGGGGTTGGCCAGCAAAATTTCCGAAAAGGCGCGAATCGAGGTCAGCGGCGTGCGCAGCTCGTGGGTGACGGTGGAGATAAACTCGTCCTTCAGTCGATCCAGTTCCTGCAACCGGTCGTTGGCTTCACGCAGTTCGGCCGAGGCCGCCTCCAGCTTGCGGGATTGCTGCTCCAACCGACGGCTGTACTCGATGACCTGGGTGCTTTCGTCGAGGATGGTCATCACCTCCTCGATGCTGAGCACCTCGCCCATCATGATCGAGGAGATCATCACCCGAGCCGAAGCCGCGCCGATCGCGCCCGCCAACAGCCGTTCGGTGTAATGGATCAACTGGGGGTCGGCTTGCAGCGGATAGTCGTCCTTGCCGTCGAGATAGCGGTCGAAGGCTTCGCTGGCGCGCTGTGGACCGATGAAGCGGGCCAACAGATCGTGGAGTTGGACGGTGTCCACCACGCCCCGCCACAGCAGCGCATCGCCGTCGTGGCGTTCACGCTCGAACACGTTGACGAACTGGCTACCCTGCACCTGTTCGATGGCGTTCGGCCGGCTTAACATCGAACCGAACACCAAACCGCCGACATTGACCAACATGCTCCAAAACACGGAGTGCATGTAGGGATCCGGGGTTTGCAGGCCGAACAGGGCGTAGGGCCTGAGCAGTTCCAGCCCAAACAATCCTTGCTCGACGAAGCCCACGCCGATCCAGCCGGAACGGGCCATGGCCGGCAGCAGCAAGGTATAAGCCCAGACCAGGAACCCGCCGCTCAGACCGATGAGCGCCCCGCGCCGGTTTGCCCGCTGCCAGTACAGGCCGATCAGGATCGGCGGCGCGAACTGGGCGGCGGCGGCGAAGGA
>JAVMKH010000054.1:0-32106 GCA_031732935.1 Candidatus Contendibacter sp.
GGTGGTGCCGCTGCGCAACACCGGCGCGGCGATTTCGCCGTTCAACAGCTTCCTGATCCTGCAAGGCATCGAAACCCTGCCGGTGCGGATGGATCGGCATTGCGAGAACGCCGTCAAGGCGGCCGAGTATCTCAAGAGCCACCCGCGAGTCGAATGGGTGCGCTACCCAGCGTTGGCTGACAGCCCGGAAAAACCGCTAGTGGACAAGTACATGGGCGGGCGCGGCGCCAGCGTCCTCAGCTTCGGCATCCAGGGTGGCCGCGAGGCTGGCGCCAAGTTCATCGACGCCCTGCAACTGGTCACCCGGTTGGTCAACATCGGCGACGCCAAGTCGCTCGCCTGCCACCCGGCCACCACGACCCACCGGCAATTGTCGCCGGCCGAATTGGAAAGAGCCGGGGTCAGCGAGGACCTGGTGCGCTTGTCCATCGGCATCGAACACATCGACGACATTCTCGCCGACCTGGAGCAGGCGCTGGCGGCGGCACGGTGAAAGTCCCCCCTTCCCCCTGGCGGGGAAGGGAGTCTCCGCAAGGGTTCTGATTTTCCCGCGAGGACTGACTATCCTGAAGGCATCGGCTGGCGCATATTCCGCTCCCCACGTTGGTATCCTCGGTGAAACAAGACCTGCTGAAACTGTTGCAACAAACGCTGCGCGGCGAGTTGAACCGAACCCGTCGCCGCAAGAACCGTTCGCCCTGGGTGATCGGCGGGCTGACGGTGGCCATCGTCGCCATCAGCTATATCCTGCACGAACCCAAGATTCCTTCCTCGACGTTGGGTCGAGGCACGGAACTGGTTTGCGGCGTCAAATCGGTCTATGACGGCGATACCCTGACCGCCAGTTGTCCAGACGGCGAGGTCAAGGTTCGGGTGTTCGGTATCGATGCCCCGGAAATGGGTCAGGAGCCATGGGGCGCCCGTTCCCGCGAAGCGTTCCGCGGCCTGCTGCCCCAGCGCGATTCGGTCCGGTTGCGAGTGGTGGATCAGGACCGCTACGGTCGGGTCGTCGCCCAGGTCTTCGCCGACGAGCGCGACGCCGGGCTGGAAATGGTCCGACAAGGGCGGGCGGTGGTGTACGAGCAATACAACGACTCGCTGGCTTATCGACAAGCCCAAGCCGAGGCCCAACAAGCCCGGCGTGGCATTTGGGAAAAGCCCGGCGGCCAGCAGGACCCAGCCGCTTGGCGGCGGCTGAATCCGCGCTGAGAACGTTCCGACTGGCGATTTCCCGTGGCCACGTCGCCTGCTCCATCCACCGTCCACCGTGCCGTCATCCAGGTAGATGGGGAGCAGTGCCGCTGCGAGGGTGACTGGACCCTGAACGGTATCGAGGCGCTGGAAGCGCAACCGCGCGCCATCCATTGGCCAGCGGGTGAATTGCGGCTGGACGGTTCCGGCATCCAGGCCATCGACACCACTGGCGCGCTGCGATTGCTGAACATCGTCGCCGATCTGGAGCAAACCGGCCACTCGGTTCACCTGGTCAACCTGCGCCCGGAACACGAGGCTTTACTGGACCTGGTGCGGGAGCGCCGCGCCAGCGCCGGAGCGGCTCCACCGCCCCCCATGGCTCGGGGCGCGCTGGAGTGGCTGGGTCGCTGGGTTGGGTCGCACGCCCGCCACGCCATCGAGTTTCTGGCCTTCATCGGCGAAGCGGCAATGGCGCTGGCGCGGCTGGCGCTGCGTCCTGGCCGGTTCCGCTGGCGGGCGCTGTTTGGCAACATCGAAACCGCCGGCGTCCACGCCCTGCCGATCATCGCGCTGCTGTCGTTCATGATGGGCGTGGTCATCGCCTATCAAGGCGGCCAGCAACTGAAGTTTTACGGCGCCAACCTCTTCATCGTCGAGCTGGTGTCGCTGACCATGCTGCGCGAACTGGCGCCGCTGATCACCGCCATCATCGTCGCCGGCCGCACCGGCTCGTCCTACACCGCTCAGATCGGTACGATGCAAATCACCGAGGAAGTGGACGCGCTGCGCACCATCGGCATCCGGCCCATGGACCTGCTGGTGCTGCCCAAGCTGCTGGCGCTGACCGTTGTCCTCCCGCTGCTCACGACGTTCGCCGATGCGGTGAGCGTGTTCGGCGGCATGGTCTTGGCGCAAGTCATGCTGGACGTGAGCTTCAGTGATTTTCTCGACCGCTTCCCGCGCGTGGTGACGCCGATCTCATTCCTGCTCGGCATCGGCAAGACCCCGATATTCGCCGCCATCATCGCGCTGGTGGGTTGCTACCAGGGCTTTCAGGTGCGCGGCGGCGCCGATAGCGTCGGCCGGCACACCACGATCAGCGTGGTCCAATCCATTTTCCTGGTGATCGCGGCCGACGCCCTGTTCTCGATCATCCTGGGGGGGGTGGGACTGTGGCGCTGAGCGTGAACCCGGCCGATGCCGTGATCACGGTGCGCGACCTGCGCACCGAGTTTGGCGCGACGGTGATTCACGAAAATCTGGACCTCGACATCCGGCGCGGCGAGATCGTTGCCCTGGTCGGCGGCAGCGGCTCCGGCAAGACCACCCTGCTGCGGGCGATCATCATGCTGTTGCGGCCAGCGGCCGGTTCCATCCATTTGTTCGGTCAGGAAATCATCGGCATCGGCGAAACCGCCGCGTTCCGGCTGCGCCGACGGTTCGGGATGCTGTTCCAGCAGGGGGCGCTGTTCAGCTCCCTGACCGTGCGCGAAAACGTGGCGGTGCCGCTGCGCGAACATACCCAGCTACCCAGGCAGCGGATCGTGGAAATCGCCGATCTCAAGATCGCGCTGGCGGGGTTGCCGGCGGATGCGGGGAACAGACTGCCGCGCGAGTTGAGCGGCGGCATGTTGAAACGCGCGGCGCTGGCGCGGGCGCTGGCGCTGGACCCGGCGCTGTTGTTCCTGGACGAACCGACCGCCGGGCTGGACCCGGTCAGCGCCGGGGCGTTCGACGAACTGGTGGCGCAGCTCAAGGAATCGCTGGGATTGACGGTGGTGATGGTGACCCACGACCTGGATACCCTGTGGAGCGCCACCGACCGGGTGGCGTTCCTGGGCGAGCGGCGGGTCATCGGTTACGCGCCGATGCGCGAACTGACCCAGGCGGAGCATCCGCTGATTCGGGCTTACTTCGAGGGGCCGCGCGGGCGCGCGGCGCGGGAGCAGGCGTGCAGAGCAAAGTAAATTACGCCTTGGTGGGGTTGTTCGTGGTGCTGCTCGGTTCAGGGTTGCTGGGCGCGACGTTCTGGCTGACGCTGGGCGGCGAGACCAAGACCTACGACCGGTATCGGGTGTATTTCCGGGAATCGGTGGCGGGCCTGAATCCCAAGGCGACCGTGCGCTATCGCGGCGTCCAGGTCGGGCAGGTGGAATCGATCCAATTGGACCGCAACAACCCCGATCAAGTGGATGTGGTGTTGGATATCGAGCGTGGTGTCCCCATTCGCCGCGACACCATCGCCACGCTGTCCACCCGCGGATTGACGGGGGTGGCGGCGGTGGAATTGACCAGCGGCGGTGGTCAATCGCTGCCGTTGGAGCGAGAAGCCGACCAGGAATTGCCGGTGATTCAGGCCGGCCCATCGCTGGTGGCGCGGCTGGACGAAGCCTTCAACAATATTCTGGGCAACGTCAACAACCTGACCGGCAAACTGGAACGATTGCTGGGCGACGAAAACCAGACGGCCCTGACCCGAACCTTGCAACATCTCGACACGATCACCGGCGCGGTCGCTGATCGCGGTGACGGTATCCGTCAAACCCTGAGCAACGTGGAAACCTTCACCGGCGCCCTGGCGGGCCGGGCGGAACGACTGGGTCAGGCGCTGGATCGGTTGATGGTCGCCCTGGAAGGCACCGATGGATGGAACGAGCAACTGCGCGCGACCCTCGGTGACATTCGGACCGCCGCCCGGTCGGTGCGAAAAACGGCCGACACCTTCAACCAGACCAGTTTGGACCTGAGCGGCATGGCCAAAACGGGCCAGCATGAATTGCAACGGCTGGGGCAGACCACCGTGCCGGAGATGAACGAGTTACTGGCGCAGACCAGTGAATTGGTGACGGCCCTGCGGCAACTGGCCGAACTGCTGGAACGGAATCCCCGCGCCCTGTTGCTGGGCAAGCCTGGCGGTCGGCCGGGGCCGGGGGAGGAGTAGGTAAGCAGCGAATAGAGAGTGTAAGAGGAAAAATGAAAAGAAATAAAATCTTGCTTGGAGGAACCCTATTGGCGGCGGCGCTGGCGGGATGCACCCTGCCGCAGGATCAATCGCCCCCGGCTCAAACCTACTTGCTGGAGGTCGGCACGTTCGCCCCCACGCCGGCCCGCCGCGCCAGTGGAAAAACCCTGCTGGTAGCGCCATCCAAGGCGGCGCCAGGATTCGATTCCAATCGCATCGCCTACACCCGGCAACCGCCAAAGCTGGATTACTACAAGGACAGCGTCTGGAGCGACGCGCCGGCACGAATGTTGCTCCCAATCCTGGTGCGTGCCTTCGAGGCGACGGGCGCGTTCAAGGCGGTGGTATCGCCGCCCGCGCCGGGGCTGGCTAACTTGCGGGTCGACGTGGACGTGATCCGGCTGCAACAGGAATTCATGACCCAGCCTAGCCAGGTGCGGCTGATGACCCGGATCAAGGTGGTGGACCTGAAGAGCGGGCATGTGTTGGGCACGCAGGTGTTCGAGGCGGTGGAACCAGCCCCCAGCGAGGATGCCAACGGCGCGGCGCGAGCGGCCAACGCGGCGGTGCAAAAGGTGTTGGAGCAGATGGTGCGGTTCGCGCTGCGCTACTCTTAGCGGGATGGCGTCGCGGGGCGTGGCCACTCTGGGACACGACCACCTTATTTAGGACTTTCCCAAGCCAGCGATCCGGATCGGCGCGTCGTCTCCTCAATCCGTGCATTGTTCTGACGCTTATCCTGGAGAAAACTCGAATGCCAGACATCACCGCGTCCGTTGGCGTCAACGGCAAGAATGATGAAGCCGATACCTTAACCGTGCAAACGCTGCTCAATCAGGTTCCCGCCGCGCTGGGTGGCGCCGAACCGGTGCTCGATCTGGACGGCTGGTGCGGCAACAAGACCACCGCCGCCATCCGCAAGTTTCAGCAAAGGCAGTTCAATTCCCAGGATGGCTTGGTGGAGCCGGGGAAGAGGACCATCCAGAAATTGAACGCGCTCGCCACGGGGCCAGGCGCCAGACTGGTTCCAGCGCCGGACATGGACCCGAAAACACTGGCGATGCAATCGGCACCCCAAGTCACCCGATGGATTACCGCCGCGCTCAAGGAAGTGAACGAAGTGATCGCGGGCGGTGGGGCGTTGGGTGGTCGGCCGGCTTACGCGCAAACCGCGTTCGCGGCGCATTTCAAGCTGACCGACCGTTTTTCCGCCAACTATCTTCTGAAACTGCTGGCGACCGTCAAGAGCAACTACGAAGCCGCCCAGCGGACCGTGAACAACGGCGCGACCATCTATCGCAGCGTGTCGCGCAAGCAGATGAGCATCGACATGGGCGGCGACACCGCCCCAGCTTATGTTCCCCACCGGCAGCGCATCTGCTTCACGCCGGAGTTTCATGTCTATTTGGACGATTATCCCGCGCGTCCGGGAATGGATTGGTCGGGCCAGGGTTGGGGACCCCTGTGTCGGGCCGCCATGGTGCTTCACGAAACCATCCACTACGTGGACCCCCAAGCGCAGTTCGACATCTACGAGCATGACAAGGTCTATCGGACCATGATCGCCGAGGTGGCGATTCACGATCCCAGTTCCTACCCCTCCTTCGCCGCCCACATCGAAGAGAGAAGCCCATTGCCGATGGGTCCGCTGTATGGCGCCGGGCGACCGCGCGATTAGCGCGCTGACCGATCTTGAAGCGGGTGGCTCCTACCCCACCTACCCTGGCGAGCCAAAGCCACCGTTTGGGTTTTCGTTCAACCACCCCTCCAAAAAAATCTCGAACCACCGATCCAGCGCCGCGTCGTGGCGGGCGTGACGAGCGCGCTGTTCGGCGGCGGATTGGGCGCCGGGCGCGACAAGTTCGTGCCCCCCTTCCACCAACCAGTGTTCAAAAATCGCCCGATCCACCTCCGGGTGGAACTGCACGCCGAACGCGTTGGCGCCGTGGCGGTAAGCCTGATGCGGAAAGCGTTCGCCGCTGGCCAGCAGTTCCGCGCCGGCGGGCAACTCGAAGCCCTCGTGGTGCCAGTGATAGACGTGCAACGGGGTCTCAAACGTTGCCTGGCCAGCGGCGGTCGGCTGGACTGGGAAATAACCGATTTCCGCCAGTCCCGCCGGATGTGGCTGGACCGTCGCGCCCAAGGCTCGCGCCAGCAGTTGCGCGCCCAGACAGATGCCGAGGAACGGTCGGCCGGAGTTTAACGCTTGGGGAATCCAGTCGAGTTGCGCCCGGATACCGGGCAGCTTGTCGTCGTCGTTGGCGCTCATCGGCCCGCCGAACACCACCGCGCCGGCGTAGCCGTCCATGCCCGCCGGCAACGGCTCGCCGCTCAGTGGATAGCAAAACTCAAGCTGATAACCGCGTTCTCGCAGCTTGCGCCCGCAACGACCAGCACTGGCGTCGGGCGTCTGCATCACCAGCAGCAGGCGCGACGATTCGGACCTCATACCTCGCCGTCTCCCTCGTGGGTATCCATATCCGCCCCAGTCGTCCGCCGGTAATCCTTGAGGGTTTCGGCGATCAGAAACGCCAGTTCCAGGCTTTGCGAGGCGTTCAGGCGCGGATCGCAGCGCGTGTGATAGCGGTCGGCCAGGCCCTGCTCGGTGATCGCCTGCGCGCCGCCTAGACACTCCGTGACATCCTGACCGGTCAGTTCGAAATGCACCCCGCCCGGAATACCACCCTCGGCGCGGTGGATGGCGAAGAATTGCCGCACTTCATCCAGGATGCGAGCGAATGGACGAGTTTTGTAGCCGGTGCTGGCTTCGAACGTGTTGCCGTGCATCGGATCGCAGGACCACACGACCTGGCGGCCCTCGCGCTGGACCGCCCGAATCAGCGGCGGCAGGGCGGTGGCGATTTTGTCCGCCCCCATGCGAGTAATCAGGGTCAGCCGGCCTGGCTGGTCGTCGGGGTTCAGCGCGTCCAGCAGGCGTAGCAACATGTCGGGGTCGGCGGTCGGCCCCAGCTTCAGGCCGATGGGATTAGCGATGCCACGCATGAATTCGACATGGGTGCCATCCAGTTGCCGAGTACGCTCGCCGATCCAAAGAAAATGCGCCGAACCGTCGTACCACTCGCCGGTTTGCGGGTCGCGCCGGGTCAGTGCCTGTTCGTAGCCCAGCAACAGCGCCTCGTGCGAGGTGTAGAAATTCACCTGCCGCACTTGGGGATCAGCCATGGCGTCCAACCCACAGGCGCGCATGAACGCCAGCGTTTCGCTGATGCGACTGGCGAGATCCCGGTAACGCGTGCCCTGAGGACTAGCGCGCAGGAAATTCAGATTCCATTGCTGGACCCGGCGCAGATCGGCGAAGCCGCCTTGGGCCAGCGCCCGCAACAGATTCAGGGTCGCCGCCGACTGCGAGTAAGCGCGCAATTGCCGGCGCGGGTCAGGTCGGCGGGCCTCGGCGGTGAAATCGAGATCGTTGACAATATCACCCCGATAGCTGGGTAAAGCCACGCCATCGCGGGTTTCGGTCGGCGAACTGCGTGGCTTGGCGAATTGGCCGGCCATGCGTCCGACCTTGACCACTGGACAGGCGGCGGCGAAGGTCAGAATGACCGCCATTTGCAACAGGACGCGGAAGGTATCGGTGATGGCGCGCTCGTTGAAATCGGCAAAGCTTTCGGCGCAGTCGCCGCCTTGCAGCAGAAACGCCCGCCCGGCGGCAACGTCGGCCAGGTGCCCGCGTAGGGTACGAATTTCGCCGGCGAACACGAGAGGCAACGAAGTTGCCAATCGTTCCTCGACCTCGGCCAACGCTGGAACGTCGTCGTAAACCGGCAATTGCGCCGCCGGGCGTCGCCGCCAGCTTGCTGGGCTCCAAAAAGCTTGAGAGTGTGACAGGGGTTGGGGCATCGGTACATCCAAAAGTTGCGTATGATTCGCGCCAGTCCTGCTGGCCTGAACCGTAGAATAACCGAAGTGGATGGATCATGACCTTCGCCGATTTCATTGCGGCCTGGCGCGACAACCCGCTGAGCGAACGGGCGCTGCGAGCGCAATAAAGCGCCATTTCCATTGAATACGATCTGCGGGGATAATGACACTGTAGATGTGTTAAGACTGTAGTCGTGTTAAGGAGTCATTATGCAACCCACACGCATTTTCCAAAGCAATCAATATATGCAACCCTCGGACGGGGAACCGGTTCGGTCGGTGATCGTTGAAACCAGGGAAGCGGTTATCGTCGCCTGGCATGTGAAACCCGGTCAACGAATCAAGGCACACTTTCATCCAGCAGGTCAGGATACCTGGACCATCCTCTCGGGACATGGCGAGTACCAAACTGAGGCATCCGGCCAAGCCCATCCCATAGGAGTTGGAGAAGTGGTCGTTGCCTACCCAGGCGCGGTGCATGGCGTGTACAACAACGGCACGGAACCCTTGCGGTTCATTTCGGTGGTGTCACCAGCGAATGCTGGACATGAATGGGTTTAACAGGTTGGTGGACGGCGGCGCGGGCGGTGATGGCCGCGTACATGGCGAGGCGCTAGGCTTGCACCCGCGGTTGGGTATCGAGACCTGCCCGCGCCGCTTTCGCACGATGCGCTGGCGCCGGCCAGCATCGAAAGCCTGCCGGTTCCCTGGAAAATTTCTTTTCATTTCGCGTGGTTGCCGGAGCATCATGGCGATCTCGCCGATCGCATCATTATCGCCACGGCGCTAACGTATGACGCTCGGCTCGCTCATCTGGATAGCGCTTTTCCGCTCTACGCCAAGCTGGGGACAAGCTAATCGGCGCTGAATCAACATGAATAAAACTCTGACCGCCTGGCATCCCTCGCCCTATCTGCTGCTGGTGTTGACCACCCTATTCTGGTCCGGCAATTTCGTGCTGGGCCGCGCGGTGCATACCGTCTTCACCCCGTTCACCCTGTCGTTCTGGCGCTGGGCCGTGGCGCTGGTGATCCTGTTGCCGTTCGTTTGGACATCGCTGCGCGAACAGGGGCCACTCATCCGCCGGCACGGGCTGATCTTGTTGCTCCTAAGCGTGCTTGGCGTGGTCAACTTCAACACCTTCGTCTACATCGGCCTTCAATCCACCACCGCCACCAACGCCCTCATCATGTTGTCGGTGACACCAGTGTTGATCGTGGTGCTGTCGTTCCTGCTGCTGCGCCAGACCGTGACCGGCTGGCAGGCGCTGGGGATTCTGATTTCGCTGGCGGGGGTACTGGTGATCGTCGGCCGAGGCGAAATGGGAGCATTGCTGGCCCGCCAGTTCAACCCCGGCGATTTATGGGTGTTGGCGGCGGTGGCCAGTTGGGCACTGTACTCAGTCTGCCTGCGCTGGCGACCAGCGGCACTGAAGCCGCTGAATTTCCAGGCCGCGACCATGGTGATCGGGATGACGATCTTGACGCCGCTCTACAGCTGGGACCTGGCCCAGGGCCGCGCCGTCGCCCTCAACGCCACAACCGTGGTCAGCATTCTGTACCTAGCCTTATTTCCTTCGATTCTCGCCTACATCTTTTGGAACCGGGCGGTGGCGGAACTGGGCGCCAACCGCACCGGCCAGTTTCTGCACCTGATGCCGGCGTTCGGCGCGGTGCTGTCCATGATCTTCCTGGGCGAGCGGCTGTACGGCTTTCACGCCGCCGGCATCGCGCTGATTGCGTTGGGGATCTGGCTGGCGACGGTATACGGCCGCAAGCTGGGTTGAGGGGGAACGCGAAGGGTCACCACGACGGTTCTGGCGGTTCGCGATTTGCGGTCGCCAGAACGGCGTCGACATGGCCGATGGCTTGAACCCGGCGCTCGGCGAACGAACCCGTCAATAGCCGATACGGCCGGCGCCACGCTTCCAATTCGGCAACGAAGGCTCGGTGCATCCAGACGCGGATCGTTTCGCCGTCGCGAGTGCCGTCTTGGATGAACGGCGTGTCCACGTCGGTCAACAGATACAAATCCGGGCGGCGATGACGGGCGGCGATGGATTCCACCGCGGGGGAGCGGTCACCAACATAGCGCCGATGCCAAATCGCCGTGGCGAACGCGTCGGTGTCGCAGATCAGAACCCGGTTGGCCCGACGGGCGGCTTCATCCTCGTGGGCGCACTGGGTTTGGGCAATGTGAACGAACTCCTCGGCGATCCAGCGGCTGCCCTCATCGCCGCCGGCCAGCTTGCGTTCGGTGTACTCGCGGCCGTATTCCGGAACCCAGACAGTGCGATAATGCCCGGCCAGCGCCTGGGCCAGCGTGGTCTTGCCGGTCGATTCGGCGCCGACCAGGCAGATACGCCGGGCGTAATAGCCCCGCGCGGGTGGCTCCAGATAATCCCAGCAGGCCAGCGGATCGGCCCGGACTCGCGTTCCCGAGATCGGCACGGCCTGCCGGGCCTTGTCCACCTGAACGTGCCGACAGCCCAGGAAATGGGCGAAACGGTCGCCGTAATCCTCGGAGCTGAAAACCACGTCCGGGACAAAACCCAGCCAGCGAATGGAATGCTCGGCCCAGACCTTCGAGTCGTCGGGGTCGAGCGTGTCATCGATCAGCAACACCCGAACCTTGGGATGAATCTCTTGCAACCAGGCGGCGCGCAATGCGCCAGCGGGCTTTTGCCCCGGCTGGCCACAGATGATCACATGCAACTCGTCCACCCGCGCCAGAGCCGTATTGATCAGAAAATGATGGCCTCGATGCGGCGGGTAGAACTTGCCGACGATCAATCCACGGCTAGCCATACACCGTTTCCCGAACCGGCGCCAGGGCGGCGTCCTGGCTCGTGGCTTCGCGTCGCAGCGCCCGCCGCCATTGCCATAACCCGGCCAGGCACAACCCGAGAAAAACGGCGTACAGCAACGCGGTCAACTGCAAATCGCGGACGATATAGAGGTAGATGTACAGGACATCGACGGTGATCCACAGATACCAGTTCTCGATGGACTTGCGGTTCAATAGATATTGCGCCGCCAGGCTGAGCACCGTGGTGAAAGCATCCAGAAAAGGCGCGGCGCCGCGCGCTAGTTGCAGGGCCGACATCAAGCCGACGGTGCCAAGGACGACCAGTCCAGCCAGCACCGACAACACGCGCGGCGGCGCGCGATTGACCCGCAACTCGGTGTGGTTCTGACCGCCGCGCAACCACCAGATCCAGCCCTGAGCGCCCAGGGCGATGTAGACGAGTTGCAGGCCGGCGTCGCCGTATAGCCGCGCCTGGCCGAACAGAACCAGAAAGAAAAGATTGTTGGCGATGCCCAGGGGGAAATTCCAGACGTTCCGCCGAACCACCAGATACACACAGGCCGCGCCGGTGACGAAGCCGAGCGTTTCAGTCAGGCTGTAGGGCAACCACTCCCGCCAGGCGGCCAGAATCAGGGCAACACCCAGTAAACCGCCCAACAGGTAATCCACGTTCCGGTTCATGGCAAATCCCCAGGAGCGGTTGGCGCTCCGCCGGCCAATCCGGATTCGAGCGGCGACGACTAATCCTCGCTCGAATCCAGTTGTTCGACCAGCGCCGCGCGCAGCGCCGCATACTTCCGGGAATCGTCCAGCGGCCGGTTCTCGCGGTCGGTGACGAAGAACACATCTTCGGCCTGGGCGCCGATCGTGGCGATCTTGGCGTTGTGCAACTGCACCCCGCATTCCATGAACGCCTGGCCGACCCGGCACAGCAGTCCGGGCCGATCCCAGGACACCAGTTCCACCACCGTGCGGCCATTGGCCTCATCCTCGCGAAACGATACCCAGGTCGGTATCTGGAACGCCCGCTGAATCCGCGAAATGTGCCGGCTGGGCAAGATCGGCACCACGTCCGGCTGACTCAGGGCGTGGCGTAGCGTAACGACGATTTCCTTGATCCGCGCCCGATCATGGATCGGTGCCCCGGAATCCTCCAGCACCGTGAAGCTGTCCAGGGCGTACCCGCGATGGCCGGTTAAGATGCGGGCGTCAAGGATCGTCAATCCCAAGTGATCGAGAATCGAGGTGATCAACGCGAACAGATTGTCCTGATCGAGGGTGTAGATGAAGATTTCCGTGCCGCCTCGCTGCGGATCGGCGCGGGCCAGGACCAGTGGTTGCTCGTTATATCCTTTTTTGAGGATCGCGCGCGTGTGCCAGGCGATTTCGTCGATGGAATGGCGCAGGAAGTAGTCGTCGCCAAAGCCTTCCCAGACCCAGTCGATGCGCGCCTCGTCGATCCTGGTCGCGAGCAGCCGTTGCCGGGCCTGGGTTTGCACCTCGCGGATGCGTTCTTCCTTGTCGATGGGGTTGTCCAGTCCTCGGCGCAACGCCCGGCGAGTGGCCTCGTACAACTGCCACAGCAGCGAATCCCGCCAAGTGTTCCACAGCTTGGGATTGGTGCCTCGGATATCGGCCACCGTCAACAGATACAAATAATCCAGATGCATCTGGTCGCCCATCCGTCGGGCGAAGTCATGGATGATCGCCGGATCGTGGATATCCTTCTTCTGCGCGGTGAGGGACAAGGTCAAGTGATGGCGCACCAGCCAGGCGACTAATCGGGTGTCGAAGCTGCTCAGGCCATGCCGTTGACAAAACCGTTCGACATCGCCAGCGCCCAGTTCGGAGTGGTCGCCGCCGCGCCCCTTGGCAATGTCGTGGTACAGACCGGCGATGTACAGCAGTTCCGGCTTAGGCAATTGCTCCATGATCACGCTGCAACGCGGCAGTTCCTCGGTGAACTGGGACAGGAAAAACCGCCGTAGGTTACGTACTACGAACAGGATATGCTGATCCACGGTGTACACGTGGAACAGATCGTACTGCATCCGGCCGACGATCTGGCCGAACTCCGGCAGATAGGTCGGCAACACTCCATAGGCGTTCATCAGCCGTAATTGCCGCGCGACACCAAAGGGCTGGCGCAAGATTTCCATGAACAGGCTGCGCGGTCGCATGTCATGGCGGAACTTGTCGTCGATCAGCGGCAGATGATCACGGATCAGGCGGACGGTGGCGGCGCGAATACCTTTCAGTTCCGGGTGTTGCTGCAAAACCAGGAAGATTTCCAGCAGGGCGAACGGGTAGCGCAGAAACACATTGGGCCGGATGACCTCCAGATAGCCACGCCGGACCTGGAACCGGCGGCTGATCGGCGTCGGCTCGTCCGGATCGTCGGCCAGCAGGATCGCTTCCTCAAACAGTTGCAGCAACATCTCGTTAAGCTGACCCAGGGCATTGACCGTGCGGTAGTAGCGCTGCATGAACTGCTCGACCGCCAGATTGTGATTCTGATCGCGATAGCCCAGTTGCCGGGCAATGCGCCGTTGGTGATCGAACAACAGATGGTCCTCGCGGCGGCCGGTCAGAACGTGCAGGGCGAAACGGATCTGCCAGAGAAAGTTGCGGCACTCGATCAGTTCCTCATACTCACGCGGGCTGAGAAAGCCATGGTCGACCAGTTCGTCCAGGGTGTTGGCGCCGAAGTGGCGCTTGGCCACCCAGCCGATCATCTGCAAATCGCGCAGACCGCCAGGGCCTTCCTTGATATTGGGCTCCAAGTTAAAGGCGGTTTCGTGGTACTTGTGGCAGCGCTGCTGGCGTTCCCGCCGCTTGGATTCGAAGAAGGCAACGTCCGGCCAGATGCGGTCGGGGCCGGTAACGGCGCGCATCCGCTCGAACAACGCCGTGGAGCCGGTCAGTTGCCGTGCCTCCATCAAGCTGGTGGCGACCGTGATGTCGGCGGCGCCCTCGTGCACACAGTCCTCGACCGTGCGCACACTGTGGCCGACATCCAGACCGATGTCCCATAGGAACGTCAGAAAACTTTCCAGTCCATCGCGGCGGGTATCCAGGGTCTGGTCGCCGAGCAAGATCATGATGTCCACATCCGAACCTGGATGCAGTTCGCCACGACCGTAACCGCCCACCGCCACCAGCGCCAAATCCGGCGCATCCACCTCGAAAAACCGCGACCACGCCCGCAACAGCAGCTCGTCCATCAGCCGAGCGCGAGCCGGCACCAGCTCATGGGCGGGAACGTCTTGCAGGAACAGATCCCTAAACCGCGCATCGCCGTGCTTGAGCAAGGCGCGGAACGGAGCGATGGGACTGAGTGCGGCGGCCAACTCGCGCTCGAACGCCGCCGCGTCGAAGGGAACGATGGCGGCTTCATCCCAACGCTGGCTCTCGACCGGCGGGGCGGGATCGGGAGCGAGGATCGTCTTGTCCACGGAAGGTGCGTAAAGCATGGATCTCCAGGGGGAGCAAGGTGAAGATTCAGAGCGAATCGCCAGGGAGCAGAGTGAGGATCTCGTGGCCGGTTTCGGTGACCAGGATGGTATGTTCCCACTGGGCGGAGATGCTGTGATCCTTGGTGACCACGGTCCAGCCATCGGGCAACAGTTTGACGTGGCGCTTGCCGGCGTTGATCATCGGCTCGATGGTGAAGGTCATGCCCGGTGTTAACGGAACGCCATCGCCGGGCTTGCCATAGTGCAGGACCTGCGGATCCTCGTGAAATTCCCGGCCGATGCCATGGCCGCAATATTCGCGCACCACCGAGCAATGCTGAGCCTCGGCGTGCTTTTGAATGGCGTGGCCGATATCGCCGAGGCGAATGCCGGGCCGCACCATGCGAATGCCGGCGCACAGGCATTCGTAGGCGACCCGACTGACCCGCTGCGCGGCGATGGGTGGTACGCCGATCGCGAACATCCGGCTAGTGTCGCCATGGTAGCCATCCTTGATCACGGTGATGTCGATGTTGAGCACGTCACCTTTTTTCAACGCCTTCGGGCCAGGAACCCCATGGCAAACCACGTGGTTGACCGAGGTGCAAATCGATTTGGGGAAGCCGCGATAGTTGAGCGGGGCGGGAATGGCTCCCTGCGTGTTGACGATGTAATCGTGGCAAATCCGATCCAGTTCCTCGGTGGTGACGCCTTCGCGCAGGTGGGGTTCGATCATGCGCAACACCTCGGCGGCCAAACGGCCGACCACCCGCATCTTTTCGATTTCCTCTGGCGTTTTGAGAGTGATGTTCAGCGACTTCTTGGGGGGCTTTTGAAACATGTTTCGGTCCGCGGGCACAGCAATGCAGAATGGAAAATACGGCGGTTGGCGCGGTCGCCGATAATTGGGACCACGTTCCGCGGGCGGCGTTCGTTTGGTTTTCCTAAACGATCCATGGTATAAAGCGCGCGCCTTTTAGGCAAATTCTCGATTCGCCCGCTGATAGCCATAGTGGGCGCGGATTGAAATCTCACATTCGCCGGCACGGGCGGCTGGGTGCCTCTGATGAATTCAGGGGTCGCCGCTCGGGGCGAGTGGTGGCTTAACCCCAATTCTCAAGGAGAACACTCCGCAATGGCGACTGTTTCCATGCGCCAGATGCTGGAGGCCGGCGTGCATTTCGGCCACCAGACCCGTTACTGGAATCCCAAGATGGCCCCCTACATTTTCGGGGCACGCAGCAAGATCCACATCATCAACCTGGAAAAAACCCTGCCGCTGTACCTGGAGGCGCTGAACTTCGCGGGCCGGATGGCTTCGCGGGGCGGCAAGATCTTGCTGGTCGGAACCAAGCGCTCGGCCCGCGAGGCGACCGCCGAGGCGGCGCTGCGCTCCGGCATGCCTTATGTCAACAACCGCTGGCTGGGCGGAATGCTCACCAACTTCAAGACCGTCCGCCAATCGATCAAGCGACTCAAGGATCTGAATCTAATGGCTCAGGACGGCACCTTCGACCGGCTGGCCAAGAAGGAAGTCATTGGCCTGCGCCGTGAGATGGAGAAGCTGGAGCGCAGTTTGGGTGGCATCAAGGACATGGCCAGCCTGCCGGACGCGTTGTTCGTGATTGATGTCGGCCACGAACGCATCGCGGTGCAGGAAGCCAACAAACTCGGTATTCCCGTCATTGGGGTAGTGGATACCAACAACTCGCCGGATGGCGTGAACTACCTGATTCCTGGCAACGATGACGCGATCCGCGCCATCCAACTCTATGTCGGCGGTCTGGCCGAGGCCGTGCTGGAGGGCCGCGCCGTGCTGACCACGGGCCGCGCCGAGGAAGAGTTCATCGAAATTCCGGAGGAAACGTTGCTGGCGAGCGGCGGCGTCTGAGTCCCGCGACCGGGCATGGCCCGACAGGCTCGCGCGCGTTTGGCCCGCGAGCCTTTTTGATGGGGTTGGTCACGGTCCCCCTTTCCGATTTCAAGCACGTTTTGATATTGAATTCGCTTTTTTCAGAGGTAGGCAAGCATGGCGGAAATCACGGCGGCTCTAGTCAAGGAACTGCGCGAGCGCACGGGTTCGGGAATGATGGAGTGCAAAAGAGCCCTGCAGGAAACCGGGGGCGACATCGAGGCGGCGGTCGAACTGATGCGCAAGGCCGGTCAGGCCAAGGCCGACAAAAAAGCCAGCCGCGTCGCCGCCGAGGGCCTGATCGTTCTCCGGCAGACGGCCGGAGCGGTGGCCATGGCCGAGATCAACTGTGAAACCGACTTCGTCACCAAGAACGATGATTTCCGGGCGTTCGCCGCCGAGGTCGCCGATACGGTGCTGCGCGAGGGTCCCGCCGATCTGGACGCGCTGCTGGCGGCGGTCATGACCAACGGCCAGAGCGTCGAGCAGAACCGGCGCGACTGCATCGCCAAGATCGGTGAGAACATCAACGTCCGGCGCGGAGTCCAGCTGAAGACAGCGACCGGCGTGCTGGGCAGCTACTTGCACGGCACCCGCATCGGCGTGTTGGTGGAACTGGATGGCGGCGACGCCGAGCTGGCCAAGGACATTGCCATGCACATCGCCGCCAGCCGGCCGCTGTGCGTCAGCGCTGATCAGGTACCCGCCGAGTTGATCGCCAAGGAAAAGGAAATCTATGCGGCCCGGGCGGTGGCCGAAGGCAAACCGGCCAACATGATCGACAAGATCGCCGAGGGACGGCTGCGCAAGTATTTTGAGGAAGTGACCCTGCTAGGCCAGCCCTTCGTCAAGGATCCCGACCAGAATGTGGACAAGCTGCTGAAATCCCACAAGGCGCGGGTGATGCGGTTTGAGCGTTTTGAGTTGGGCGAGGGGATTGAAAAGAAATCCAGCGATTTCGCCGCGGAGGTGGCGGCGGCGCGCGGCGACTAGCTTCAGACCCGCTCCGAATCCGTGCTTCCGGCGCCGTCACTGACGCCGGAGTCGCGATTGGGTACAATTCCCCCGTTTTTGACCACCCAGGCAGCGCCATGTCCACACGGGATTCCAGACCGGCTTTCAAACGCATTCTCCTCAAGCTCAGCGGCGAGGCCCTGATGGGGAATGACGAGTCCGGCATCGATACCGGGATTCTCGCCCGCATCGCTGGTGAAGTGCTGGAACTGCGCCGTCTGGGTGTGGAAGTGGGCATGGTGATCGGTGGCGGCAACCTGTTTCGCGGCGCGGGCTTGGCCCAGGCCGGAATGGACCGAGTGACCGCCGATCACATGGGGATGCTGGCCACGGTGATGAACTCGCTGGCGATGCAGGACACCCTGGAGCGGTTGGGCGTGTTCACCCGGGTGATGTCGGCTATTCGCATCAACCAGGTGTGCGAGGATTACATTCGCCGCCGCGCCATCCGTCATCTGGAAAAGGGCCGGGTGGTGATCTTCGCCGCTGGCACCGGCAATCCGTTTTTCACCACCGATTCCGCCGCCAGCCTGCGGGCGATTGAGATCAACGCCGAGGTAATGCTCAAGGGCACCAAGGTGGATGGTATTTATTCGGCGGATCCCGTCAAGGACGCGGCTGCGGTGCGTTACCAGCGGTTGACCTACGATGAGGCCCTGGCGCGCAAGCTGGGCGTGATGGACGCCACGGCCATCGTCATGTGCCGCGAGCATGACATACCGCTAAAGGTTTTCAACATCAACCGCCACGGCGACCTGGTGCGGATCGTGTGCGGCGAGAACGTGGGCACCACCGTGGTGCGGGAATGACGACATGATCGACCCTCTTAAGAAAGAAACCGCCTCTCGAATGGCGAAGAGCGTGGACAGTCTGAAGCAGGCATTGACCAAGCTGCGCACCGGCCGCGCCCATGCCAGCCTGCTCGACCACATTACGGTCAGCTACTACGGCAACGAAACTCCACTCAACCAGGTGGCGTCGGTCGCGGTGGCCGACGCCCGCACCCTGCTAGTCACGCCCTGGGAAAAGAACATGGTCGGGCCGATTGAAAAAGCGATCCTGAAATCCGATCTGGGCTTGAATCCGGCCTCCGCCGGAACGACCATCCGGGTACCGCTACCGCCGCTGACCGAGGAACGTCGCCGCGACTTGGTCAAGGTGGTGCGACGCGAGGGCGAGGAAGCGAAGGTCGCGATCCGCAACATTCGCCGCGACGCTAACAGTCAGCTCAAGACCTTGCTCAAGGACAAGAAGATCCCCGAGGACATCGAGCGGCAAACCCAGGACGAGATCCAAAAACTCACCGACCAGCATATCCAGGACGTGGACAAGACGTTGGCGGCCAAGGAAGCCGAGCTGATGGAAATCTGAAGTATCGGCCTAGGCCTTCATCGCAATGGCAATCCGGCCAGTGAGCTTCCAGGGTGACGTTTGACATCCCCGCCGCGCCGCGCGAACTGCTGCCCCGGCACGTAGCCATCGTCATGGACGGTAACGGGCGCTGGGCGCAGCGGCGATCCCTGACCCGCACGGCCGGCCACCGGGAAGGCGCCAAGGCGGTCCGGCGGATCGTCAAGGCGTGCAGCGAGCGCGGCATCGAGGTGCTGACCCTGTTCGCCTTCAGCAGCGAAAACTGGCGACGGCCACGACCCGAAGTCGAAGTGTTGATGAACTTGTTTCTGACCACCCTGCGCCGCGAGATCCGGCGTCTGGACGTAGCCAACGTCCGCTTGCGCTTCATCGGCGACCGGAGCGCCTTTACCGCGACCCTGCAGGAGTACATCGCCCAGGCCGAGCGGCGCACCGCCGCGAACACGGGTCTGACCCTGGTCATCGCCGCCAACTACGGCGGGCGCTGGGACATCGCCCAAGCTACCTGGCGCGTGGCCGAGGAAGTGGCGGCGGGTCGGTTACGGCCGGGTGAGGTCACCGCTGACCTGCTGCATCGTTACATCTGCCTGGCCGATTTGCCAGAGCCGGATTTGTTCATCCGCACCGGCGGCGAACAGCGGATCAGTAATTTCCTGCTCTGGCAATTAGCGTACACCGAGCTGTACTTCACCGACCGGTTGTGGCCAGACTTCGACGGCGAGGCCCTGGACGCCGCCTGCGCCGCGTTCGCCAGTCGGCAACGGCGATTCGGCCAGACCAGCGAACAGGTGGCTGGAGCGGCCGATGCTTAAGCAACGCGTGATCACCGCCTGCGTGCTGGCCCTGATCGCCCTTTGGGTGGTGCTGAAGTTGCCAGCCGCCGGGTTTGGCGCGGTGCTGCTGGCGGTGCTGTTGCTGTGCGCCTGGGAATGGGCTGATCTGGCGAGCCTGACGCAACCGCGCGGTCGCCTGCTGTACAGTGGTTTGGTGCTGGCCTTGACTTTGGCGATCTGGCCGCTGACGGGACAAGCGGCGTTCATGGCCGGCTTGATGATCCTGGTGTTCGCCGCCTGGTGCGGCGTTCTGGTCTGGTTGTGGCGTTACGCGGGCCAACCGAGCCGCCAGGATCGCCCCTTCGTGGTGGGCGCGGCCGGCGTGGTGGCGCTGGCGGCGGCCTGGGCGGCGTTGATGGGTTTGCGCGATGAATTTGGCCCAGGTCACGTGCTGTTCTTGCTGATGCTGATCTGGGTCGCCGATATCGGTGCCTATTTTGCCGGCCGACGCTGGGGACGGCGCAAACTGGCGCCGACCATCAGTCCCGGTAAAACCTGGGAGGGTGTCTGGGGCGCGGCGGCGGTAACGCTGGCCTTCGCGCTGGTCGGCGCGGCGGTGCTGGGCGTGGGTTCGCGCTGGCCTGGATTCGTGGTGGTCTGCATGGTTACGGTCGGCTTTTCCATCGTCGGGGACCTGTTTGAGAGCATGTTGAAACGGCAACGCGGGGTGAAGGACAGCGGTTCGCTGTTGCCGGGTCATGGCGGCGTGCTGGATCGGCTGGACAGCCTGATCGCCGCCGCCCCGGTGTTTCTGCTGGGCTGGCATGGGTTGGCGGGATGAACGCGCGCGTCGGCGTCACCATTCTCGGTTCGACCGGCTCGATCGGGGTCAGCACGCTCGACGTGCTGCGCCGTCATGCCGACCGGTTTCGGGTCTTGGCGCTGACCGCCCACCGCGATGTCGAGGGACTGTTTCAGCAGTGCCTGAGCCACGAACCGGAGTACGCGGTCATGGCGGACCCGAACGCGGCTGAACGACTGCGCGACCGGTTGCGAGCAGCGGGACGGCCGGTCGAGGTCCTAGCCGGCGCGACTGAACTGGAGCGGGTCGCGGCATTGCCGGAAACGGCTTACGTCATGGCGGCCATTGTCGGCGCGGCCGGTCTGTTACCGACTCTGGCGGCGGCGCGGGCCGGCAAGCGAGTGCTGCTGGCCAACAAGGAAGCCCTGGTGATGGCCGGGCCGCTGTTCATGGCGGCGGTGCGCGAGCACGGCGCGGAGTTGCTCCCCATCGACAGTGAACATAACGCGGTCTTCCAGTGCCTGCCGCCGGATTTCGCGGTCCAGGGCCTGGATACGGTGGGCATCCGACGCATTCTGTTGACCGGGTCCGGCGGGCCGTTCCGCGCGACGCCGCTGGAACGATTGCCGGACGTGACCCCGGACCAGGCTTGCGCGCATCCAAATTGGCGCATGGGCCGGAAAATCTCGGTGGATTCCGCCACCATGATGAACAAAGGCCTGGAAGTAATCGAGGCGCATTGGCTGTTCGCGGCGCCGCCCGCGCGGATCGAGGTGGTGGTGCATCCGCAGAGCGTGATTCACTCGATGGTGGAGTACGAAGACGGCTCGGTGCTGGCGCAGTTGGGCAATCCCGACATGCGCACGCCCATCGCGCATGCGCTGGCCTGGCCGGGACGGCTGGCGTCCGGCGCGGCGTTTTTGGATTTCGCCCGGCTAACGCCCCTGGAGTTTCAGGCCCCTGATTGCGCGCGGTTTCCCTGCCTGCGGCTGGCTTTCTCCGCACTGGATGCGGGCGGCGCCGCGCCGACCATTCTAAACGCGGCCAACGAGGTCGCCGTGCAAGCCTTTCTGGATCGGCGGATTCGCTTCACCGCCATCGCCGCCGTGGTCGAACAGACTTTGGAACGAGTGTCGCCGCATGGGGTCGATACGCTGGCGACGATTCTCGCCGACGACGCCCTGGCGCGCGCCGTGGCCGCCGAGAGGATCGCCGCGCAAGCGTCGGAGGGGCGATAATGAGTAGTAGTCCGTTGATTTCGTTGCTAGCATTCATCGTAACACTGGGCGTGTTGATCACCGTCCACGAATTCGGGCATTTCTGGGTGGCCCGCCGACTGGGCGTCAAGGTACTCCGGTTTTCCATCGGTTTCGGCAAGCCGCTGTGGCAACGGCGTGGCCGAGACGGAACCGAGTATGTGGTCGCCGCGCTGCCGTTGGGCGGCTACGTGAAGATGCTGGACGAGCGCGAGGGCGAAGTTTCGGCCACCGAATTGCCCCACGCGTTCAACCGCCAGCCAGTCGGTTCGCGCATCGCCATCGTGCTGGCCGGGCCGCTCTGCAATTTCCTGTTCGCCATCCTGGCCTACAGCCTGATGTTCATGGTCGGTGTCCCCGGCGCCAAGCCACTGCTGGACGACCCCAAACCCGGTTCCGTCGCGGCGGCGAGCGGTTTTCAAAAGGGCGATTTGATCGTTGCCATCGACGGCAAGCCAACGCCGACCCTGAGCGCGGCCATGTTGGAACTGGTGGATCGCGCCATGGCCAACGAGGCAATCCAGGTCGAGGTCAAGGACGCCGACGACCGGGCACGGGTCCGCGTGCTGGATGCGCGCAGGGTCGAAGACTTGGGCGAGGCTACCCTGGCGTTCGACCGACTGGGGTTAAAACCGTGGCGGCTGGTGTTACCGGCGGTGATCGGTCAGGTAACGCGCGATGGCGCGGCGGAACGCGCCGGTCTGCAACCGGGCGATCGCATCGTGCGAGCCGCCGGCGAACCCATCGCGGACTGGGATCAGTGGCGCGCGTTGATTCAGCGGCATCCAGGCCAGTCCTTCAGCGTGCGAATCGAGCGCGACGGCGCCGAGCAGGCTCTGGATCTGATTCCCGACGCGCGAGAAACCGAGCAGGGCGAACGGGTCGGTTTCATCGGCGCCGTCGCCGAGGTGCCCGACGATCTCGCCCAAAGCTTGCGGGTCGTGGTACGGTATGGACCGCTGGACGCGGTGGGCGCGGCGCTCGGCAAGACCTGGGATATGTCGCTGTTGACCTTGCGCATGTTGGGCCGAATGTTGGTGGGTCGGGTTTCGTTGGACAATCTCAGCGGACCGATCACCATCGCCCACTTTGCCGGCCAGGCGGCCAGCGCCGGTGCCCTGGCGTTCCTGTCGTTGCTAGCTCTGGTCAGCCTCAGCCTGGGGGTTTTGAACCTGTTGCCGGTGCCGGTGCTGGACGGAGGCCACCTGCTGTACTACCTCATCGAACTGCTCAAGGGCAGCCCATTGTCCGACACGGTGCAAAACCTCGGACAGCGGGTCGGAATCGTGGTCCTGGTGTTGTTGATGGGGCTGGCTCTGTTCAACGATTTCAACCGCCTGCTGGGATAGGAACCGCCGATCCCGGCCCTGGATAATGACGCATTCATGAACGTGTATCGCTCCCTGCTGTTCTCGCTGGGCCTTCTGGTCGCCATTGCCCAGGCCCATGCCGCCGCCTTTATCGTGCGCGATATCCAGGTCGAGGGATTGCAGCGGATCTCCGCCGGCACCGTGTTCAACTATCTGCCGGTGCAGGTGGGTTCGACAATTTCGGAAAAGGATTACCCGGACATCATCCGTGCACTGTTCAAGACCGGCTTTTTCACCGACGTGAACCTGGAGCGCAGGGGTGAGGTACTGGTGATCACCGTGACCGAGCGGCCCGCCATCGCCGAGGTCAAGATCACGGGCAACAGCGACATCAGCACCGACGACCTCAAAAAGGCCCTGACCGGGGTCGGCCTAGCCGAGGGCCGCGTGTTCGACCGGTCTTTGCTCGACAAGGTGGAGCAGGAACTGCTGCGGCAGTACTACAGCCGCGGCCGGTACGCGGTGCGGATCAACAGCCAGGTACGGCCACTGGAACGCAACCGGGTCGCGATTACCATCGAGATTTCGGAAGGAGCGGTGGCTAGCATCAGCCAGATCAGCATCGTCGGCAACAAGGCGTTTACCGAAAAGGAGCTATTGAACCAACTGCAATCGTCCACGCCCGGCTGGTTTTCCTTCTTCACCAAGGACGATCAGTATTCCAAGCAGAAACTGGCGGCTGACATCGAAACCTTGCGCTCGTTCTACCTGGATCGGGGCTATCTCAAGTTCAATGTGGATTCCACCCAGGTCTCGATCACCCCGGATAAGAAGGACGTCTACATCACGCTCAACATCACCGAGGGCGAGCTGTATACCCTGGCGGACGTGCAACTGAGCGGGGATTTCGGCGTCGTCGCGGAGTCGGACCTGCGCCAGTTGATCACCCTCAAACCAGGCGACACCTTCTCACGTGCCAAGCTGACCGAGACCGCCAAGGCGATCGGCGAACGGCTGGGCCAGGAGGGCTATGCCTTCGCCAACGTCAACGCCGTGCCGCGAGTGGATGACGAAACCCGCAAGGTCGCGCTGAATTTCGTGGTGGACCCGGGCAAGCGGGTCTATGTCCGGCGGGTCAACTTTCAGGGCAACATCAAAACCCAGGACGAAGTGCTGCGCCGAGAGTTGCGCCAAACCGAAGGCTCGTGGTTCTCGACCAAGGATATCGAGCGTTCCAAGACCCGGTTGCAGCGGCTCGATTATCTGGAAAGCGTCAACCTGGAAACGCCCGCCGTGCCGGGCGCCAATGACCAGGTGGACGCCAACTTCACCGTGGTCGAGCGACCCTCGGGCAGCCTCCTGTTCGGTATCGGTTATGGCCAGGAGTCGGGCCTGCTGCTGAACGCGAGCGTGACCCAAAACAACTTTTTGGGGACCGGCAACCAGCTCAGCCTGGCGCTGAACAACAGCGACACCGGCCAGAATTACAACCTGTTCTACAACAACCCCTATTTTACTCCCGATGGCGTCAGTCGCGGATTCCGGGTTTACTACCGGGAAATCGACAGCGCCGAAACCAACACCGCCGACTATATCCTGAACAGCTATGGCGTCCAGGTCAGTTTCGGATTTCCGCTCAATGAATTCGATACCCTGCGGTTGAGTCCGGGCTACGAGCACCTTTGGATCGACACGTTTGGGTGCGGAACAACCGAACCGGTCACGTCGAACCGGACGCCACCCCAGATTTGCGAGTACCTGAGGCAGAACGGCGATACCTACAACCAGTTCAAGCTAGACGCCGGTTGGGCGCGCGACAGTCGCAACCGGGTTATTTTCCCAACGAGCGGCTATCTAAACCAACTGGGGGCTGAGATCGCCCTTCCAGGCAGCGACGCTGAATTTTACAAGTTGAGCTACCGGGGCATCGCCTATTTCCCGTTAGCGAGTTGGCTGACGTGGACCGTGGGCGGTGAAATCGGCTATGGCGATGGTTACAGCGGCGATACCGACGGTTTACCCTTCTTCGAGAATTTTTACGCGGGCGGCCTGCGTTCGGTGCGGGGTTGGAAGGCGAACACCCTGGGACCCCGCTATTACCAGGAAGGCGATCTCCCTGGTCACCCCACCGGTGACCCCACCGGCGGCGCGTTCAAGACCGTAGCCAGCACGCAACTGATCTTGCCGGTGCCGTTCATGGAGAAATCCGAAAACGTGCGGGTGGCGGCCTTCTTCGATATCGGCAACGTCTTCACCACTATCAGTGATTTCGATGCCAACGAGTTGCGCTATTCGGTCGGCTTGTCCGGCCTGTGGATCTCACCGCTGGGACCGATTGTATTGAGCGTCGCCGCACCGCTCAACGAACAGTCCGGCGACGAAACGGAGGTTTTCCAGTTCTCCTTTGGAGTACCGCTGAACTGACGCTGAAAGCTTGGAATTGATTTTTTGCATTGGGGTGATGCCCCACACTATCCTGCCGATGGAGGTATTGACGTTGAAACTTGTGCGTAACTTATTGATCGCAACAGCCTTGACGCTGCCGGCTTCGCTGGCGTGGGCGGCCGAGGTCAAAATTGGCTTTGTCAGCATCGCCAAGATCTTGAACAGCGCGCCGCAGGCCGAGACGGCCAGCAAGCGATTGGAACAGGAGTTCGCGCCGCGCAAGAAGGGTTTGGACGATGCACTGAAGGGGTTGCGCAAGCAGGAAGAAAAACTGGCCAAGGATGGCGCGGTGATGAGTGAAAGCCAGCGTCGTAATCTGGAGAACGAGATTCGCAACCAGGCGCGGGAGTTGAAGCGGACCAGCGATGAATTCCGGGAGGATTTCAACCTGCGCCGCAACGAGGAATTGGGTAAGTTCCAGAAGCAGGTGCTGGAGGTGATCAACGGCGTCGCCAAGGAAGAAGGCTTCGATCTGGTCATCAACGACAACGCGACGTTGTATGCCAGCCCCCAGGTGGATGTCACCGACAAGGTGCTCAAGCGCTTGACATCCAAGTAGCACCGACATGATCACGCTGGGCGAGATCGCGGCGGCGGCGGGCGCGCGCCTGCAAGGCAGCGACGCCGCGACGATCATTGTCGGCGTGGCGCCCTTGCAGAGCGCTGGACCCGGGCAGATCAGCTTTCTGACCCATCCTCGCTACCGTTCCTATTTGGCGACCACCCAGGCCACCGCGGTGATCCTGTCGCCCGAGGACGCCAGGGATTGTCCGACACCGGCGTTGGTGGCCACCCATCCCCATGTCGCCTATGCCCGGGCCGCGGCGCTGTTCGAACCGGCCATCGAATCGCGGCGAGGCATTCATGCCACCGCATGGGTCAGCCCCACGGCGAGCGTCGCCGCCGACGCCTGGGTCGGACCGCATTGCGCGGTGGAAGCGGGCGCGGTGATCGAATCCGGGGTGATCGTCGGTCCGGGCTGTGTGATCGGCGAACAGGCCGTGATCGGAGCCGGGAGCCGGCTGGTGGCGCGGGTAACCGTCTGTCACCGGGTGCGACTGGGACATCGGGTGCTGGCGCATCCGGGCGTGGTGATCGGCGGCGACGGCTTCGGCCTGGCTCTCGACCAGGGGAATCGCTGGCTCAAGGTACCCCAACTGGGCGGCGTGGTGATCGGGGACGATGTCGAGATCGGCGCCAACACCACCATCGATCGCGGCGCGCTGGAAGACACGGTGATCGAGGACGGGGTCAAGCTGGATAATCAGATTCAGGTGGCCCACAACGTCCACATCGGCGCCCACAGCGCGCTGGCCGGCTGTGTCGGCATCGCCGGCAGCGCCCGGATCGGTCGGCACTGCATGGTGGGTGGGGGCGTCGGCATCGCCGGTCATCTGGAAATCGCCGACGGGGTTCAGATTACCGGCATGTCGCTGGTCGCCCAGTCCATTACCCAGCCGGGCACGTATTCCTCAGGGCTGACGGTGGAACCCAACCGGCTCTGGAACAAGATCAGCGCCCGCCTGCGCCGGCTGGATGAGTTGTTCCGGCGGCTGACCGCCCTGGAAAGCAAAATCGATCAAGACAGCGCCTGGCCATCACTCATCCAAGATGACAAGGATCGAAGCGGAACCATGAACGAGTCAATGGACATTCAGGGGATTTTGGAATACCTGCCGCACCGCTACCCGTTTCTACTCATTGATCGGGTGCTGGCGGTTGAGCCGGGACAGTCGCTGACCGGCCTCAAAAATGTCAGTTTCAACGAACCCTTTTTTCTGGGGCACTTTCCCCAGCGGCCGATCATGCCCGGCGTGCTGATTTTGGAGGCGCTGGCGCAGGCGACTGGCATTCTGGCGTTTAAGAGCGAGAA
Source organism: Candidatus Contendibacter sp. (assembly GCA_031732935.1). Taxonomy (GTDB): domain Bacteria; phylum Pseudomonadota; class Gammaproteobacteria; order Competibacterales; family Competibacteraceae; genus Contendibacter. The sequence continues at coordinate 27,061 of JAVMKH010000054.1, forward strand.
GGAGAAGCCCGATCATCGCTCCATGTATTACCTGGTGGGCGTGGACAACGCCCGCTTCAAGCGGCCGGTGGGACCGGGCGATCAACTGATCCTGGAGGTTCGGCTGGATCGGATCAAGCGCGGGATCGGTAAATTCGTCTGCGAAGCCAAGGTGGATGGACAGTTGGCGGCCTCCGCCGATCTCATGTGCGCCAAGCGGGACATCGACCTGTGATCGATCCACGCGCCGTGGTGGACCCGACGGCTCGACTGGCGCCGGACGTAACCGTGGGGCCGTTTTCGGTCATCGGCGCGGAGGTGGAAATCGACGCCGGTACCTGGATCGGCCCGCATGTGGTCATCCAGGGACCAACCCGGATTGGCCGCGACAATCGGGTTTATCAATTCAGTTCGCTGGGGGAAATGCCCCAGGACAAGAAGTATGGCGGCGAGCCGACCCGGTTGGAGATCGGTGATCGTAACACCATCCGCGAATTCGTCACCATCAACCGCGGTACCGCGCAAGACGCCGGGTTGACCCGACTGGGTCATGACAATTGGATCATGGCCTATGTCCACATCGCCCACGACTGCACGGTGGGCGACCGAACCATCTTCGCCAACGGGGCGTCGCTGGCGGGGCATGTTCATATCGAGGATGACGTGGTGCTGGGCGGATTTGCCCTGGTGTATCAGTTCACCCGCCTGGGGATGCACAGCTTCTGCGGTTTCGCCTGCGGGGTGCATCGGGATGTGCCGCCCTACGTGACCGTGGCCGGCTATCGCGCCGAGCCGCACGGCATCAACGCCGAGGGTCTGCGCCGGCGCGGCTTCGCCGACGAGGAGATTCAGGCGATTCGCCGCGCCTACAAGGTGATCTACCGCGCCAACCTGCGGCTGGAGGAAGCCTTGGACAAGGTGCGCGAAATGACGGTGGAATGGCCGCGGTTGCAAATCTTGGCCGATTTCCTGGCGGCGCCATCCCGCAATGGGATCGTTCGCTAGCGTCGCCGATTCATGTATGTCGCTATCGTTGCCGGCGAGTTGTCGGGCGATTTGCTCGGCGCTGGTCTGATAGCGGCGCTCCGGGCGCAGGATCCCCAACTCCGCTTTACCGGGGTCGGCGGGCCGGCCATGCTGGCCCAGGGCTTTCAAAGCCTAGTTCCGATGGAACGACTGGCAGTCATGGGACTGGTGGAAGTGCTGCGGCACCTGCCCGATCTGTTGGCTCTCCGCCGTCAGCTTTATCGACAATTCATCGCCGATCCTCCCCTGGCGTTCATCGGCATCGACGCTCCGGATTTCAATTTGGGCCTGGAGCGCCGGTTGCGCGCCCACGGCATTCCCACCGTGCATTACGTCAGCCCCTCGGTTTGGGCCTGGCGACCGTGGCGGGTGCGCAAGATCGTCCGCGCCGTGGATTTGATGCTCACTCTTTTTCCCTTCGAGGCGGCGTTCTACCGGGATCACGGCGTGCCGGTGCGCACCGTGGGTCATCCACTGGCGGACGCCATTCCCCTGCGCAGCGATCCGCTGGCGGCCCGGCGGGCGCTGGGATTGCCAGGGCCGGATGAAGCCCCCGTCGTCGCGTTGTTGCCTGGCAGTCGTTGGGGCGAGGTCAGCCGGCTGGGTCCGTTGTTGCTGGACACGGCGGTCTGGTTGGGCGCCCGGCGTCCCGAGCTGCGGTTCGTGCTGCCGGCGGCCACGCCGCGCCTGTACGCAATGCTGGCGGGGATGCAAACCGAGCGTGCCCCCGCCTTGCCGTTGACGCTGGCGCAAGGCCAGTCCCGCGCGGCGATGGCCGCCGCCGACGTAGTGCTGCTGGCTTCGGGCACCGCGACGCTGGAGGCGATGCTGCTCAAGCGGCCAATGGTGGTGGCCTATCGGGTGGCGCCGGTGACCGCGTGGCTCGCCCGGCGGCTGGTGAGGATTTCCCACTTCGCCCTGCCCAATCTGCTGGCCGGGCGGGAACTGGTACCGGAGTTCATCCAGGAGGCCGCGACCGTGGAAAATCTGGGGCCAGCGGTCTTGCGCTGGCTGGACCAGCCGCTGGCCCGCAACCGGTTGACGGCGGAATTCGACGCCCTGCACCGCGAACTGCGCCGCGACGCCAGCCGCCAAGCCGCCGAGGCCATCATGGAACTGTTGCGCCCGCAATCAGGCGGGGCGTAACCGTTCACTCCCCTCCCCTGCCTGCAAGCATCGGATTCTTGGCGGGTCTAGCCGTCTGGCGTGCGCCCGGCTAATCTTATGGCGCAATAACCATACAACCGTGTTTGTCCAGGGAGAGATTGCCGGATGAACGATTCAACGGAAGGAAGCCGCCCTCAGTCGGTCGAGGTGACCTGTCCGGGCTGCTTTCATCCCCGCGCCGGGGACCCGACCGCCGTATGCCCGATTTGCAAATATCGACCCAACGCGGACCGGTCCGGGGCGTTGTTGTCGGTGGGGACGCCACTGAAACGGTATGTGGTCGGGGAAAAACTGGGCCAGGGCGGGTTCGGGATCACCTATCGCGGCTTCGACCTGAAGCTGCACATGAAGGTCGCGGTCAAGGAATACTACCCCAGCGATTTCGTCGGACGCTCCACGGACCGGAAAACGGTGGTGCTGAATGCGGGGGAACGCGAGGAGGTGTTCAGCTACGGGCTGAAAACCTTCATCAAGGAAGCACGCACCCTGGCGCAGATCCAACATCCGCGGGTGGTGCGGGTGTTGAACTACTTCGAGATGCACGGGACCGCCTATCTGGTGATGGATTACCTGGAAGGCGAGGACCTGGCCACGTACCTGAAACGGCAACCGAACGGCCGCTTGCCGTGGCGACAAGCGATCACGCTCATGCTGCCGGTGCTGGACGGATTGCGGAAAGTGCACGAGGCCGGGTTCATGCACCGGGACCTGAAGCCGGGCAATCTGTATTGGACCGATGATGGATTGGTTCTGCTAGATTTCGGCTCGGCGCGGCAGGTCAACAGCGCCCACAGCCACAGCCTGCTGATCTATTCCGCCGGCTATGCCCCCTACGAACAGTACCTGGAAGGCAACCTGACTCGGCAGGGCCCGTGGACCGACGTGTACGGCGCGGCGGCGACGCTGTACTTCATGCTGACCGCGCAACGGCCGCCGTCGGCGCTGGAACGCAAGCAGAGCACCCTGCGCCAACAACCGGATTTGCTCAAACCAGCTCGAAAATGGGTTCCCGATGTACCGGAGGCGCTCGACGCTGTCCTGAAACGGGCGCTGGCGGTCGAACCGGAACAGCGGTTGCAATCGATGGCGGAGTTCAAACGGCAACTGGAAGCGGTGTTTGTGGAGGAAGAAAAACGGGTGGCAGAGGAACAAGCCACCGAGGCGGGGCGAGCGGTGGAGAAACAACGAAAGGTGGAGGAGCAGCGGGTAGCGGAAGGAACAAGGAAGGTAAAGGAACAACGGATAGAACAAGGCGCTGCGTCAAAACCGCCGGTGAAATGGCGTTTACGAGCGGCGATATTCACTGTGACCATAGCCGGGCTGATGGTGTGGGGTGGGTGGGTGATTAGGTCTAGAACACTGGCGCAACCCGCCACCGAACCGAAGATGGTGCAAATACCGGGCGGCTGCTTTCAGATGGGCAGTCCAGCGAAGGAAGCGGATCGGAATGATGACGAGCGCCAGCATCAAGTTTGTGTAGACAATTTTGAGATCAGCCAATACGAAGTGACCTTCGAGGAATACGACCGGTTTTGCGCGGCGACGAAGCGAGGGAAACCCATTGATGCCGGCTGGGGCCGGGGGCAGCGGCCAGTAATCGATGTGGATTGGAATGATGCAGTAGCGTATGCCGAATGGCTCTCGCGGCAAACCGGCAAGCGGTACCGCCTCCCAACGGAAGCGGAATGGGAATACGCAGCGCGAGCGGGGACGACGACAGCTTACTGGTGGGGTAAAGATATAGGCCGCAATCGGGCTAACTGTGAGGGTTGTGGTAGCCAGTGGGATAATCAAAAAACATCTCCGGTGGGTTCCTTTGATCCGAACCCTTGGAAGCTGTATGACACAGCGGGGAATGTCTGGGAATGGACCTGCTCGGCCTACGACCAGAACTACGGCGGCGCGGAGCAAACATGCGCTAATAATAATTTAACCAGCCCCCGGTCGCTACGTGGCGGCTCCTGGATCAACCCTCCCGCGTGGGTGCGCTCCGCCGGCCGCTTTGGCGGCACCCCAACCGCCCGTAATTACGGTCAGGGTTTTCGCCTCGCGAGATCATTATAACAGATTGATATTTAATATTTTATTCTTCATCCCCGCGCAAGCATGCGTTCCTTTCCGCGCGATTTTTTGGGGGGAGTTATCCACAAGGATGGTTGAAACGCTGTATTTTGGAACCACCTCAACGTAGTGAGGATTGGGATATGACCACCATAACCTTGAACCTCCCTGACGACGTCTACAACACGCTTCGCAAAGCGCCGCGCGATTTCGCCCGGGAACTGCCGTTGGCCGCCGCTTGCCACTGGTACGCGCAAGGCCAGATCGCCCAAGACAAAGCCGCTGAAATCGCCGGTCTGTCCCGAGCCGAATTCATCGACGAGCTAGCCCGCCGTCATACCCCCGTCGGCCAATACTCCATTGAGGAAGTGCTGGAGGAAATCAGCCGTGCCTGAATCCTGGGTGGTTAACGCCTCGCCGCTGATCATCCTCTCGCGGATTAGCCGACTGGATTTTCTCGAAAATTTGGCGGCTACCGTGTTGATTCCACAAGCCGTCATCGCGGAAGTGAGCGTCGGCCTGAATCGAGACCCCACCGCTGCTCTAACCCTACATGGGTCCCGCAGAGGGTCATGTCGAATCTACCCCTGCCCTTGACGGTCGCAGCCTGGGGATTAGGGGCGAGCGAACCCCGAGTCATCGCTCATTGCTTGGGGCATGTCCGCACGGCGGTTCTCGACGACCGGGCGGGCCGCGCGTGCGCTCGGGCGTAAGGAGTCTCGGTGGTCGGTACGTTGGGCGTCATTCTCTTGGCCCAACCTGATTAGCCACATTGTTCAGCCGCGCGAATGATGCGCTCGGGATGGGGTGAAG